>REEM01000078.1 GCA_007695055.1 Spirochaetaceae bacterium | reverse complement strand
TGGGCCCAGTGCGTTGGTCTACCCCTTTTTTTGCGGTCTGTCGATCCACGAGATACTCAATGATTTCGGTTGCATCTACACTACAGGCGTCGAACTTATGCGCATCAAGATACTCGCCGAATACCCGGCACTCGCGCATGTAGGTCTCCACAGTTCGAGGAGCTAATCGAAGTTCAACTCGGAGATAGTCTTCATATCGCTGGAGCAGCCGGCCATTCTTGGTCATGAGCCGTTTGCGCTCCCTGCGCCGTGCATGCGTCTGCCATAACGCAGAACCGCTGGAATGCCTAACTCATCGGCCATATCATTTGGGCGCCCCTGTTCATCGGTAGAGCCACTTCCTCTATGCGTCATCTGCACCCACTGATCTAGGGAAATAAACTCTTCCTTGCCTTTTTCATCTTTTTCTACAGGGCGGCGCGGTTCACCATCGTCTGAGTCAAATCCGGTTGCAATAACCGAAACCTTGACCTCGTCTTCCATGAGTTCATCAATTGCGGTGCCTGCAATAATGAGGGCATCGTCGTCCGCATTTGCGGTTATGATACTCATAACCTCTTCGTATTCCGAGAGTGAAAAGTCCAAACCGCTGGAAACGTTCACCAGAATGCCCTTAGCCCCTTCAATGCGAGCGTCCTCAAGAAGAGGGTTGTTAATGGCATTTGTCGCTGCATCTACCGCACGGTTGTCCCCATTGCCAACACCTATGCCCATGAGAGCGTCACCCTGACCATTCATAATTGTCTTCACATCGGCGAAGTCTATGTTAATCATACCGGGGCGTGTAATAAGATCCGATATGCCCTGCACACCTTGACGCAGCACGTCGTCAGCAATGAGGAATGCTTCAGTGATGGGCGTAGTTCGTTCAACAATCTTGAGTAGATGTTGATTCGGTATCGTGATAAGCGTATCTACTGCTTCGCGCAGCTTCACAATACCCTCATCGGCAAGGCGTTTCTTCTTGCGGCCCTCAAAGTCAAAGGGTTTGGTAACCACTGCGACTGTGAGAATTTCCATCTCACGGGCAATCTGTGCAATAACCGGAGCCGCACCGGTACCGGTGCCACCGCCCATTCCAGCAGTAATGAACACCATATCGGCACCACGAACCATGTTTTGAATTTCTTCCTTGTCTTCAAGCGCTGCCTTCTCACCCACTTCAGGTTTGCCGCCAGCACCGAGTCCACCGGTTAGCTTTGAACCAAGCGGCACCCGCATCTCCGCCTTGGCAAGTTTTAGTGCCTGCAGGTCGGTATTCACAACAATGAACTCAACATTCGCCAGCCCAGCGGTGATCATGCGGTTGACTGCGTTACTACCACCGCCGCCCACGCCAATCACCTTAATGATGGTTGGTGTACCGACACTGTCACTCAACATTGAGTTTTCTTCGGTTATCTCGATCTTCATGCCTTCCCCTCCCAGGTGAAACCAAGCACTCCACACTCCCCAAGTGTGGGCTGCAACTCAAGTCTATTCAAAAAAATTTCGTAACCAGCTCCCCAACCCTCCGAGCATTGAGGAACCCTCTTTCTTCGTCTTTCTGTCTCCGCCAGCTGGCTCCATGCCTTCGGCCGCGTACAGGACGAGCCCAACAGCTGTTGCCAACTCCGGAGTCTGATACTGATCAGTTAAGCCCCCATGTTCGCCCGGCAGACCAACGCGTGCAGCACAGCCAAACATTTCCTGCGCAAGCTCAACTGCACCCGGCAGCAGTGCGCCGCCGCCGGTCAGTACTATACCGCCACCCAGGTGCCGGAGCAGGTTCTTCTGTTCAAGCTTTTCGCGCACCATAGAGAAGATCTCCACCATGCGCGGCTGCACAATTCCGCAAATGCGGGACTTATCTATTGAAAGAGGAGGCCTACCCCCAACGCTTGGAATAATCACCGGATCACCTTCATCGACCATTGGAAGATAACAGCAACCCGCTTCGCGCTTAATGCGCTCAGCCGACTCCATGGGTGTCTTGAGCATGATCGAGAGATCTGAGGTCACCTGTGCACCCCCAACCGGAACAACACTCGTAAAGTAGGGTGCGCCCTCCAGATATACCAGTACATCGGTCGTGCCACCACCCAGGTCCAGCGCGAGTACTCCCAGCTCCATTTCATCTCGCGACAACACTGCCCGAGCAGCTGCCAGCGAATCCAATACAAAACTTTCCACGCGAAAGCCAGCTCTATTCACACACTTTACAAGATTCTGAGCAGAGGTCACGGAACCGGTAATGATATGAACCTCTGCCTCCAGCCGGACGCCTATCATGTCGAGCGGATCCTTGATCCCGTCCTGATCGTCAACAATGTACTCTTGAGGAATGACATGGAGCACTTCACGATCCATAGGAATAGACACCGCGCGTGCAGCCTCAATCACCCTGTCCACATCATGCTGGGTAATCTCCCGCCCACGGCCCGTTACCTTTACGACCCCCCGCGAGTTAATTCCCTCAATATGTCCACCAGCAATTCCAACGACAATCTGCTGCACCTCAAAGCCCGCCATCTGCTCCGCTGCTTCAACCGCCGCGTGTACCGACTTAAGGGTCGACTCAATGTTGATAACGACACCACGGCGAAGCCCATACGACGGGGCAACACCTACCCCCACAATCTCCAGCATGCCTGTGTCACCGTACTCGGCAATGACCGCTGCGATTTTGGTGGTTCCAATATCAAGTCCAACTATAAACGGGTCGGTCCGCACTATTCACTCTCCCCCAAACGGAAAACAACTTCACCGGTTCGAAAATCAAGCTCGGTAATTCGAGACTCATATCCCTCGTTGCGTCGTAACACATCAAGAACCATGAGAACGTACCTCAATAACTCTTCATCAAGACGAGACCCTATACGAACCGGAATTCGGTGGTTCACCGGATAGAGAACCAACTCGTGTTCATGTTCACCCCGCCTACTTATTCGCAGCTCAGAAAGCTGAGATGCAGTTGCCGGTGAGTGCAGACGCAGATACTCTAAATCGCGCAATGTCGCATGGAGCGATTCCGGTAAACGAGCACCTATAGGAGAGCGTTCAAAGCGAAGCCCGGAAAGCACTGGGAGCCCATACTCCGAAGGTGAAGCGAAGGGTTCAAAAACATACCCCTGCTCATCTACCACTACAGCGGTTCCGTTAGAACTGCCGGTGAGCAGTACCGCCAACGGAGTGCGGGCAGTGACCGAAATACGCACCGTATCGGGGAAACTCATCTCAACCTCGGCGGAACGCACCGATGGAAACGCCTCAAGTCGTGAGCGCACGTTTTCGGCATCAAACGAAAAATAGTGTTCATCGCCTCGAATGCCAGCAATTGCAAAAATGGCATCGCGAGTCATTGGCAGGTCGGTCTCAAGAACCACCCGCTCTATTCTCACACGTGGTGCTATGGCTACATGAAATATCAACTCCCCTAGCCCAATGAGCACCAGCAAAAATCCAGCTACGCATAAGGCGAAAACTACTCGCTTGCCGCCACCTTGATTGCGAGCAACTCGTCGTCCCAGAACCATATCAGCCATGAACCCCTCCCTCGGACACAGATGCGTCTCGTGAAAGGTTAAGAAGGAGCCCCGCCATCACCAGCGATACAACAATCGACGAACCGCCAGACGAGAAAAAGGGCAGTGGTATCCCGGTGGCTGGTACCATACCAACAACCACTGCCATATTGAGAGCAGCCTGAAGCGCAATACCGGCGGTAAGCCCAAAGGCAAGAAAGGAACGAAAACTGTCCTCTAGCCGAAATGCGAGCGAGAATCCGCGGTATGCAAACACCGCAAAGAGCCCGAGCACAACAACGACCCCGATGTACCCAAACTCCTCTCCCAACACGGCAAACACAAAGTCCGAATGCGCCTCAGGCAAGCCCCCCAGCTTACGAACACTGCGGCCTATACCTACGCCCCAGAGCCCTCCATCGGCCAAGGCACCTTGGGACGCCAGGATCTGATACCCAGTGCCAGCTGGATCGCGTCCTGGATCAACAAAGGCGAGCACACGCCGAACCCTGTGCTCACGACTCAAAAGCAAAATGGTAGCAATGGGCGCACTCATGATTGTCATACTCAGGAAATAGCGCAACGGAAAGCCAGAGACGAAGAACATTAACAAGGTAACGAGTAGCACAAAGAATGCAGTAGAGAAGTCGTTCTGGGCATAGATAAGGGCAACAAAGAATCCGGCTACAAGCACCGGGGGCAAAATCGCGTTAATTGGATCGTTGAACTGCTCGCGCTTGCGACTGAGTATGTGAGAGAGATACAGAATCAGGCTCAGCTTAACAAGTTCAGAGGGCTGGAAACTGTATCCAAACAACACAATCCATCGGCGGGCGCCAAGAACCTGCACACCAACACGAGGCACGAAGCTCAGTAACATAAACGCAAGAGTCGGAACAAGCAGGAGTGGTATAACCTTACGCAATGCCTCAAGCGAAACGCGCGTTGCAGTAAATGCACCAAGCATTCCTAATACCAACCAAACGATCTGGCGCCGCAGAAAGTATGTGGGCTCGCCAAAGAGCCGGTCAGCTCGAAAATAGGAGGCGGAAAACAACACCGAAAGACCCATTCCAACAAGCAACACCAGGGTTGCCAGCAGGAAGGAGTCCACCGGACGCCTATCTACTCGTTCGACCATAAGGCCAGCACGCAGAGCGTAACTCATGAACTGCCCTTCCTTCGCTCTTGCGTAAAAATAGAGGTGAGGTCTTCAAGTGCCATTGACCGACTGCCCTTTAGCAGAACAAAGTCACCCTCGCGCAGATACTGCGAAAGACTCGCCTCAATACCTGCCGTCGTTGTTGCATGGTGCGGTTTGACATCGCCCTCGGCATATGTCTCGGCACATGCCTCCGCATACGCCTCTGCAAACTCCTCGCCCACCAAAAACAAGGCGTCTGGACGCATTGCTCGAGCGGCAGCACAAATCTTGGCATGCGCACTGGCTGTCTCATCCCCCAACTCCTTCATTGAACCCAGCACCACCACTCGCCGGCCCGACCAATCAAGTCCGGCAACAAAGTCAAGCGCCTCGCGAACCGAGTCGGGGTTGGCGTTGTAGCAGTCACGCAGCACCGTCACCGGGCCGTGGAGAATCTCACCACGACCGAACATAGCCGGAACACGCTCAAGCCCGGCGCGGATCTGCTCTGGATCCAGCCCCAGGTATACGGCAATGGCGACCGCAGCAAGTGCGTTTCGCACATTGAAGGCACCCGGCAGAGGGAGTCTAATATCAAGTCCTTGATAGCTGATAATGCTTCCGGTAAGTCCTTGCAGCTCAAAGCCCTCAAAACCCTCAATGCTACGCGGGCCGAAACTGTGCACTTCTCCATGAAGGCCATCGGTCAAGAATGAATAGAACCGCTCGTCTTCGTACACAAAACCAGCTTGCTCGCCATTAAAGCAGGAAAACACCTGCCTCTTCTCTTCTGCTATGCGCTGCAGGTCACCAAGATTTCCCACATGCGCGGATCCTATGTTCGTAATCAACGCTATTTCGGGTTGCACCAACTCCGCCAACACCGCAATCTCACCAGGCCGGTTCATAGCTACTTCAAAAACACCAAATCGCTGTTCGGGCTGAATGTCAAAAATTGCCAAGGGAACGCCAATCTCGGAGTTGTAGTTTCCGGCGGTAGCAAAGGTGGGGGCATTCTGCGACAAGACAGATGCAATGAGCTCTTTCGTGGTGGTCTTGCCGTTACTACCGGTGACCGCAATGCGGCGCAGCAGTGGGAATTGCTGAAGATGTGCCCGTGAGAGCTGCTGAAGTGCCCGTAGCGTGTCCGGAACGACGCAATATCCGCGACCTTTTGGTGGCCTCAGACTCGCGCCTGCTGCCTCCGCGTAGGTCTCGCCAACAAGAGCCACCGTTGCGCCACCTGCGAAGGCCTCTTGGAGAAAGTTATGACCATCAGCACGCTCTCCCGGAAGCGCCACAAACAGCTGTCCCGTACGGACAGTTCGTGAGTCCACGGCTGGCCGACTAAAACTTAACTCACCAGCACCGACAGCTCGGCCACCGGTTATTTCGCACAAGGACTTGAGTGTATAACCGCCCAAGCCTAAGCCCGGCGACGAATAATTCCCAGCCGGGCTGGCTGCGGAAGCAGCCCAGGCACCGTGTGAGTGCGGCAGGTGCTGTCCTGGCGCCGTGAAAGAGTTAGTCATTTGCATTTCCATCTCCGGAATTTGCATTTCCATCTCCGGTAAAAATACGTACGTGAATCAGTTGTTCCGGAGTCAATGGCAGGATGGGAAGTTCAGCCTCCTCGACAACACGCCGTATACGGGCCGGTGAACGCAAGACAGCAATGCCCGCAATGGCCCGCTTGTTGGCCTCAAACATCCTCAGCTGACGCGCTTCAAGTGCAGCAATTTCACGCTCAAGCTGATAAAATTGGAAAGACCTCCGCACGTTGAGGAAGACCATACTGGGCAAAAGAATGATCAATGCCCAGATGAGCACCTTTGATAGTCTATGATTCATGCCGACGCCACCTCAGCCTGCCCCACCGGCTCGGCTAGCTTACGAATGACGCGCAACCTCGCACTCCGTGAGGGCGGATTGTCGCGACTTTCCTGATCACTGGGATATACCGGCTTCTTGGTCAGTACCTCAAAACGAGCAGTACCTCCACATTTACATATCGGCAACTCGGGAGGACAGATACAGGCTTTGCTGATTTCGCGAAAAAAATGCTTCACTATTCGGTCCTCTAAGGAATGAAAAGAAATGACGCCAATGCGCCCACCTATGGCTAACACGCGGCACGCATGCTGCAAGGCCCTCGGCAATCGTTCAAGCTCACTGTTGACCAAAATTCGCAGCGCCTGGAAGCTGCGGGTTGCCGGATGCAGACGCCCATGACGATACTGTGCCGGTGAAGCGCCCCAGATGATGTCGGCCAGGTCCTTCGCCGTAAAAATTGGACGCTCAACACGCCTCGCAACAATAGCGCGCGCAAATCGGCGTGAGAATCGCTCTTCACCATAAAGGAAGAAGACCTCCGCCAGGCGAGCTTCCGGCGCTTCTGCTATGAACTCAGCAGCCGACACCTCTGCACTCGGGCTCAACCGCATGTCCAGCGGCTCATCAACGGAAAATGAAAAGCCGCGCCCCGAGGCGCGGTAGTGGAAGATGGATATACCGAGGTCAAATAGCGCCCGCGTTGGGCGTTCATCTTCCGAGTAATTGGCAAGATATTCATCAAACCAGGCCTGTTCCAGCTTCACCCTCCCCCCGAACGGAGCAAGACGCTCACGCGCCCGCTCCAAGATGACACCGTCGGCATCAAGACCAATTACCGAAAGCCCTGGATGATGTTTCAGAAAAAGCTCCGAGTGCCCGCCTTCGCCCAAGGTTGCATCAATAAGCAGCTCCCCCTGCTCATTCTCCGGCGCCAGATACCGCAGAACCTCATCCCCCATCACTGAGGTGTGTAGCACGTCCATGCGGTCTCCCCCTTCCGGTTACGCAATCCTAAAACGAGACGAGCCCTCCCAGTTCCTCGGCCGCCTCCTGAAACTCATCCTCGTTCGTACTCAGGTACGATTCATACGCGGACTCATCCCAAACCTCGATATACTTTTTAATCCCAAGAATCACACAGTCCTTTGTTAACCCTGCCGACTCCTTAAGACTTTGGGGTATGGTGATCCTCCCGGACTTGTCAATTTCAAGCTCAACAGCCGGTGCAATAATGCGCCGCTGCATCAACCTTGCCTTTTTGGTAAACGGCGAGGCCGCACTCATGAGACTGTCCGAAAGCGTCTTCCACTCTTCTGGCGGAAACAACCACAAGCACGCATCAATACCACGGGTAATTACCAACACATTGCCGGTAATCTCTGCCCGAATGCGCTGAGGAACTGAGAGACGACCCTTTTCGTCCAAGGCGTTATGATATTGCCCCGTAATCATCCCCATTTCCCCACATATTGCGAATTATTCCCACTTTTTCCCACTGTTGATAGATAATAATCTACTGAGCGCAGATGTCAATCATGTCGACCGAATAGTTTTGCGAATGTTATGAGAAATACCGCCAAAACTACTATACAGATGTGTAAACAAAGGAAGGAACACGCGGAAAGAGACACGAAATTGGGTCAAAGCCCCCTAATTCGGGGGATATACGAGGAAATGGAAGGCTGGTCGCGATGAATCTTGGCTAACGCCAGTTATCTCATCTTGAGGATTTTGCTCTGTTCAATCTCACTGCTACGACGCCGAAAAACCCGATAATCCAGATTCGGGAAGATGTTATTGCGCTTCTCAATCTTGGTTAGCCACTCAGTGCTAATATCGCCACTTGAGAGCGAGTCATAGATACGTGTGAAGTTGTGCACATGCTCCTTCACCCTCCGCACCGCGTACGAAACATTGGTTCCAGCCCGCATGATAAATGGCCAGTCCGAGGACATGCACAGGAGCACCTCACGCGCGGCATGATTCAGCATACGCCCCCGAAGGCTTGACTCATCTGGATATCTGTCCACCAAGTCGATCATGCGCTCTATAGCCTTGTGGGTATGTCGATATACCCAGTCGTTGGTGTGATCAAGCCAGACTTCGGAGTAACCCTTGTTGCCCCAGCTTGAGAAGGCAGGCTGTATCGTTTGTTGCGGCGGTTCTTCTTTGAGCACCTGTGAAGGAGTTACGAGCTCAATCTCCCCCTCGGTCGCATGAATCTTCCGTATCACGCTCTCCAGCCACATAGGACCTTCAAACCACCAGTGGCCAAACAACTCAGCGTCGTAGGGACTGGTAACAACGGGTGTTGAACCCATGAGTTGACCTAGCTTTCCCATCAGGCGACGTTGCTTATACACAAAGTTCTCGGCATGGGCGGCTACCGTCTCACGGGCCGCCGCGGGGTCATAAGGCCACTTATCCGGCTGCTTACCGCTTATGGCATGGTACTTGAAGCCGGTTGGAATTCGTATCTCGTTCTCATGGATATATGGGCCGATGTAGTCAAGCGGCAGGTCGTAACCAATGTCACGATAGAAGTCACGGTAATTTGGATCTCCGGGGTAACCCTCTTCAGATGACCAAACAGAGTTCGCCGAGGCTGCGTCGCGACCAAAAACCGCCACACCGTTGGGACAGGAGACCGGCTTATATACTCCGAAATGCGGCTTGTCATGCGCGAAAATAACCGCATGTGCAGCGGTAAAGAAATACCCTATACCGGCATCCCGAAGGTGATGCTCCAAGCCCGGGTAGTAGCCGCACTCCGGAATCCAGAAGCCCTTTGGCGCCTTCCCAAAGACCTCAACATGTTGGTCTACTGCGGTGTGAATCTGTGAAACAATAGCCTCAGGATACGACTGATACAAAGGGAGAAATGCATGGGTGGCCGAGGTGGTAATGAGCTCTAGTCTGCCTCGTTTCGCATGATAGTCAAAGCCTTTGAGCACGTTACGTTCATATTTTTCCTCAAAGTCCAGACGGTTTGAACTGTACAGTTCATAATACATACGAGCCAGGTTGTGAAACTCCGGCTGCGAGCTTGTTCTATCAAGTTCCTTCTCAGCAAGCTCCAAACAGGTGTCTACATGCCGAAGATAACGTTGCTGGAGCAACTCATCCCTAAGCATGGCTGAAACGGTCGGTGAAATTGAGATACATAAACGAAAAGGAATGCTGTCAGTTTCCAGATTATCCATTGCTCTGAGCAACGGGAGGTAGGTCTCGGAAATAGCCTCGAAGAGCCAGCTTTCCTCAAGAAAATGCTCATATTCAGGATGACGAACATATGGTAGATGGGCGTGTAACACCAGCATCAACTTACCTATAGACATGTGTTTTACCTCGCGTCGAACTTCAGTTGCGGCGGAATTGCACTACCAGGGAGAACCTTCTCGTACCCAACCCGGACGAGCTGGGGCCTATTCATCTATCAGCGACAGAATTCTCTGTGGAACCCTACCCTCATACGTGTCAACCTGCATCGTAAGAAGCCCGGACTGCGATAACACCGTGTCGGACGTTGGGTCGGCGCCCTCTTCAATGGCCCGGGCCCCCAAGGGCACTACAACGGTATCGGACTGAGTAAGAGTCTCCACCACTCCGTTCACTACAGCAATCAACGAAATTCTATAGTAGGTCCCCTGGTTGGGCAGATTAATATACCAACTAGCGTCGTCAATCTGCACCGGTATCTCAAAGGAGCCAACCGCTTCTCTACTGGATGCGATACCAGTCTGCAATTCATAAACTCGCAGAAAAAGCCCTTCAAAGCCCGGTTGAGCTGTGAGACGCTCAAGATCTGCAGGAGAAATCTCCCAGTAGGCGTAGGCCCATGCAGGATCACGCAACAGTAAGACGAGGCGAGTTTCAGCGTAGAGTTGCTCTATGGAGAAAGACTCACCGTCACTGTCAGTAATCTCTTCGGTCGGAGCAAAGCCGTTGTCCCGACCTATTTCATACTTCTTCTCCTGCACCGAAATAGCATGGTTGTTGTTACGCTCACGCTCAGCGCGAGCCTCATCAACCGCCTCAAGTACCATTTCGGCCAACTCGTAGGACTCGGAATCTTCCGCATAGTCGACATCATAGCGGTCGGCAAGGCGCCTAAGATTCTCTATAGAGAGTTGATTAAGCTGCTCAGCATTCATTCTCAATGACTCCTCATCGGGTTGACGCCGTACTGTATCCTAAGAAACTAGCACAAATTCTGTCAAGTACTGGTATTTGACACCGGCCTGGCCAGCAACAACATAACATCACCGAAATTCCAACGTTTTGCGGCCTTGTCAATAGGACTCTTCACGAGCCTCGGCGCAATTCCTGCCGCAAGCCCACCCCAGCTTCGCTGCTCCTCAACGGTAAAGCCGCAGTCAGAAAGCAGTTGGCACAGATTTCTCCGACCGAATAAATGCAGGTGATCAGCAATTGCCGAGCGCCACCGAGAACCAAACAGCCGAGCTTGGAGCCCGTGAGTGTCGGGCGTAACCAAGACCAGATACCCATTCGGGGCGATAATTCTTCTACACTCTTGCAAAAAGGCTAACGGATCTCGCAGATGCTCAATGAGATGCGATGCGTGAACCACCCCAAATCGCCCATCTGAGAATGCAGCCTGCTCCAGGGTGCCGTTGAAGATTGGTACGCCTCGCTGCTCACGTCCATACCGCGCCGCGGGCTCACACAACTCTACTCCTTCGGCCGAAAAACCTCGCTGAGCAAAATACGCTGGTAGCATACCTGTTGCACACCCTATATCAAGGAAGCTTCGTGGTGCAAGTGCAGCCACCCGTTGCTCAAATCCTATGTCTGAAAGGCCCTTGATCATGAGGTCAAAAAAGAGCTCGTCGTTTTCCAGCTCGTATGTGAAATACGCATCTGCATAACGCGCTTCCAAATCCTGGAAAGAAGGTTGTGGATTCTGGTATACATGCCCACACCGACTACAGCGCACGAAACCGTACTCACCGCAGTCCCAGTAGGGTTTGTCTGCTTCCGCAGCACACACCACACAACAAACCTCAACATAGCGTTCACGCTCGGTAGGTTGCATTGAGAATGTACGTACCGGCTGATGTTCCTTCCTAATACCAATATCCTTGTGCTCTGTATGTACCGACAAGCCCGGAGTCTCGATTACTCTGTCGCTACCGGGATTACACGAAAACTCCGCTGAGTCACGTTGCCAACATGATCACGAACCTCTATCACAAGTTCGAGGGGAGCCTCCCCTACCTCAACGGTGGTGAGTCTCACTGCTCCACTCTCTTCATAAAACTCCTGGTATGTACGCCGACCAGAAAGTCGCAAGGTGCCTTCCCGGACACCAGCAGTATCGTGGGCAATCCGAAAACGCTCCTCGTCATTCACTCGTACCGTGTAGGAATGCGGCGATATGCGCGAACCACCAGCAGCAACCATGGTGTCATAACTTGAAAGCTCTATCTGCCAGTTTCCGGCAGGTAGCGTAACGACACCCCCTTGTACCAAAACTGGTGCTGTATTGGAAGAATCATTTTCGTTAACTGACCGCAAATGTACGGCTTGTACCACCGGACGGGTACGTTTTTCCATTCGTGGTAGCAGAAGAAGGGGGTTTACTCTCACGTCCTGTTCAAGATCAAAGATCTCCAGATGCAAGGAGCTTCCAGAGTTAAAGCCATACGGTCCAACACGACCAACCTGGTCTTCCAGTTCCAGTCTATTAACTTGGTAGTCGAGAGAGTCCGGATCAAGATGCCCGTACAAAGAACGGAAGCTCCTCCCATGTTCGAGCACCAGCACGCCACCAAGCGTGCTTGGAATGAGTTGCGGAAGCCGCGATGGGCGAGAGCGGAAAACAACCTCCCCACCCTCTACCGGCTGGATCTCTGCTTCGGGTGCAACAAGCTTCAAGCCCACCAGATAGCCATCATGTGCAGACTGTCCAAATCCAGAAAATACCCGAGCCTCTTCATGTGGCCACTGCCAAGACCAAAGAAGAAGGCCAGTGCTCAGGAGCACCAATACCAAGAAACAAATCCTGCCGATGTGGGCATAGCGGCGCCTCATGCTAACCTTCCTCCAGTCGCAACTGCAGCACTCGTGTATCAATGCCCAGCAGCAAGGAACCACCCGGGCCGTCACCAAGAAACGATATGGCCGAGGAGAACGGAACCCGCGCAACAACGCGGTCGGCGCCCGCCCACAACAGTAACTCAAAGCCATTAGGCATATGTGAGTCCTCGGCAAGCGCCACAAGAACCGGGCTTCCCACAGGCTGAAGTAGACTATGGAGCCGCCCCACCAGCGACAGCTCTGCTGCTTCACGCCCGTCGTAACGTAGACTCAGCAAGGAGCTCATGCCTGAGGTGTCCATTTGCTCAAGCACGAGCCGTCCAGATGCCTCAAAGAACTTCACAGGCACCGGCTCCCGTAACTCGCTGCCCAACTCACGCTCGAAGCGTGGCGCATAACGCTCACCATCATGCTCAAGCACCGTGACAATCTGCGGGTCAAGTCCAAAAACCAGGGCAACTCGGTCCCCGTTTGTTTCAATATCTAAACCATACACGACCGGCACACGCGATCTACGAGCTTGGTAGCTCTGAATCTCCTGTCCTTCTTCATTGAGAACGAGCAGATCACCCGAGAGCAGCCCCACTACAACAGTAGTATCCGTTGCATCAAATGCAGTAATGAGCGAGGCAAACTCGCGTTCCCACATTTGTGCACCGTTTGCGCCCCACTCCGACAGGCGCCCACCGCCCGGGCCCAGCACAAAGACCCGGCCAGCTCGGAGAACCGGGTATCCGGAAGCTTGAATCACCCGCTCAATGCGGCCGTAACCATCTTGGTACACATGGGTCTCGGAGACGCTGGAGTAGTTTATGAAACCGTCCTGGGTCAACGCAATGCCACCCTGGATCCTGTCCCTATACGTGAGTACTCCTTCTGAGTCGATGTATCCAAAGAAGGGAGCCAACTGAAAGGGAAAAAGCGGTAGCGTCGCACCCTGTGAACGTGCTTCTGCATCCTGTAGCGCTATGCTGCTCTCAACACTCACCATCAGTTCGGTGCCTAAAGGTCGAGGAAACAAGGCGAGATAGAGCAGAAGCAGGAACATGGTGCCCCCGCCGATCAGACGCATGCGTTTAGCCATACCTATCCTTGATCACACTACGGCGATCCGCAATAATGGGAGAGGGCATGCTTTCGTAGCCCGTCCACCGGCTTCATGGTACCGAAGGCCCCAGTAGGTGTCAACGCATGCTAAGCGCAGGTGGCGCGAAGGTGGAACAAAGGCGGAACGCCGCCTTGCGACTGTTAGCCACAGATCAGAAGGAGCACGACAAACATGAAAACCGACAAGACGCACCCGGACACCGGTCGAGACGAGCTGCTCCAGCAGGCAAGAGCTGTAGCCACGAAGGCCTACGCACCCTATTCGCACTTTAGAGTAGGTGCAGCGCTGCGCACCGTTACGGGAGAGGTGTATACCGGCGTGAATATGGAGAACCGCTCATACGGTTTGACGAACTGTGCCGAACGTGGCGCCGTGCAAGCTGCGGTTGCCGAAGGACATAGACGATTTAGCGAAATTGCGGTCGTGTGCCTTGATGCAGAGCAACCGACACCGCCTTGTGGCGCCTGCCGCCAGGTACTCTCCGAGTTTATGGATGCAAATGCACCGGTATATTTTGCCGCAGGCGATCCTGAGGACCTGGTAAGCACGACTATTTCGGGGATTTATCCATTCGACTCGCTCCACCATTTGCGAGACACTACTGAAACCGAGGACACAGAATTCAGCGCCACGGAAACCAAGGGTAGATAGGGCCGCTTAGGCTTTCTTGCCAGCGCCCGCAGCCGCCCGCTGCTCGTCAGAGTTCATCTTTGCGGTCCAAACCTCGGACTTTTTCTTAATGCTCTCCGCATTGTCCGGCTCACCTATGATGGCATATACGCGGCGCAGCGCATGCAAATACGCAATTGCTACCTTAAAGTCGTCTATTCGAAGTGTGGAAAGTTCATATTTCTCGCGGTAGCGGTCAGCTGAACGCAACAGCAACTCCTTGCAGAGTGCCAAGAACTCAACGCGCATTGGATACCCATCTACTCGCGGATCAAGCATAGCTACAAAGCTCTTGAAATTAATGAAGTTTTTGGTGACGGTAGCAAGGCGCCCCTCCAGTTCAACGAAACTCCATTTCCATTTGGAGTTATCGCCAAAATCTTCCTTGACCGAGTCAATAGTAAAACCAAGCTTGCGACACAGGTAATAACGGCTCTCGTCCTCGTATCCTTCAATACGCTCAAGGTTCTCGGAGTAGTCGGAGAAAGGTGTGTCGATATAGTCACTCACCACCTCTTCCAGGTAGATGATGCTTTGGTAGCAGCTCTTGCGCGCATCGTTGAGAAAGGCGTCGTTGCGCACACCCAGAAGGGCCAGCGATATGCGGTTCAGCAGGAGGTAGTTGGATGCCAGGTTTAACCGTTCGTCGGCGAGCATTAATCTTTTGTGAGCAGCCCCGCCCGCGCTCTCGGACTCAAGTGTCTTTGCAACACTTTTTTCTCTGGCCAGCACTACATCTATGTGCTTCTTGTACTCCTGAACTCGATCAAAGTAGCGCTTCTTGGCCTCGCTGCTTATTTTTGCCATACTTGGTCCTTAACCGCTCTGATGCGCATATCTCCGAAGAAGCTCTTCGGCATGTTCACGCGAAACGGCACCGGTGGTATCTCCGGCGAGCATACGAGCAATTTCGTCACGACGCCCCTCCCCCTCTACGCGAACACAGTCGGTGAGTGTTCGGTCATCTCGAACCTGCTTCTCCACCTTCATGTGATTATCGGCACGAACGGCAATTGAGGCAAGGTGTGTAATGCACAGCACCTGCTTTTGCCCGGCCAAATGTTGAAGATGTTCTCCCACAGCAAGGGCTACCTCACCGCCTATGCCTGCATCTATCTCGTCAAAGACCAGCATTCCTACACGGTCACTCTCTGCAAGCACCGTCTTGACAGCGAGCATAATCCGAGATATTTCACCCCCGGACGCAACCAACGCCAGTGGCTTGAGCGGTTCCCCTACATTGGCTGCAATCTGAAACTCAACCTGGTCCAGACCGGATGCGCCACACACCGCCTTTCCATTCTCGCCACTGCGCGCGACCACATTCGCTGCAAAGCGAGCCCGCTGAAGGCCAAGCCGCTGCACAACCTGAGTAATGGCAGCTGCCAGCTTCTCACCAGCCGCGCGCCGTAGTTCCGAGATTGCCTGGGCCTCTGCCCTTACTGCCTTCTCGGCCGCACTCAGCTCTGCCGACAGTCGTTCTTTGTCCTCTTCCCAGGTCTCAAATCCACTAATTCGCTCGGCCGCCTCGTCACGATAACGCAGCACCTCGGGAATATCGACCCCGTACTTCTTCTCAAGCTTGCGAATAAGAGCAAGACGCTCGTTACACTCCTCGACACGCTCGGGACGAAACACGATCCCTGTATGGTAGTCACGGATCTGCTCGCTAATGTCCTCAAGCTCAAAGAAACTGTCCTCAAGACGTTTTGCATGTGCCGCCATTGCCGGATCTATCTCCGAGAGCGCGTCAACCGCGTCGCGTACCCGGCGCAGGGATGCCAATGCGCCCCCACGATTCTCGGCAAGACCACCGTAGGAGTCTTCCAACAGTGCGAAGACACGCTCGTGCTCGGCAAGCATCCGGCGCTCCTGTTCAAGCTCCTCTTCCTCACCAGGCTTAAGGGTAGCTGAATCAATCTCGGCGACCGCAAACTCCAAGAACTCCCGCTCGCGCAGTTGCTCCCGCTCACCAGCAAGCATTCGGTCAAAATGCTTCTTGCGCTCACTCAGTTCCGAAAAACTGCGCGAGAACTCGGCCACCCGCTCCTCAATTCCAGCATAGCGGTCAAGAAGTCTGCGCTGTTGATCCGAGGCCAGCAAGGACTGATGTTCATGCTGCCCGTGCAAATCAAAAACATATCCGGCAAACTCGGCAAGATCTGCGCGCGTAACCGGTGATGACTGAATGTAAATGCTTCCACGTCCGGTGCGGCGTACACTCCGCCGTACTATGACTGCGCCTTCCTCTATCTCTATTCCCCGTTGACGCAACCACTCCCCGGCCTCACCGTCCTCATTAATGAGGAATACACCAGATACCACTGCCTCGTCCGAACCCGTGCGAATGCTCTCGGTGTCGGCTCGTCCTCCGTGAAGCAAGGAGAGGGCACCCACCAGAATAGACTTACCCGCTCCGGTCTCTCCTGTGAGCACCTGAAACCCCGAGCTAAATCGCAGCACCAGTCTGTCTACCAGTGCCAGGTTTTGAATTGAGAGTTCCTCAAGCATCGGGGCCTCCGGACCAGTTGAGCTTCGAACGCAGCACCTCGTAGAAACTTCGCTTATCCGAACGGATAATGTGGGCCCTCTCGTCCGAGCAACACACGCAGACCTCATCACCCGGCTGCAACGGGAAAACCGTCTGGCCGTCGGCGGTGAGGATCACCTCTGTTCGCTGTTCATGCTCGACATGTATCTGAATTCGCTCCGATGAATCAACAACCAGCGGCCTATGTGAGAGCGTAAAAGGACAGATTGGATTAATGATCATGGCCTCCATCTCAGGATGGAGGATCGGGCCGCCAGCGGCAGCGGAGTATGCGGTTGAGCCAGTTGGGGTGGCCACAATAATGCCGTCGGCACGATATCGTCCCAAGGTCTCCCGTGATAGATGCACAGTCAGGCGCACTATTTTCGATATTGCCGATGCGGAGATAACGAGATCGTTAACCCCCATGAACTCTGCTACAGAGACACCTCGGCGCCAAACCTCAATACGCAGGATGATTCGTTCACCAGCCTCAAGCCGTCCGTCGCGGTACGCCTCGAAGGCGTCCCACCACTCATCGGCGGTTACCTCGGTAATGAAGCCGAAGTCACCTAAGTTTACAGCAAGAATTGGAATGCGGAGGGAGCTTAAGAGGCGCGCACTGTACAGCACCGTGCCGTCACCACCAAGCGAGATAGCAAGATCAAAACCGTTGACTTGAGGATGCGCAGGCCGGCCGCGGAAGCCAAAGACCACAACCTGTATCCCGAGCGACTCAAGTTTTTGGCGCATTTCTTCAGCGAGCTCATCAGCGTGCGGTTTGGTGAAGTTTGCGACAATTAGAACGCGACGAACATCATGCTTCATTTAGTACAACCCATCACACTATACTTACAGCCGAAAGCGCTGTAAAGCTTCGCCAAATCGAGAAGAAAACCATTTATACGCTCGAACAATCAGCGTGAATCACTGTACCCCGGATGAGGGCTCTAGGGCAGGGTACTCAGCACACGCGTCACCGTCTCAACTTCCTGGCGGCTCAGCGTTGGATAGATTGGAAAAAGTACACAGCGGCGCAAAAGATCACGGGCCACCGGGAAGGAATTCGGGTGCGGCACTTCTCGTCCGCTCGGGATAGATGGCACCTGCTCGGCAGCCCCTGGATCTTCTTCTGCCTGCTCCGCTGCCGCCTGCCCGCGAATTAACTGAGCAAGTATAGAGTCACCAAATGCCGCTCGTGTCACAACCTTATTCTTTTTCGCGTACTCAACCACTGCAGCTACCCCCGTCTCAAGAACAACAGGAAAGGCGTAACAGAGATTCTCAGCGTCACCGCTTTGGTGCAGACTTTTGTGAGCACCCGGTGCCAGAGCCTTTTGATAGTAGGCCGAAATCTCCATACGACGCTCAATGAATCGTGATAGTTCCTTCATCTGCGTGAGCCCGAGCGCAGCGTTCATATCCGGCAGCATTGTGTCAGCCTCAAGCTCGGTTATGTGGGTACGAAGTGCAGTGCGCTCTCTTCGACCTCCGGGTAACACAACCGCGCCGCCACCAGTGGTAATTATGCAGTCCGTCTCTAACGCCATTACCGTAAAGCGGGCACCACTGCCCACCAAGCGCGTACCATCATGCGCCCCAAGTGCGTGCGAAACATCTTCAATTACCGGCACACCCATGGCATACACAGCCTCATGATCCGGTACAAAGCCCAGCGGGTGGTCAAGCACTACAGCAGCGACTCCGTCGGCAGAGGTCTGCCCAAGCGCGGCGCTCTCTATGACACCACTGCCTGGCTCTACATCAAACAGAGTTGGTACAAGGCCTAGCTCAAGAGCGACCTCATGGTAGGCTCGTGGAGCAAGAACCGAAAGCGCCAGCTTGCTCCCGGGAGCCAACTCCAAGGAGAGAAAGGCTGCCCGCACCGCACGCCTATACTCGCGGAAGGCCCCACCCTCCTGCATTCCAAGGTACTCACCTAAGGCTGCGCAGAAGGCGCGCGTGCGCTCTCCGGGGCCCAAGGTATCCTCGACCATACAGCTGAGGACTGCGTCCATATCTCGTCGCTTAATTGAGGGTCGTGAGAAAGGAATCATTTACGGTATATATCCTAGCCGGCCATGTTGCCGAGTTGTTCGAGTTCTTTGAGATTGAAGAGCCGCCTAATATCTAGAATAACCAGGTAGCCTTCTTCACGATGCACAACACCCTGAATGTACTCAGCTCCAATTCCAGCAATCATTTGCGGTGGAGCCTGGATTTCCGACCCGTCAATGGTTACAACGCGCGAAACCTTGTCAATTATGACCGCAAGGTGCACGCCGTCTATAGATATAATGACAAAACCACTGAGGAGTTCTTCTTCCTCACTCAGTCTGGCTCGTTTGAGATGGAAACGCTTGTGTAAATTAATGACTGGTATTATTTCCCCGCGTAGATTGAAGATTCCCTCTACGTATACTGGGGCATTGGGTATTGAACGCACGTCCTCGACCTTCACTATACCCTCGACGTCCATGATGTCGACGCCGTAGTGCTCTTGTCCGAGCTGAAAGGTCACCAACTGTAACTTTGTCGTCTCGGCCAAAGCAACCTCCTAACCGAGTCACAGAATAGCCGAGAACCGGCGGATATGCAAGGCGAATGTGAGCCTTGAGAAAGGGAAGAGGGCGCAAAAAAAGCC
>REEM01000106.1 GCA_007695055.1 Spirochaetaceae bacterium | reverse complement strand
CCAGGACTAAAAACCTTGCTTATATTTACCAACTTGATCACGCAGGCCCCCTGCTCACAGCCGCTTCCTCGGCATCCGGAGCGGTACCGGCCGCACCCGGCTTGGGTTCGCCGCCATTGAGCGGAGCAGCACCGGCACCACTCCACTTCCGCTCACCGCGCACCTGAGTCACAATCAGAGATACAACAATCAAGAGGCCGGTTATGAGTCGCAGATCGCTCGGAGTGAGGTTGATGTAGTAACCATAATATCGCCCCAGATACATGAGTCCTCTGTACAGAATGGAACCGAGAAGTACACGGAGGGTTAGCATAGCAATCTTGTTAGATCGGAGAATAAACTCGCCCATCATGACCGAGGCAAGACCCGCAACAATGATTCCTTGACCTAGATTGACGTCAGCAAAGCCTTGAAACTGAGCAACAAAGGCACCGGAGAGTGCCACCAGACCATTGGAAAGACCAACACCAATCAGTTTCATGTGCTCCGGGTTGACACCTTGGTTGATAACCATTTGCTCGTTATTTCCCATTGCCCCCAAGGTAAGCCCCAGATCGGTGTGAAAGAACACGTCCAGCAAGACCTTAACCACCAAGGCCACAACGAGAAAGAACAAGAGCGTTGCAACTTGGCTATTCATATAGGGTGAGAGCTGCTGCACAACGTCAGACAGAATGGTGGAGCGCCGTACAAGGGTCAAGTTTGCACGGTTGCCGAGCACCCGGATGTTAATACTCCACAACATTGTCATGGTCAGTATCCCGGCCAGGAGATTTGGTACCTTGAGTTTGGTGTGAATGAGAGCGGTAACGAACCCGGCCAACATACCTCCGGCCAAGGCCAGCATGAGCGCCAACCAGGGGTTACTCCCGCGCGTCAGCATAATTGCCATTATTGCGGCCCCTAAGGGAAAGGAGCCGTCGACGGTGAGGTCAGGAAAACTCAGGATCCTGAAGGTGATAAACACCCCCAGGACCATAATGCCGTATACCAACCCTTCTACAAAGATGCCTTCAATCATGGGGTGTAGGTCTGTCCTTTAACGGCGTGAAACTACGCCGTTTTCAACGACTGTGCCAGCCATTGCAATAATTTCTTCCGAGAAACGCAGGCCAAGAGATGCCGCAACGTCCTTGTTGATGAGCAAGTCAATATCCTGCGGGTCGGTCATGAACACCGTTGGGATGTCTTCCGGGTTCTCACCTTCCAAGACACGCGCAACAAGCCGACCAGTTGCGCGCCCCATATTATAGTAGTCAAACCCCCATGCTGCAATGACACCAATCTCCTCGGCTGAGGAAGGGTCCGCCGACATAACCGGAATTCCTGCGTTATTTGCCACATCTACCAAGGCGCTTAATGCCGAAACAACGGTGTTGTCGGTACTGACATAGAAGCCGTCTACCTGCCCCGCAATAGACTGGGCAGCACTGCGAACCTCTGCTGAGTTAGTAACCGTCGCCTCAACAAAGCGGATACCGAGATCCTCAGCAGCCTCGCGGGCAAGGCTTGCCAGGCGCACTGCATTTGCCTCACCGCTTGAGTACACATGCCCAAGCGACTGAATATTCGTCACGTTCATTAGGAACTCTATCTGTTCACGCACCGGGGTAAGGTCGCTCACCCCGGTGACGTTTCCGCGTCCGCGGTCAAATGAGTCTACCAGTCCGGCATCCACCGGGTCGGTAACTGCAGAGTAGATGACCGGAAAATCTTCAATAGAGTTAACGAGCGCCTGAGATGTGGGCGTGGCTATACCAATAGCAATCCGCACGCGGTCGCTGCGAAATTTATTTGCAATTGAGGCCGCCGAGGTCATTTCGCCGTTTGCATTCTGCAAGTCATAGCTAAACTCGTAGCCCAGCGCAGCGAGCTCATCCTGAATACCCTGCTCAACGGCATCCAGTGCCGGATGCGAAACAATCTTGGAAATGCCTATAACGTTGCTCTCAGCTGTCTCCTGAGCGCAGGAGCTTACGGCAAAGCCCAGAGCTACCATAAGGACTACGATTGCCCATCTGGAGTGTAAACCTTTCTTTTTCATAGTGTGTGTGCCTCCTAAGTACGGGCCCATTAAATCGGAAAAGACTCCGGGCTGTAAAGACCGTGGGTCGAATATGCGTGGAAATCAAGGAATCTTTCTCGTATATTTATGCGCGCGCCTTGCGCTGCAGGCAGCGCTTCTGTATAAAATACTGAATTGAGTCGTTAGGAATCCGAAACTAAGGAGATGTGCATGGAAAAGTTCTTTCGGTTACAGGAGAATGGAACCAACGTCAAGACTGAAATCAGGGCGGGCGTGGCAACCTTTCTCACCATGGCGTATATCATTGTAGTGAACCCGGCAATCCTCTCCGGTGCAGGAATGCCCTTCGCAGGCGTCCTATTTGCAACCATTATGGTGAGTGCCATTGGCTCAGTTCTTATGGGACTGGTAGCAGGCTTGCCTTTCGCTGTAGCCCCCGGAATGGGAATTAACGCCTTTTTCACGTACGGGCTGGTACTGGGAATGGGCATTCCGTGGGAAACAGCGTTAGGCGTTGTGTTTATCTCAGGTATAGTGTTTATCCTTCTCTCCCTCTTTAAGGTGCGCGAGATGATTGTTCGCGCTATCCCGGCCTCGGTGCGCTATGCTGTGGCAGCAGGTATTGGACTCTTCCTTGCGGTTATTGGCCTCACCGGAGTTGGTTTTATTGTAGCGCACCCGGCAACCATTGTTGGTTTTGGTGGCTTAACTCCCCAGGTGCTGCTGTTTGTTGTCGGACTCTTCCTCACCGGGTTTCTCATAATCAAGAAGATCAAAGGCGCACTGATCATTGGTATTGCGGTGACCTCAATTCTGGCCATCATCACCAACAACATGGTCACGGCCCAGGGTGGCGAGGCATTTGTGTACATGCCGGAAGCGATATTTGCCATGCCGAGCCTCGAAGTATTCATGAAGATGGATATCGTCGGCGCTCTCGCGCTTGGTATGATCCTACCGGTCTTCACCCTGCTCTTCACCGACATGTTTGACAGTATTTCTACCTTTGTTGGTGTGAGTGAGGTTGGTGGTTTCATGGACGAAAAGACCGGTGAGCCCAAGAACGTCGGTAAGGCCCTCATGGTCGACGCTATTGCAACCACAATTTCGGGTGTTTTCGGAACCTCCAGCGGTACGACCTACATTGAGAGTGCCGCAGGTGTTGAGGAAGGTGGTCGAACCGGTTTGACGGCAGTTGTTGCCGGTCTTCTGTTCCTGCCCTTTATCTTCCTCAGTCCACTGCTTGGCTTTGTCCCGGCAGTTGCCACCGCTCCGGTATTGGTGCTGATTGGCCTTTACATGATGACACCCCTCGTTAAGATCACCTGGACCAACTTCGAAGAAGCCATTCCGGCCTTCTTGGCCCTCATTCTCATTCCACTGACCTACAGCATCACGCAAGGTATTGTGTGGGGTTTTATCGCCTATACCGTCATCAAGGTACTTATCGGCAAGGTGAAAGAGGTGTCTGTCACGCTCTGGGTTATCACTGCGTTCGCAATTGTTTCACTGATTGTAGGCGGAGGCTGAGCTTCGTAATCATCTATTGAGTATGTGCGCCCTGCCGGGCGCACCATAAAAAACCCGGGCGCGAGCCCGGGCTTTTTTGTGCCCCACGGGAATTCCACGGGGCGCTTCCTCAGAAGCTCTTACTGCATGCTAAGGCCAGCAGTCAGTACGTTGTTGATCCGATCTAGGTTCGCATCAACTACCTGAGCAGCTGCCGTCTCGTGGCGATCGCCCTCATCAACCAGTACCATAATCTCGTTAATGAGATCGTCCAGTTCCATCCAGTCCATCGTAGAGAGGAACTCATAGAGGGTAGGATCATCCTGGGCAAGGTCACCGCGAACAATAGTGTTAATGGTCTCGGCCGCGCCAAATACTTCCTCAGGGTCATCAAGGATCTTCAGGTCAAACCGAGCAAACTTGATGTGCGGATCCCAACCAGTTACCACAATTGGTTCCTCGTTCCGGATTGCATCCTGCAACGCCGCCATCATAGTGGCATCGCTTCCTTCCAGTAGCTCAAACCCAGCCAGTCCATAGGTGTCGTCTGCGATTGCATTCTCGGTAGCCTGCATCATGCCAGCGCCCGGGTCAATTCCAACAATGGTGTTGTCGAACATGTCAGCATTCTCAGCCAAGTCTGCAATGGAGTTGATGTCCTCGAGATAGGTCGGAACGACTAGGCCAAGAGCAGCTCCCTCAAAGTGGGCGCCAAGGTCCTCTACACGATCGCCGTACTCGTTCCACTCATTGGTGTGGGTTGCTGGCAACCATGCTGAAAGGTGAAAATCAACCTCACCGGTTGCAACTCCAGCCCACATAACGGCGTTCGATACCGAGTTAACCTCAACAGTGTATCCTGCACGACGCAGAATCTCTGCTGCAAAATGTGAGTGTGCTGGTTCGCGGTCCCATTCGACATAGGCCACAGATGTTGAACCGCGGTGCGCGGCACCTTCTTCGGCAGCACCTCCGGCAAAAACCATTCCACTTACCGCTAGGGCAAGCACCAACGCAATACTCAGTCTTTTGAGCATACTCTTCATAATAAATCCTCCTTCCTTTACTACGCCAAGAAGGCCTCGCAAGGCCGTCTTCACGATCCAATACAAAATCTAGTCGTTTATATTTCTCTTGACCTGCCCAATCTTCTGGGTCACACGGTCAAGAATCATAGCCACAATAACAACACCTATTCCGGCCACAAAACCCTGGCCTGGTCGCAGCCGCTGAATAGCTCGCCACACCTCGCCACCAAGTCCGCCCGCTCCAATCATGGCCGCAATAACAACCATTGAAAGTGCCAACATAATGGTCTGGTTCACACCAGCCATGATGGTAGGCATGGCCAAAGGCATTTGAACCTTGAAGAGCTTCTGAGCCGTAGTAGATCCAAATGAATCTGCCGCCTCAATTAACTCCGGGTTAATCTGGCGAATACCAAGAGTCGTCAGCCGAATTACCGGTGGTATAGAGAAAATCACGGTTGAAAAAATTGCCGAGACAGCCCCAAGCCCGAAAAACGGAATAGCCGGGATCAGGTATACAAAGGCAGGCATGGTCTGCATGAAGTCAAGAACCGGTCGTAATACTTGATGTGCCGTATCGTTCAGCGCACCAAGTATTCCAATCGGAAGCCCGAACCCAACCGCTATTGCGGTGGCAATGAGCACGAGCGAAATTGTGGACACCGTCGGCCCCCACAGACCCACGTTCCAGATAAACAGTAGCCCAACAGCCGAGAGTATCCCAACCTTACGACCAGCCACCTTCCACGCGCCAGCGGCAAAAATGAGTATGAGCAACCAGGGTGGAATCCAGTTTAGGAAGTCCACCATTCCGCGCACACCAGTTCCCAAAAAGGCTGAGATAGCCCGGGTGACACCGGAGAGCGCCGTGGTAAGCCAGGCAAGACCACTCTCGATCCAAGCGTCCAAGGGTATTCTAGGAATAAAACTATTCATCGTTGTTGTCTCCTCGTTCCGACAGGGCTCCGAGGACACTACCGCGGACGATAATTCCCTTTAGCTTGTGCTCCTCATCAATTACGGCTACCGGGTTGTTGTTCTCAGCTACTATGGGGAATATGTTGCGCACTGGCGTATCGGGTGCAACCGTGGCGCATTCATCCCGCTCGGTGATGTGGTCAAGCCACTGATCCTCGCGTTTTGCGGCTTCAACTGCGCGGTCAGCGGTAACATGGCCAACCAACTCCCAGTTTGCCTGCTTAACAACAAATATGCCCGAAAGCCCCGATTCCTTCATCTTACGCAGAGCAACACGCGGGCCGTCTTTCACAAACGCAACCGGTGTTGCCTTTTTCATTACATCAGCTGCGGTTAGCACCTTGGTGTAGTCGACGTTTTGGACAAACCGAGAAACGTACTCACTTGCAGGATGACTCAGAATATTTTCTGGAGTACCAATCTGCTCAATTTTTCCATCTTTCATGAGCACAATCCGGTCGCCCATTTTTAGGGCTTCATCCAGATCATGGGTTATGAAGAGAATAGTCTTCTGCATTTTGCCTTGCAGTGAGATCAACTCATCCTGCATATCACTGCGAATAAGTGGATCAAGTGCGCTAAATGCCTCATCCATGAGCAGCACGTCAGGGTCAACCGCCAGAGCACGAGCAAGCCCAACGCGCTGTTTCATTCCACCGGAGAGGTTGTCAGGGTAGTACTTACCCCAGCCTCCAAGGCCGACGAGTTCAAGCGCACGGTCGGCTGCTTCTTCTCGTTTTTTTTGATCTACACCCTGTATCTCTAAACCAAACTCAACATTGTTGCGCACAGTTTTGTGAGGTAACAATGCAAAGCTCTGAAAAACCATGCCAAACTTCTTGCGCCGAACGGCTCGCAATTCATCTGCATCTAACTTTGTGATGTCAACTCCGTCGACATCTATGGTTCCAAAAGTGGGTTCTATCAGTCGGTTAACACAGCGAATAAGGGTAGATTTACCACTTCCAGACAGACCCATAACAACCAGGATCTCACCCTCATAGATGTCAAATGACGCATTGTCGACACCAATCACGTTTCCGGTTTTCGATAGGACGTCGTCTTTTGATACACCGTCTTCAACCATTTTCCGAGCCTTTTCCGGTGACTTGCCGAAAATCTTATAGACTCCGTTAATGGAAATCTTGACCTTGCGGTCTTCTTGGCCGTCGCTGGACGCGGGTTCCGCAACGGCGCTGGTACTATCACTCATGTATTTCTTGACTCCTTCTCATTCCGTCGTTTCTTTCAACCACAGTTAGCGTACTAAAATCGGGAGTCGGAGTCAACACAATAAAAAAGATTTGTACAGAAAACATATCAGTTAAAACGGTTTATTTGCGGTGACAGTCATATTGGAAGAAATGTCGAGGAAAACTTCTTAGAGCAAAGCTCAAAGCAATGGAACAGAGGCGACCAGACATGGTATACAATGAGAAAAGTACAAGCTTTCGCTGATCTGGAGTAACCGTAAATGCAAGTAGTGTGCCTAGACCTAGAAGGTGTTCTTATACCCGAAATTTGGATCAACGTGGCCGACCGCCTGGGCGTAGCCGATCTTCGACTTACTACACGTGACATTGCCGACTATGACGAACTCATGCAAACCCGACTCAGAATACTTGCGCGTGAGAAGATTAAGCTCAAGGATATACGCGACACCATACAGCAGATGGCCCCTCTTCCCGGCGCCCGTGAGTTTGTTGATACACTCCAGGAGCTTGCACCTCTTGTTATTCTCTCGGACACCTTTGTTCAGTTTGCCGGGCCGCTCATGACTCAGTTAGGAAACCCTACCCTCTTTTGTAACGAGTTGGTAATTGACGATGCAGACACCATTCTTGGCTATCGGCTCAGGCAGCAAGATGGGAAACGACGTGCGGTAGAGGCATTCCACTCCATGAACTTGAAAGTTACTGCTGCAGGTGACAGTTATAACGATGTATCAATGCTGAAAGAGGCCAATTCTGCGGCATTTTTTCGGGCTCCGGAGGACATTGCAGCGCAGTTTCCCCAATTCCCGAGTTTTGAAGATTACGGACAGTTGCTTGATTTTATATGTGAACAAATTGGTAGGCAAAAAAGTTAGTCTGGCACCCTGAAATTGGCGTGACGGCACCATTCTCACTATATTAACTCTGCATCTGAAAGTGATTTCTGTATCGTACTACTGAAACGGAGTAGATATGCTGTCGGAGAACAATAAAGCGGAGATACGCAAGCGGGCAGAAGCGAAGGCGAGACGCCAATCCGAGTCAACGGAGACCCCGACTGAGGAACTCCTTTATGAACTGAATGTCCATCAGATTGAACTCGAGATGCAGAACGATGAACTTCGAGCGAGCCAACAAGAAGTGCAAAGAGCTCGTCGCCAGTATGAGGCATTGTTCGAGAATGCGCCCATTGGTTACTTTTTGTTTAACCGACATGGGGGTATCCTTGAGGTCAATCATCATGGCGCACTTATGCTCAAGACGGAACGAAAACACCTGGCAAATAAGCCCTTTATTGTCTTTCTTCATCAGGACACTCACGCTACGTTTTTCCGGCACCTGAAAAGAGTCTTTGAACGGGAGGAAGTCGTCTCAGAAGAGATGCCGTTCTCCGACCGATCAGGCGGACTACTCTGGGGAAGCTTTGAGAGCAGACTCCAACGGAACCCTGAAGGTGAGGAGCAGTGCTTCACCGCGATCATCGACATTACTGAACGCAAAGCTATGGAGCAGGACCTCATAATTGCCAAGGAGCAGGCCGTTGCAGCGAACCGTGCCAAGAGCCACTTCCTTGCAAACATGAGCCACGAAATCCGTACCCCTATGAATGGAATCATTGGCATGACGGAACTCACGCTCGACACCGAGCTCGGTAAGGAACAACGAGGGTACCTGGAGGCAATTCACAGCTCGGCCGAGTCACTGCTGGCCATTATCAACGACATCCTGGACTTCTCTCGTATAGAGGCAGAAAAGATAACGCTTGATAACCGCCCATTCTCGCTTCATGAGTTACTCAATGCAGTTCACGATCTATTTCGACCAATGGCTAACAGTAAAGGAATTGCGCTCGAGCTCAACCAAGAACTTCACGGACATGATGGATTTCTGGGAGATGCGAACCGGATACGCCAAATCCTCGTGAACTTGGTAGGCAATGCGGTTAAGTTCACTCACGAAGGTCGCATACAGGTCAATGTACAGAGCCGTGATACCGAGGACGGTCGAGTTGAGTTAGGGTTTGAGGTCAAGGATACCGGCATAGGAATACCAGGCGCTCAGCAGCACGAGGTGTTCCAGAGTTTTACCCAAGCCGAAGACAACTACGGTAGAGCCTTTGCCGGCAGTGGACTCGGGCTGACAATTTCTAGAAGTCTTGCAGACCTGATGGGGGGAAGCCTGAGCTTTGAGAGCAGGGAGGGGCAAGGAAGCTCCTTTCGTTTTGTAATTGCTCTGGAGGTCACCAGCGCTCCTCCGCGCAAGGAAGGCAGGTCGCCCATGACGCATGTCGGGGACGGTGAGCATGGCACTCATGTTTTGGTCGCCGAAGACAACGCCATTAATGTACTGGTTATTCGCACGCTGCTTGAGAAGAAAGGCTACCGTGTAAGCTGTGCTGGCAACGGTCATGAAGCGCTGGAAACACTCTCAGCCGAGGACTCGGTTCGCATTGTCCTCATGGACGTTTCAATGCCGGGTATGGATGGGGTCACCGCAACTCACAAAATTCGTGCCGGGGAAGCAGGCGATGCAGTCAAGGACATACCCATCATTGCACTCACGGCTCACTCGATAAAGGGCGCCCGTGAAGAGTTTCTTGCCGACGGTATGAACGACTACATCAGCAAACCATTCGCCCAAGAGGAAGTATTCGAGAAGATACAGGCACTACTGAGCAAGGAGCTCCCATGAGTGATACCACACCAGAAACCACAGCCCAGTCGGGACAGGAGTCGCCCAAGCGCGATTTCTACGTTGTTGGCATTGGAGCTTCTGCCGGAGGCCTTGAGGCCCTGGAGATCTTCTTTGACAATATGCCACCCCTCGCGGATTTCGCTTTTGTGGTTATACAGCACCTCTCACCTGACTACAAAAGTCTTATGGGCGAGTTGCTGCGCAAGCATACTCAGCTCAATATCCACGAGGCAGAGGACGGAATCACCGTCGAGCCAGGCAATATCTACCTCATGCCTCGCAAAAAAAACATGACCATGTATCATGGCAGACTCTTTCTGACCGAGAAGGAACATGGGTTGAACCTGCCTATAGATATTTTCTTTCAATCACTTGCCGAGGATCGTGGCGAGAAGGCTATAGGGATTATTCTCTCCGGCACCGGGAGCGACGGCACCCGCGGCATCCGGTCAATTAAAGAGGTCGGCGGAATGGTAATGGTGCAGGCAGAGGACTCCGCCAAGTTTGACGGCATGCCGCGCAGCGCTATTTCCACTGGAATTGTTGACTATGTGCTTCCGGTAGCGCAACTCCCAGAGGAGCTACAGAACTTCACCTCCGGAAATATCTTGATACGAACGCCGGATACGCCGAGTAACGGCGAGGGCTACCTTCCGAAAATATTCATGCTCATTAAGCGCAAGACTGGCGTAGATCTCTCGCATTACAAGGAAAATACAATCATTCGCCGCGTTGAACGTCGGATGGGCATTAATCATGTTCATCATGTTAAGGACTATGTTCAACTTCTGGAAGAAAGCCCGGCCGAGATATCAATACTGTTCAAAGAGATGCTTATTGGTGTTACCCGGTTTTTCCGGGATGTCGAGGCCTTTGATGTAATTAAGCGGCAGATCATTTCCGAGATTATCAACTCCAAGGAAGCCGGGCAGCCCCTCCGCATCTGGGTCGCCGGTTGCTCGACCGGTGAAGAGGCCTACGGGCTGGCTATACTCTTTGACCAGTATTGTCAGGACAACTATCTCAATAACGACTTAAAGGTATTCGCTACCGATATCGACAAAGATGCTATTGAGTTTGCGTCGCATGGAGCTTATCCAGAGAGTATCGCCGCAGATGCTCCAACAGCGATACTGCAAAAGTACTTTGTGAAGAAGGGCGAACGGTACCAGGTAGTTCCGCGAATTCGTGAAATGGTGGTGTTTGCTTACCATAACATATTTAAGGATCCACCGTTTCGCAGTATCGACCTGATCAGCTGTAGAAATCTGCTTATCTATTTGCAACCCGTTCTCCAGAAGAGAGTTATCTCAAACTTCCAGTTCTCTCTCAAGAAGGAAGGATTTCTTTTTCTCGGGAGCAGTGAAACCATTGGCGAGTCCGGCAAGTACTTCAAAAACATTGATGTCAAATGGAAGATATTCCGGTACAAAGGTGGGTTTAAGCCGCGCGGTGTGACTGCAGCAACACCCGACCCTGGCTTTCGAAGCACCGCCCAACCAACAGATTCCCAAGATGAGGCGCGAACTCAGATAGAGCTCCACCCGCCCAAGAGGGGGGTCGAAGCTGTTTACGAGCGCCTTATTGAGACATCACTTCCACCCTGCGTGCTGGTAAACGACCAGCGCGAAGTCCACCATATTTTTGGCGATATCAACGCCTACCTGAAACTCCCGCTTGGCAAGATGAACCTTGACGTCCTTAAGATGGCGCGTGAGGATATACAGATTCCGCTTGGAACCGCCCTGCCACGCGTAATAAAAGAGCGAAAGGAGCTAGAGTTCAGTGACATTATGGTGGGGGAAGGTGTCGACGCGCATCAGATCACACTGACTATCCGTCCAATCTCGGATGCACAGGGCAACAGCTACTTTGCAGTCATATTTCAACCCCAAAAAAACGAACAGAACACAACATCTGTTCCCGTCAAGTTCAATGTTGATGAGAGCGTACAGCGCCGCATCCAGGACCTTGAAACCGAACTGCAGTACACAAAAGAGAATCTCCAGGCAACCATTGAGGAACTGGAAACCTCAAACGAGGAGCTTCAAGCCACGAATGAGGAGTTGCTTTCCTCGAACGAGGAGCTTCAGAGTACCAATGAGGAACTACAGTCAGTGAACGAGGAACTCATTACCGTTAACTCCGAGTACCAAAAGAAAATAGAGGAACTGTCGGAACTCAACAATGATATGAACAACCTACTGTCCAGCACCGACATTGGAACCGTCTTTCTGGATACCTCGTTTCGCATTCGCAAGTACACCCAGCCGGTAACTCGCCAAATCAACATAATAAAAACCGACCTGGGTCGCCCCATTACTCACCTGTCACACAACCTGATCTACGAAGCACTCATGACCGACATAGAGACGGTAGCGCGTACTCAACAGCAGCGTGAGGTAGAAATTCAGAACCGAAGTGGCAACTGGCTTTTGGTGAGAATAACCCCCTATCTATCGGACGGCTCGACGGTGAATGGGATTGTTATTTCAATCATTGATATTTCCGAGCGCAAGACCATAGCCCTGGCACTACAGCGACAGCACGACCTCATGATGCGTGTCCTTGAGGCCAGTCCCAGCGGCATTACCATGGTAGACCAGAGCGGCAAGATTGTATTTGCGAATAAACGCGGTGAGGAGCTGCTTGGCATGTCCCGCAATACTCTGAGTGAGATGAGTTACAACGATGCAGGCTTTCACATAAGCGACCTGGAAGGAAATGAAATTGAGCCCGAGAATCTCCCCTTCGCACAAGTTATGAGCACCGGCAAACCCGTCTTGGACTACGAGCAGTGTGTAACACGCCCCGACGGTGAGCGAGTCGCACTCCGTATTCATGGCAACCCAATTTATGATGAGCGCAATACTGTTGAGGGTGTTGTTTTTAATCTAGAAGAGCTTGGCAGCAGCTGCTGTCCGCCCTTGAACCATGACGGTGAGACCACCGGAGGAGCCTAATCCGATGTCAGACAACAACTCGACACCAGATAGCACCCCAGACAGTAAAAAAGACGTGCTTATAGTGGACGACAACAAGATCAACCGCATTGTTGCCCAGCGACTGTTAGAGACCCTGGGTTACAGCTGTGATGTGGCAGTAGATGGCCGCAAGGCGGTAGAACAACTGGAACTGAACTCCTACAAGGCGGTGCTGATGGATGTGCAGATGCCGGAACTCGATGGCTTTGAAGCTACACGTCTCATCCGCAGCGGCGAATCCAAGGTACTCAATCATGAGATCCCAATCATTGCACTTACCGCGTACGCAGGTGAGGATGACAAGGCAAAATGTACCGCTGCCGGTATGAACGACTACGTGGGCAAGCCACTGGTTCTTGAGGAACTCAAGGAAAAACTCATAAAACACGTGGGCCGGTAATGATGTCGTACAGCACCTCACGGGTAATGCCGTACAGGGGAGGAACGCCCTCCCATGCTCGCAATGGAGCAGAAAGGCTTGCGGTGCTTTCTTCCGGTAGGTCGGATACGTAGTAGAAAGACCGCATGCGCACCTTCTGGGAAATCACCCCTAACTCGGCAGCCTCAACAATGCGGCGATAGTAGTGCGCCCCCTCCATCTCCAGCCCTATGCAACCCCAAATCTCACGGTAGAACTGTAGCATTTCTCTGCTTTGCAACAGGGTGCCCCGCACCGTGAGCATGGGGCCGCTAAACACGCCGCGCTTAGAGAAACGCTGCTTGAGTCGTTCCAGAGGATAGTTGGGCAGCGGTTCAAAAATATCACTCCCCTGCTCAATGAAGGCGGTTGGAATGAGTATATCGCCCCGTTCTCCCTGAAGTGCTCCAGCCTTACCAAGAAACGAGACACTCGCAAGATTAGCGCCGAAAAGGAGCAAGAGATTGTTGATGATATACTGCGCCTGTTCGCCAAAAGCGTAGTCAATGTTCACAATGAGATCGTTGCGCTCCGCACCAAAAGAAGGCAGATCCGGGTCGATATCGGCACCAGCAAGCTTGGAGAGGTCAATAAGCTGCACCTGTATTCCCGTAGATGCCGTCTCGGTTAGGCCAGCAATACCGTGGGCCTCTTCATCCCGTTTAATGTCCTGTTTCGCCTCAGGATGCTCGGCAAGGTAGTCCCGCAAAACCGCATAGAAGCAGTCTGAGGGAGAGTCCCAGTCATGCGCAATAAGTTCGGGGCGAGCTCGGCGGGCCCAGTCCAACACCTCGGGTTGGTGCGCAGCGTGCCACGGGGTGAGACAGTTGACCACCGAGTGGGTGTTGCTGCTCACAATATGCACTGGACGATCCGGAGCCAATGAGCCAGGCTCACAGCCCAACAAACTCCTCGTAGCAGCGGCAATCTGGCTGGTCCAAATTTCGGTACGTTGGGTGTTGTAACTGCGCTTTCGTCGTCGGACATCTACCGTGAACATCTCGCGGTGGAGAACAATCTCCGAGAGCCGCGTGACAGTATCTACCGGCCAGATCTGCCGGAGACTTTGTGTCTCTTCGGGGTTAAAAGGCAGCTCGCCAAAGAGAGCCTCAAGTCTGAGATCGTTCTGGTCTGGCCCGACTGCGTCTACATCGCCAGCAAGGTAGTTCTGAATCTTCATGAGGTAGCGCTGTTCCTGAAGTCGCTTGCGGATTTTGCGCGCCTCTACGGCATAGAGACATAGGCAGCTCACCAGGTCCAACAGATCCGAGAGTCCGCTCCGGAGTAGCACCATACTCTTGCCAGGCAGCATTTCCCATACATCTCTACGCCGAGCAGTGGTGTGTATGACGCGAAAAAAATGCTCAGGTGGGGTGTAGGCTTGCGGAAGCTCATCAACAAGCAGGTATCCAAAGGTGTGTGTGACGTTCTGAGGGAGTCTCCGTACGGCGTAGGTCAACGCACCAAAGTCAATAAACCGGTCATCTGCGGCGCCACGGTGTATGGCAGGGTTCAAGGCTCGGTACAGCGGGGTAATACGGGTAATATTTATATACCCCTGCGCGACCGCCCGTTTCAGTTCGGCGTCAAAGTGGTCAAAAGCATGGAAAACCCCCTGCTTGTCCCGTAGGACGCTGCCAAGAGCCTGTGCGAAGGCCCGCGACCCGCGCAGCATAGACAGGAAGGTTTCTCCGGTGAAGGCCGCGGTTCGCGAATCCTGTACCGCACGGATTTCGTACAGGCGGGGCACCTTAAAAAGCGGCTCCCACTCGCCAAAATAATGGCCAGGGCCAATCTGCTCCATGACACGATCCCCGCGTTCAGGGTCGCGGACTTCTACCAGTCCTTCATCTAACAGATAGACCGAGCGGTCATTGGTGTCACCTTGGCGGATAATGATCTCACCAGCAGCATGGTTGCGCAACTCGACATACGGGGCCAACTCGTCTAGGAGTTTCGTAGGCAAGAAGCGGAACGGCATTATGCTGCCGAAGAGCCGCCGGACAAACTCAGGGCTACTCATGGCTCAACTATATCACAGTCCATTGGCGAGTGTTGACCGTCCCCCATGCTAGAGCGTAACCTTAGGGTGTGAGTAACGAATACAAGGGCAACGCGGTGGTGCAACCGCCCGCTGTACAGGAACAGGTAAAACGCCTGTGTGAGAATGTTGGGCGTGTAATGAGTATCGAGGAACGGAAACTCGAACACCTTGTGGCGTCGGCGGTAGCCGGGGGCCATGTAATCCTGGCCGACCTTCACGGAGTTGGAAAGACCTCACTTGCACGCGCCTTAGCGGCCTCGATCCAATGGGACGAGACGGACCTCTACGCCGGTGACGTGCCCATGAAGCGCTTTAATCGCATTCAATGCACGGTTGACCTGCTACCTCAGGACATTCTGGGTTATAACCGCCTCAACGGTGCGGGTGGTGAGATGCGTTTCCAGGCCGGGCCAATTTTTGCGCATTTCTTGCTCTGCGACGAGATCAACCTGCTCACGCCAAAGACGCAGGGCAGTTTCCTTCAGGCTATGCAGGAACAGGAGGTCACCGTCGAGGGGCAGACCTATCATCTTCCCGAGCCCTTCTTCATCATTGCAACCATGAACCTCAAAGGCGTGCATCTGTTTCCCTTACCCGCGCCACAGCTGGACCGCTTCATGATCCGGCTTTCACTTGGCTACCCCTCCGCAGCGGACGAGGTAGCCGTAGTACTGCAGCATGGCCGCAACGACGCCTGGAACGACTTTGGCCCGGTTATTGAGTCACGCGATCTTGTCATGTGGATGCAGGCCGTAGATGAGGTGGAGATACACGCCGAGCTGGTTGAGTATATTGTGCGCTGCGTGACCGCGACGCGCACCCATCCTGAGGTGTCAGTCGGAGCAAGCCCACGTGCAGGAATTAAACTCTCACGACTCAGTCGTGCTCTTTCTCTTATCCGTGGCCGGAGCTATGTAGATATAGATACCATCAAGGAGGTATTTGTACCCGCAATAGCGCACCGTCTTATTCCCCATGATCCGCAGGTCGATGTAGAACGCATAGCGCGCGAGATCATGAACGCGGTTCCAGTTGAACCACGCCGCAAGCGCGCAGAACTCGAGGCCTAATTTGTTGGAGCGTCTGCACCACATGATACCCATGAGGCGCACATGGTACCCCTGAGGCGTATGCAGCACATGGTTCGAACAAGCGTATTACCGGTTCTCCGTTCACTCCGCAGTGTGTATCCCTTCACCTGGGCAGGCAGCATAGCGGCGCTCTTGGCAGTGATTCTGTCCTTACGTGGATATGGCTACTCATCAAGCGGCGAACTCCTTATTGGCCTCATTATGCTGTGTACACTTGCAGCGCTCGCCGGTGCTGTGCGCATGGAACGGCGCAGACGGGAAGGCTCGGTTGGGGAACTCAGCTGCCCTCCCGTCATTCAAGCCAACAGCGAGCTGCCTTTGGCGGAACTCTCAGCCGACGAGCGAGCAACGCCCATGTTCCTGCGGCTCCATCTGCAACTCAAGGGCAGGCTGTGTCTTGGCGGCGACGCGGTAATCCGCGTTAGTGCTGAGGCAAGCGGTTTGGGCGACTCCCCCATTGAGGTGATACTTCCACTACCACTGGCTGGTGTCCTGCAGGCCGAGCTCCGTGCAACGGTACGCGACTTTTTTGGTCTGTGCTCCATAGAAATTGTGGGCGATGTACACAGAAAAGTTGCGGTACTGCCGCCACGCTACCCAGTTCACCGTGAGTACTCTCTATCCCGACTCTCCGGCAACGAAAACCGCAAACTCGTACGCAACGCGGATGAGGAGCGCTACCACATGCGTGAGTACGCGCCTGGTGACCGCGTTCGAGATATCAACTGGAAGGCCTCGAGCCGTCTCCCTATTCTGCTGACCCGCGTATCGCCAGAGTCACAGGAAGAGTCCACCATTTTGCCAATACTGTTGCTGCGGGGTGGTGGCGGTGGGGGCACTGTTAGCCGCGGTGGCGAAACCCCGCAAAGCGTCGCCGAACGCAGTCACAGGCTATCTTGGTTGTTGTACTTTCTTGCTGGCATTCTCGACGGGGAGAAGAGTGTAACGGTGCAGCTCCTTGTCACGGACCGGCCTGAGGACAACGGAGGTGGTGGCGTGACAGGGAGCTTCTTTGAACTCACCGACACCGACGAACTCCACGAACAGGCCGGGCGAATTGTGGTGGCTGCAACCGCCAGCTCAGACAGGTCCGCCACCTCTAACGACCACTCCCTACAGAAAGCCTTTCATCCAGCAGATATTGAGGGACTCTGTGTTTTTGCCTCTGCAGCGGACCCCGCGTATCATTCGCTCACGCGACTGCGAAACATGCGTGAGACCCGCTACTTTCTCACCCGGCAGGCGCTCGCGGATGGTGCTCATAATGACGGCATTGATATCACGGTGTTGCCGGATATAGACATTGACGCCTTTCCAGATCGCTGGGTTTTCCGCAGATCCGCACTGCAGTCTGCTGACGCGGTGGCAACTGGAGACGGCAGCTACGAGAGCGACTATGTACGGGCACGGTTGCTGCGCCCGGGCGGCGGGGGGCCACACGACAACGGCTCACGTGAACGTGAAAAGGGCCAGCGTGGCGGGGGCTTGTCTATGATCAGGAGGGCGGCCCATGACTAAAACAGCTTCCATGCGACTGCTTTTCCTTTCACGGTTGTGTGTGTATGTCTTGGCAGTTTCTACACCGCTGTATCATCCTGCGCTCAGGGTCTCGTATGACCGACCCGGTATACTCCTCTGGTTCGTGATTGTTCCCATGGCCTTTGTGCTTGCATATCTACGCATCAAGAGTCTCACCTGGTCACAGCTGCGCTTCGCCGTTGGCATTGGTCTACCACTGCTTGTGGGACTTGGAATGCGCGGTTTTTCGCAGGCATCTCTCCAGTTTGCTGCAGTTGGTGTCGCGGCCTTCGTGCTCACCTTTATTGTGTTTCATAGTCGAGCCCGCGGGCGTGGCGTTGCAGTCCTGGAGCCTTTTCTTCCGGCGCTGCTTTACCACCGGTTAATGAGTTTCTCACGGGCCTCGGAGGAGCTTGCCGCAAGTAGCATTGGGGTGACCCGCCTGGTAATGGTCATTCTCATTACCGGTTTCCTTGCCCATGGACTCATAATCTATCTCTGTTTTTTCCATCAGCATGGAAGCGATCACTGGCGCCGTGTGCGAAAGGAAATTGCAGTATTCCTACTGGTGGGCATCCTTGTACTCGGCACCATTGTGACGGCAATTCCGCCGGATTTTGTGGAGAACCCAATTGTACGCAACCTTTTGGGGGGCGAGGCGGATCAAGATCCTGAACGTATAGACGAGTACGGCGAAGGCTTTGAGAACGGCGCCTTGCGCGGGGACAGGCCCTCCAATGACACAAATGGCCAGGACGGTGAAAGTGCGCTGCGGGGCATCCCTTCGGACAGGTGGCCGCAACCCGGCCGCGACGGAGAGGGTGGCACGCCCCAAAATCAGCATGCGGTCATGATTGTTGCAGCCGAGGCCTCACCAAGTTACCTTGCCGACCGCTACTTTAGCCGTCTTGATCCGCAAGCAGGTTTTGCACGCTACCGCGAGAAGGAGCTAAATGAGCTGTCCCGAATGCGGACACTCGAGACCTGGCGCAACGGCAGTTCGTCCACAGACAGGGGTCGCCGCCGTGAAAGCATAGAGGTACTTTCCACCCTACCGGAGCGCTATCTCGCGTACAAGCCGCAGAGCTTTGAACCGACGACGCTCGACCGCCGCTTTCACCCCTTTAGCTATTCCTACCGCGCTGTCTCGGCCGTCGGCAGGCTCACTCGCGGGATGCGTGCGCGCGTAGAGGAACCGGATGAAGCCTTACAAGCCGAGCTTGCCGAGTACCTGGAAGTCCCGCTGTCGGAGGCAGACCGCGAGGTTTTCGCCAAGCATCTATCGCGCGCGGTGACTGACAACGACACGTACCATGAAAGAATTGAAGGCATTCTACGGAGCTTCGAGACCTTTCAGTACCATGCCGGATATAGCAATAACGTTTCGGTGCGGCACATGGTGAACTTCCTGGCCAATACGCAAGAGGGTGACTGTGTTGAGTTTTCCCACAGCACCGCCATCCTTGCCCGCATGGCGGGAATACCTTCACGCGTGGTGACCGGATACCTCGCGGCGGCGGAACTGCAAACGCCCTCCCACAGGCGCGGTCTTCAGCTTCTGATTGAGGATCTACCGCCGCTGCGGGAGCTTGACCCTAACTCCCTGTACCTTGTCACTACCGCGCATCGCCATGCCTGGGTGCAGCTCTATCTGCCTGAACATGGTTGGGTCGATTTTGAGACGACATCGTACTCCATTCCTCCGGTTGGGCTGGGAGACCCTAACCAGCGTGATGTGATTATTCCACTGTTGCGAGATGCGTCGCGCACCGTACCCGGCCCGGTTATTCAACCGCAGGTGGTACTTCGTTTTCTTGTTGCAGTTGTTGTACTTGGGCTTGTTGGTCTCTTGATATATCGATATCTCCTTGAAATGCTTCTTATGCTCCAGGCCCGCGGCTCGAGTGACCGAGCTGCACGGGCACTGTTCCGGCTGGTTATGCTGCGCTATGCCTCGGACGGATATAGCGGCAAGGCTCGCTCGGCAACTGCCCTTGAGTATGCCTCCGAGCATCCGGAGCTTG
>REEM01000029.1 GCA_007695055.1 Spirochaetaceae bacterium | reverse complement strand
CTACTTCTTCCCGGTAACCTTAATAATGTGGTAGCCAAACTGCGTGGCAACCGGGTCGGTTACCGAACCAACGCCGTGCCTGCGCACAGCATCTTCAAAGGCTTTGACCATTTTGCCCTCCCCAAACCAGCCGAGATCACCTCCGCTCGACTTACTTGGACAGGTGGAGTGACGGCGTGCCATCTCCTCAAAACGTGCCCCTTGTTTGATCTCCTGCTGCAAACGCCGCGCGAGATCCTGACTCTTCACTAGTATGTGACTTGCTCTCCATTCCATGCTGGAAATATACCACAATCCTGGCCAGCGGGGCGATACCGGGCGGGCAGTACACCGTATTGCCTCATCCAAAAATCTTACCTTGGAGTTGATGTGCCTCATCAAGAATTCTTACCCAAGGTTGTAGTGGAAGAACCAGGAAGGTGAGCTTCCGGGCGGTTCTTGTTCCGTTGAATCTGCAGCAAGTGTGCAAGAGAGCGGTCAAAAAGCCTCTTCTGCTCAACGATGTGCAGGCTGGCGGCTGTGCTGCGTAGCTGCTCTTTGGTTTGCTCGGAGACGAGTGGAGAAGCAAGCAGGCGTTGATAGGGTGGTTGTGGTGCCTCATAGACCCTCTTCACTCGCGCTCCGGTTCTGATCTTCTCTACCAGCTTCACCGATGCGTAGAAGTAGTTCAACAGCGGGCACAGATGAAGGTAGACCTGTTGCAGTGTCTTGTACTCGGCGTCGGTGTCAAAGCGATAATAGCCGACGGTGTGCCGAACGGCAATATCGTTTTTCTGTTCGACGAAACAGTTGTCGTTCTTGCGGTAAGGACGACCACGGGTGAAGGTAACGTCGCTGCTGCGGCAGTAGTTCAACAGCTCTTTGTTGATAAACTCACCCCCATTATCACTGTCTATACCCTTCAAGGGAAACGGCAATGTGGCGCGGATGTCGATCACTGCTTGGTGTACCCAACGGTGTGCACGATTGGGTAGCGCACGCAGCTCAGTCCAACCGGAGAAGACATCGGTTGCCGTAAGCGTCAGGCAGTACTCGCCGGCGGCGTTTGAGCCCTCGTGATGAACGGTATCCAGCTCCAGAAAGCCGGGAAGCCGCTCATCCCAGCTGAAATGGGTTCTCACCGGTATTTGGTGCTTCAGCAGCGGCCCGTGTTGTGTGTGGCTCCTGCCCTTCAGTTGGAGTCGTTCTCGGTCGTGTTTCAGCAGCCTGTCTGCGGTAGCCGCACTCATACTGCACAGCTTGAGTGCAACCGCCTCCTCGATAGCGAACTGCGGTTCGGCTTTCAGCACCTCAATGTTGGCACGAATCAACACCACCAGCCGTTTCCCGCACTGATAATCAAAGAACTCCCATAGCTGTTTGAGCGCTCGGTGAACGCTCTGGTCATACACTCGTGTGCGGTTTCGTGTGCGGGGTTTGCGCGGGCGGCCGACAACAAACTCAACGGCTTCTCCCGCAATGAGCTGAACCTTCCTTTTGCCCCAGCTATTGAGCAGCTGCACCGCATACTTCCGATGGTATGCGGTAGTCACACAGAACTCGTCGAGAATCTGCTGTTTGTCCTTCTTCGATGCTTTGCGGTAACGAACCGCGATCTCATTGGTCAGTGCCTTCTTTTCCCTCATCGTTAGCCCCATTTGCACTCCTCCCACATCGGTTGAGAGAAGTATTGCTCATGGTAAGATTTTTAAATGAGGCATGCCCTCCGCATGGTAAGATTTTTGGTGAGTCAACGCGTACACTTGACCGGCATGGGTGCTGCAGATACTATCGCCTGCATGATGAGCCCAGAGGAAACAGCAAAAACTATTGCCCGCCTTAAACGCATTGAGGGTCAGGTGCGCGGGCTCCAGAAAATGGTAGAGGAAGAACGCTACTGTTTAGATATCGTTGCCCAGACAAGGTCGGTGGCGGCTGCGCTCCGAGGCGTTGAAAACCTCGTCTTAGAGAATCATTTGAACACCTGTGTTGCAGATGCCATGAAAAGCCCGGATGAAGAAGACCAGAGAAAAAAAGTAGCAGAGGTCATGGCGGTCATTGCACAGACACGGAAGAACGGGTAGCAACCCAGACCCTCAGGGGAGGTCTCCGACCAAGGCCGTTACGGGAGATCTGCACTCGGTACGACTACCAATCACCACGATACAAAGCACCAGCGTCTCTATATAAGTGTGAGGCCAACCAGGACTCAGGCTGTATGTAACGGTCACGCCGCATGCGCATAGGTGAGTTCACAACCACGGTGCCAGCCGCGGTGGAAGTGGTATGCACCTCGGGCTCCAGTAAGTTCATATGTTCAATAACTATGCCGCGGGTATAGTGATAATGCAGGTACTCAATAGCCCCGTTCTCATACACCTCAAGAACAATTGCCGCGTGTGTGAGAGGGTCATCCCATCTTCCGCTGCGACTGCGGTCGTAGGTATTGTCCCAGAAAATGATGTCGCCGGGCGCCGGGTACCGACCCGGTTGTTCGCCGGTACTCGCCAACAGCCCCTTGTCGGCCGCCATCCGGTAGAGCCGCGAAACACCGTTACCACTATACTGCGCAAAGGCAGACTGCAGGTCCATTCCCGCATGGTGGTAGACCGCAAGGATAGTGCCGCTACAGTCCAGTGGATAAACTCTCCCTTCAATCTTAAGGCGCCGAGCTCCAACCAGGTCGTATCCAGCAGCTACAATGGCAGTCTGCTTTGGGCCGGGTTCCTTAAGGAGCCCCAACGCTGCGGCATTGGTGTGGCTCCGCCAAGAGGCGACCTCGGTGGCGGAGGCCTGCTCAAGCCGCGCGTCCGGAAACTGAACGTCCCAGGATGGCAGATTGAGCCCGCTTGCGCAGCCACCAATCATCCAGAGACTCATGAGACCGGTAGCAAGTAGGCGATATGGGCGTGAAAGCTGTCTTTTCATGTGAGCCTAAGCTTATACCGCCATCTATCGGAATTCAATTCCCTTGCGTCGGTAGAACCATTGCAGGAATAGCTCTTGAGAGATGAAGAGGAACACCGGCACAACAAGGAACAGCAATGTGAGAGCAGATGCAACCGCGCGGTCGGAACCGGTCACAAAGGGCACAAGATACCCGGGGAAGGATGGCACTACGCCCCCACCAATAAGGAAGACCAGAAAATACTCGGAAAAAGCGACCAAAAAGACAACTGAACCGCCAGACAAGGCTGCGGGCAGCACCATTGGCAGCTCCACCTGCCGTAGCCGCTGCCACTCTCCTGCGCCCAAATTACGAGCGCACTCATCATAGGCCTGTCGGTAGGCCAAATAGCCAGTTTTGAGCCCCCGCAGCATATACGGATATGCAACAAGCGACAGAATGAGCACTACACCTACCATTGTGTCGGCAAGCCCCGCTCTGATAAAGAGCACTTGCAGCCCCATGGAGAAAGTGATTGCTGGCACAAGAGCCGGAGTGAGCAGCACCGCCTCAAGGAGCGTCTGGCCACGTAAGCTATGCCGTGAAAGGTACTGTGCTGGCAGCCAGCTGATGAGCATGGTGGTTACGACCGCGCCCAGCGAGTACAGGGTGGAACTACCCAAGGCCCGCGTAATGCCTTGAGAATTAGCCCCAAGGAAGCGCCAGGCACGCAATGAGTAGCTCTCCGGCATGAGTCTCGGAAATGGCCATACACCGGCGAAAGCGGTGACAACCAAGAAAAGCATAGGTAGAACAATGAGAAGAAGAAGCATGCTCCAAAAAACGAGTCGTCCATATGCAGTGCTCATAATCGTCGCTCCCGTTCCTCAACACCGCGCACCGCCATCGCGTACATCAGAACCAGCGCCGCTCCGCACAGCAGTATCAATACAAGCATGGCTGCCGCAATAGGACGCTCACCAATAGGCCGAGAGAAGTACAGGCGATACAGATACAGACTAATCATTCGTGGGCGGCTTTCCCCAAGCACATAGGGCA
>REEM01000079.1 GCA_007695055.1 Spirochaetaceae bacterium | reverse complement strand
CAAGCTCCTCAGGCTCCTCCTCGAGCTCCTCAGGCTCCTCAGCAAGCTCCTCGAGTTCCTCCTCGAGCTCCTCTAGTTCTTCAGACTCCTCACTCTCTGCGCCTGGTCGTACAGGTTGCGTGGAATCACTCGAGGCTGCGCCCGAAACCGTCGGAGAAAATTGCCCAGCTTGGAACGTGGCGACGATACGCTCAATCATTTGCTCCAAACGACCGAAATCAACATTACTCTCTAAGACCGGTTGCCTGCGCGAACCACCAATCACCTGGAAGATCTCATCCCAGCTTTTATCTAGTAGGGCATCTATCTCGGATTCGTCTCGCTTTTTGAGACGTCCTATTCCACGCTTGATCTCTTTGTCAACCTCACCCCGTCGCCGTTCAATCTCTCCTCGCCAACGATCCCAGTCAAGCTGATCTTTATTCTCAATATACTCGCGCAATAAATCTATCTGAAACCGCTTAACCCTATGAGTTAATACAACCGTGGGATCTTGTCGTAAATTCAGCAGTAGGAATCCCAGTAAGAATATGGTGACAAAAGAAGCCCCCAGAAGCGTCCAGCGCATTGGTTCGCTCATCTCAAAATCTCGCTCAGGAGCAAGCCACAAAGCGCTTCCAAACTCCGCATCCGTCCGGAAAACGATGAATCCCTCGTCACCTAACTCAATCACGGGGTTTGGAGCGCTACGCTGTTGCGCGCCCCAGCTCAAGTCACTTAAGACCGAGGCAGATTCCCGCGCGTGGGTATCCATGGCATTTAGTAACACCGAACGTTCATCAATAACCCGAACCTCTTGACCGGGGCCAAGTGTGCCACCTCGAATGAGGCTTGTAGTTAACCCGTGTCCATTAACATAGACCAAGGCGGTGCCACGTGCGATGTCAAACTCATCATAAATGAGAAAGCGATAGATAAACTGATTGAGTTCAGGTTCAAAACGGTAAGCGAACTCCACTGCCTCTTCGAGACCTAATTCCTCGGGAGGGATTGGAGCCTGAACCTCGCTGAGCGGTGAATATTCGCGACTGGTAGCAGTCCGCGTTACAATATCCTGCTCGTAGGTACTGAACCATAAGCGTTCCCGGGCAATATCTACAAATCGCAAGCCAGAGAAGGCAGACATCTCTTCACGAAGTAGCCCAACCAGACGATCTCGAGAGTTTATGTCTGAGACGCTTTGATTAACCCTGAATACGTTCCGAAAGGCCGATTCCGAGAGAATTGCCGCAAAGCGGTCACGGTTATGTGTATGAAAGCGGTCAGCAGTACCAACGCCGGCGCCAAGGCGACGTTCGAATGCCTGCGTTACGCGTGGATCATAGAAATTCGTTTCGATATAGTCGAATAGACCCGAGAAGGCGAGGATTGAGAAGGCGCTGAACGCAATCACAGCGATAAGTAGGCTGAGCGCCGTTTTCTGAGGCGAAGTCATTACCCGGGCCTACCTCTGTGGAAAATACTTGTTCTCATCAGTTCGATTATCGACACAAACGGGGCGGAAATCCAGCATTACGGGGCGACTGGGGTTACGCATTTGCAACACTTCTCACATGAAAGGCAGATCTACGTTATTAAAAGTAAAGACACCTAGGAAGTCTAGGTGTCTTTCTTGAGAAAAAAGAGTATCGAACCGAGCAATCTTCTTATGAATCGCTCTTCTCGGCACTATCCTCAGCTTCCTCAGATTCAGGCTCCGAAAGAACTGCATCCTCAGCAACCGGCGGTACGGCCGGTACCTCGAGCCCCTTTTCCTCAGCTGCAATGGAGCTTTCATCAACCGAAGAAGTCTCGCTCGCTGTCTCGTCGAGCGGCTTTTCTTCTACCGCTGGCTTCTCGGCCTTCGGCTTCTCGGCCTTCGGCTTCTCTACCTTTGATTTTGGGCTATCGCTCTTGGCTGACTTAGACTTCTTCTTTTTTTCGGTCGGTGCGTCTGGTTCGTTACCCACCAACTCAAGAATCACCATCTCGGCGGCATCGTTCTGCCGTGTGCCAATCTTAAGCATTCGTGTGTAACCGCCCGGCCGCGACTCAAAGCGCGGGCCGATATCGGTAAAAAGCTTGGCTAGTATTGCCTTATCCCAGATAGATTCAGCAATTGTTCGGCGGTTATGAACACTGTCCACCTTTGCGCGGGTAATCATTTTTTCCGCGGTGCGACGTATAGCACGCGCTTTTGCCTTTGTTGTTGTAATTCTCTCATACTTAAAAAGAGAAGTCACCATATTCCGATGGAGCGCCTTTCGGTGGCTCGTCTTGCGTCCTAAGGGATTGAAACCAACTCTATGCTTCATTGTCTTGCTCTTCTTCCTTCTGCTTTTTCATGCGAATCGAGTTGCGAAGCTGACTATAGTCGGTCATCCCCAAGCTCAGATTCCACTCCTTGAGTTTTTCCTTGATCTCAAGCAACGACTTCTTTCCAAAATTCCGTGTTTTGGATATGTCTTCTTCCGTCTTAGTAGTTAGGTCTCCGATATTACGGATGTTTGCATTCTTAAGACAGTTGCTTGACCGTACCGATAACTCGAGTTCTTCCACCGGCGTCTCAAGAAGTTTGCGAATTCGTTCTTCTTCTTCGTCTATGTCTTCATCACTTTGAATCTGATCTTCATCAAAATTGATGAAGATAGAAAAATGATCCTTAGCGATCTTTGCGGCCTCAGCTACCGCATCTTCCGGAGCTACTGTGCCATCGGTCCATAACTCAAAAACGAGTTTGTCAAAGTCTGATCGGTGACCAACACGAGTGTCTTCCACCTCATACTTAACCCGACGGATCGGCGAGAACACTGCATCTATCGCAATGGTACCTATTACATCCACATACTTTTCGCTAATCTCCGAGGGTACATATCCGCGACCTAAATCGATCTGAAGTTCGAGTTCCAAATGCGCTTCCGGCATAAGTGTCATGATATGCACATCAGGATTCAGCACTTCAATATTTCCAGCTGCCGCCACATCCTTCCCGGTGACTTCTTTCTTACCCTTCAAATCAAGCAATACGCTGTGCTGGTCCATATCGCCTGGCAAAGACACATCGAGCTCTTTGAGTCGGCTGATAATGTCCGGAAGATCTTCTACTACATGAGGCACAGCCTCAAACTCACTCGAAAGTACATGAGCGTTGCCATCGGCGTCATAACTGGTAAGCCGTATTGCCGTAACAGCGTACCCTTGTATCGAGGAGAGGAGGATCCGGCGGAGTGTATTCCCAACCGTGGTACCGTAGCCCCGCTCAAAAGGATAGGCTGCAAATTTCCCATAGTTTGGACTTACTTCGCTGTGCTCAAACGTAATTCCTTTCGGCTTCTTGAAACCTTTCAAAAGGTTCTTTCGCGCCATTCTTGTCCTCCCTGAGATTGCTACTACACTCTACGACTTTTGCGCGGTCTACATCCGTTATGAGGAATCGGAGTTACGTCCTTAATGGATCGCACTCGTAACCCAAGAGCTCCAAGTGAGCGGATAGCCGACTCACGCCCGACTCCGGGACCTTTCACGTAGACATGAACCTCGCGCAGGCCGTAGTCCATAGCCTTCTGGGCAGCCGTCTCGGCGGTTGTCTGCGCCGCATATGGCGTCGACTTCTTGGCTCCCTTGAAGCCAAGCCCTCCGGCACTAGCCCAAGAAAGACTATTACCGGCCAGATCGGTGACAGTTACAATCGTATTGTTGAAGGTTGCCTGAATGTAGACATTGCCTTCAAATACGGATTTCTTTTCTCTTTTCTTCTTTGTCTTAGCCAAAGCTTAATCCTCCGCCGATTACTTCTTCTTACCGGCTACGGTCTTCTTCTTACCTTTCCGTGTGCGTGCGTTCGTGCGCGTCCGCTGTCCACGGAGAGGAAGCCCCTTTCGGTGACGAAGCCCTCGGTAGCATCCAATATCCATCAGACGCTTGATGTTCAACGACACCTCGGTTCGGAGTCGTCCCTCGACCTTGTATTCGTTTTCGAGTACGGCGCGGAGCTTGTTAATATCTTCCGCTCCAAGGTCATTCATCCGAATCGTCGGGTCAATACCTGTCTTCCGACAAATTTCCCGCGCCGCCGAGCGACCGATCCCATAAATATATGTGAGCGCTATATCAACATGCTTATTCGGTAAATCTACACCGGCTATACGAGCCATTCGCTAATCCCCCTAGCCTATCGCTGTCGTTGCTTGTGCTTTGGATTCGAGCACACGATGCGTAGAACGCCTCTTCGACGTATAACCTTACACTTATCGCACATAGGTTTTACACTTACTCGTACCTTCATGAATAACCCCTTCTACAGGTTCCGCGAGCGGACCTTTCCTTTCTTCGTAAGCCCATCGTGATGATGCATTCGCAGGTGCCCCTCGATTTGTGACATAAGATCAAGGTCAACACCAACCATAATGAGCAGCGAAGTACCACCCATCAGGAACGCTACCTGCAGTGGGAAGTTGAACAACGCCTGCACAATGGTCGGAATGATCGCAATGAAAGCGAGAAATATTGCACCAGGCAGTATGATACGATTCAGAATCCGGGTGAAATACTCTTCCATCTTCTCGGACCGTATACCTGGAATTGAACCACCATTTTCACGGATGTTCTTTGCTATCTCGATCGGGTTTAGGGTCACCTGAGTATAGAAGTATGCAAAGAACACAATCAACAGTGTATAGGTGATCAAATAGGCTGAACCATCTGGCCGCAACCAGTAAGCAACCGACTGCAACCAGCGGACGCCGGGACCCATACCTTGAGCAATCTGCAACGGGAATGTCATCACTGATGATGCAAAGATTACCGGTATAACACCCGAGGGGTTAATCTTGAACGGAACATAGGTGTTCTGAGCACCATACATTCTCCGCCCCACTACACGTTTAGCATAATGCACCGGGATCTTACGCTGACCTCGCTGCTCGTATATTACGAGCGCCACTACAGCCACGAACATTGCAAAAACCACAATGACAAAGACAGGATTAAGATCGCCCGCTCGTACCGCTGTGATCAGTATCCAAATTGCGTCAGGCATCTGCGCCACAATTCCTGCGAAAATAATCAGCGAGATACCGTTACCGATTCCTCTCTGGTTTATCTGCTCGCCAATCCACATTAAGAATATCGTACCTGCGGTGACACTCAGCATGGAGATCGGAATGTACGCACTGCGAGCAATGGCGATAGCATCCGGTATGCTGTCAGCATATATCGTTACTGCAAAGGACTGAATAATACAGACACCCACGGTACCATATCGCGTCCACTTGGTTATTTTCTTCCGCCCGCCTTCCTCTTCGGAGACCTTCTTAAGCTTCGGAAAAACAACCAGCATGAGCTGCATGATAATCGACATTGAGATGTACGGCATAATCCCGAGCATGAAAATTGAGAAGCGACTGAAAGCACCCCCGGCGAAGAAGTCGAGGTAGTCAGTGATTGACACACCCGTCCCTGCCTCAGCGAGGAAGTACATTCGTAGCGCGTTCACGTTAATCCCCGGGATAGGAATGACCGCCCCAAGGCGATATATCATTAACATCCCCATTGTGAAGAGAATGCGATCGCGGAGGTCCCGAATGCGAAATATATCAGCTATCGGATTCGATGCCATTTGCCTCTACCTGGTTCTTGGGCTCACTATCTGCAACCGTACCGCCTGCCGCTATGATCTTCTCAGCCGCACTTTTGGATACGTTCACACCGCTTAAGTTCAACTTTTTGGTTAGTTCACCCTGGCCGAGCACTTTCACACGAACGGCGTTTCGACTTACCAAACGACGTTGTCGCAAGACTTCAATATTCACCTCATCACCACTATTGAAAGCGGCCTCGAGACGATCTACATTGAGAACCTCGTACTCAACCTTAAAAGGATAATTTGAAAACCCTCGGCGAGCGACACGTCGATACAACGGCATCTGCCCACCCTCGAAGCCAGGCCGTGTTCCACCGCCTGATCGGGCATTTTGACCCTTGTGTCCCTTACCGCTGGTTTTCCCTTTTCCACTCCCGGGTCCGCGCCCGAGGATCTTCCGGTTTTTTGTTGCACCTTTCGGCGCTCTTAACTCTTCCATGTTTACTCAACCTCCTCGGCCGAGACCATGTACGAAACCGTTTGAACCATCCCCATAATTGCGGGGTTCACTTCTTTCTCTACAGTTTGGCCTATCTTGCGTAAACCAAGTGAACGAACCGTGGCTCGATGCGACGGTCTACGCCCAATGGGGCTACGCACAAGCGTGATCTTTACCTTTTTTGCCATGTGATTATCCCCACATTTCCTTCACAGTCTTGCCACGATTACGTGCCACGGTGCGAGCGTCCATTAGATTCTCAAGACCTTCAAACACAGCTTTCACAATGTTCACCGGATTTCCAGATCCAAGTGACTTAGCGAGAATGTCGTTAATCCCACCAACTTCCATAATTGCCCGTACTGGACCACCAGCGATGATCCCGGTACCGGGCGCTGCTGGCTTTAACAGCACCTCAGCACTCTTAAAGCAACCATGAATCTCGTGCGGAATCGTGCTTTTCTTCATTGGCACATGAATCACGTTTTTCTTCGCCTTATCGACACCCTTGCGGATAGCCTCGGCAACATCATTCGCCTTTCCATAACCATAACCAACGCGCCCGTTCTTATCGCCGACAACTACGAGGGCCGAAAACGAAAAGCGTCTACCGCCCTTCACGACTTTGGCTACACGATTCAGTTTGATCAGCTTTTCGGTAAACTCTTTGTCATGCCCCTGATCCACTACTGCCCCCTAAATCTCAATGCCAGCTTTGCGGGTACCGTCGGCTATCGCCTTAACAACGCCGTGATACAGATAACCGTTTCGGTCGAAGACCACCTTCTCGATCTTCTGTTCCTTCAAGCGCTTGCCCAGCTCTTCACCAAGCTTTACGCCATCCTCAACCTTCACGCGCAAGCCTTTAAGCTCACCAAAAGCACTGTTTATTGAGGCCAACGTATTCCCGCTCACATCATCCACTACTTGAACGTACATATAGCGATTACTCTTAAATACGCTCAATCGTGGACGTTCCGCAGTACCATTTATTTTCCGCCGAACGCGCATCTTCCTGCGCTTTCGCCGATTTGTTTTGTCAATCACTCTCTTCATTGCGTCACCTTGCCTTACTTAACGCCGGACTTACCGACCTTACGACGTACGGTTTCATTGACGTACTTAACACCCTTACCCTTGTATGGCTCGGGCGGTCGCAATGACCGAATCTCAGCCGCACACTGACCGACTTGTTGTTTGTCCACGCCGGAAACAGATACTTTAGTCGGTGACTCACAGGCGATCGTTACGCCGTCGGGAATCGCGTACTCGATAGGATTCGAGTATCCAAGATTCAGCATCAGAACCTTTCCCTGGACTTCCGCACGATAACCAACACCGGTAATCAAAAGATCACGCTGAAAGCCTTCATTGACTCCCTTGACCATGTTGAACAACAACTGACGATACAGTCCATGCATAGCGCGGGCGCGCTTCGAGTCGTTATTACGATCTACATAATACGCATCGCCCTCTTGCCGGATTGTTACCTCCGGTTGATACGACTGCGTAAGCGTACCCTTAGGACCTTGCACCGAGATCTGTGCCTCGGAGACGGTGACCTTCACGGCACTTGGAACCTGTATCGGTAGCTTCCCTATTCGTGACATACAGCTCCCCTTACCACACCGAACAAATTAACTCGCCACCGACCTTTTTTTCGCTCGCTTTTCGCCCGGTTGTTACACCACTTGAAGTCGAAACGATGACGGTACCGTACCCGTTAAATACACGGGGCATTCTTTTGTAACCCGAATACACTCTACGTCCCGGTTTCGAAATCTTCTCAAGACCATGAATAATTGGAGCTTTGCGCTCGTCGTACTTCAAGAAGACTCTGATCAGGTCTTGATCATCCTGTCCAATCTTCTTGAAGTTCTTGATGTAACCTTCGTTCTTCAAGATCTTCACAATCTCAAGTTTGAGTTTCGAGGTCGGAATGTCAACCTTTTCAAACCGCGCCATGCTGGCGTTACGGATTTTGGTTAGCATATCGGCGATTGGATCTGAAACGCTCATCCGTGTCCTCCTACCAGCTCGACTTTGTAACTCCGGGAATCATTCCTTCGCTCGCCAGCTTTCGGAAACAAACCCTACACATCTCAAACTTACGCATATAACCCCTTGGCCGCCCGCACACGCGGCAGCGGTTGACTTTCCTTGTGGAAAACTTAGGCTCGCGTTGTGCCTTAACAATCATTGATTTCTTTGCCATGAAACCCTCGCTTCTCCTATCTCGCCCTACTTCCGGAACGGCATGCCGAGTTTCTCTAGAAGCCGACGGGCCTCCTGATCGTTCTCGGCCGTGGTGATTATCGCGATATTAAGACCGCTGACTCTATCAATCTTATCGTAGTCAATCTCCGGGAAGATAATCTGCTCGGTTATACCCAACGAGAAATTCCCGTGACCGTCAAACGCATTTGGATTCACACCTCGAAAGTCCTTGACCCGCGGAAGTGCAACATCAATAAGACGCCCAAGGAAGTCGTACATCCGATCACCCCTAAGGGTCACCTTAGTACCAACCTCCATACCTTCTCGCAACTTAAAGTTCGAGATCGATTTCTTAGCCTTGGTCTTAACCGCTCGTTGTCCAGCGATGAGTGACAGCTCTTCCACCGCTGAATCCAGCAGTTTCTTGTTTTGAATGGCCTCACCAACTCCCATGCTTAGCACGATCTTCTCAACTACCGGAGCCTGCATTGAACTTTTATATCCAAACTCCTCAATCAACTCTTTCTTTACAGATTCACTATACTTCCGACGCAAAGCCGGGATATATGCTGCTACAGTCGCGGCCATATCAGATCACCTCTCCGGTTTTCTTGGCCACACGCAACTTCTTGCCATCCTCGAACTTATATCCGATTCTGGTCGTATCACCGTTCTTGGTAAGCAACGACACATTCGAAATGTGAATTGAAGCCTCAAGCTCAATGATACCGCCGCGGTCATTTTCACTGCGACGGCGCATAGCCTTTTTAACCATGTTCACGCCCTCAACCAACACCCGATCTTTGTCGGAATCGATCTTCAGAACGCGGCCAACCTTGCCTTTATCTTTTCCGGCTAGGACTTTTACTTGGTCGTCCTTCTTGATCCGGAACTTTTTTGGCTCCTGGCGCTCTTCTTTCTTTTTCATTGCGCCCTCCCTACACTACTTCCGGTGCGAGCGATACAATCTTCATGTAATCTGCATCTCGAAGCTCGCGAGCTACCGGCCCAAAGATTCGCTTACCCTTTGGGTTCTGCGCAGCGTCGATAATGACGCAGGCATTATCATCAAACCGAATGTATGTTCCATCTTGTCGCCGGTACTCTTTCCGAGTTCGCACGATAACCGCACGCTCGACGTTTCCCTTTTTAACCGGCGCATTTGGAAGAGCATCCTTTACCGCAACTACAATAACGTCACCTACGCTGGCGGTTTTTCGCTTACTCCCGCCCAGCACCTTAATGCACTGAACGCGCTTGGCACCGCTGTTGTCGGCAACGTTGAGAAAGCTGTTCATTTGAATCATTGCAACCCCTCCTGCCGATCGCGCCTATTTCGCGCGCTCAATAATCTCTGTCAACTTCCAGCACTTGTCTTTGCTCATTGGGCGAGCTTCAACCACACGGACGCGGTCGCCAATCTTCGCTTCGTTGTTCTCGTCGTGTGCCTTCAACTTCTTAGTTTCTTTGACGTACTTCTTGTACAACCGGTGCTCACGTCTCTTGGCCACCGCAACTACAATGGTCTTTTCCATCTTGTCGCTCACAACCAGTCCCGTGAAGCTCTTCTTACCTTTTGCTTTCTGAGCGGTTTCATCAACCGTCTCAGATGCGCTGTTCTCAGTTTCCATAACCTACTCCTGTACCTTCTCCAGCTCGGGATGGTTGTAAATCAAAGTGTTCAACCGAGCGATGCGTCGGCGGAGCAGTCGCTTCTCAAGCGGGTTGTCAACATGGCCGATAACCATATTAAACCGCAGCTCTTGGTACTTTTTCTTTAGCTCCTCGCGCTTGCTCGCGAGCTCTTCAAAGGTCAAATCTCGAAACGAGTCTCGCATGTGCCTCTCCTATATCTCGCCGCGAACGACGAACTTGGTCTGCACCGGCAGCTTGCTTGCCGCAAGTGCCATGGCGGACTCGGCCAAGCTACGACTAACGCCTGCAAGCTCAAACATCACGGTGCCGGGCTTCGCAACCGCAACCCACGATTCCGGACTACCTTTACCTTTACCCATTCGTGTTTCAGCCGGCTTCTTTGTGTACGGAACATCCGGAAACAACCGGATCCATACCTTCCCACCACGTTTGATGTGTCGCGTCATAGCGATACGAGCCGCCTCGATCTGCCGGGCTGTGATCCAGTCGGCCTCAAGTGAAACAAGTCCGTACTCCCCGAAGGAGATCTTGTTACCCCGGGTGGCACGGCCTCGCAGCGATGTGCCTACCCTCCGCATTCGCTTTCGGTATTTTGTACGCTTCGGACTCAGCATGTCTAACTCCTTGCCCCAGTCTTCTCACGTTGCTTCTTGACCAAAACGCCTGCGTCCTCTTTGCGGCTATGCTTGTACACTTCGCCGTGAAAGACCCAGACTTTCACGCCTATCACCCCGAAGGTAGTGAAGGCTTCAGCGAATCCGTAGTCGACATTAGCTCGCAGTGTATGAAGCGGCACCCGGCCATCCTTCTGACTCTCTTGCCTGGACATTTCAGCACCGCCAAGTCTTCCCGCAATCCGAATCTTGACGCCCTGCGCTCCGGCCTTTGTCGCACCGGAAACGGCCATCTTCAAAGTCCTTCTGAACGATGATCTTGATTTCAACTGGCGCGCAACGTTAAGGGCTACGACCTGGGCATTCGCCTCAGGACGCTTAATTTCCTTAATCTTAATCTGTATTTTTTTGCCTGCTTCTTTCTGAAGCATCGTACCAATCTTTTCGATGTTCGCGCCGCGCGTACCGATAATTACACCAGGTCGCGAGGTGTGGATCACCAGCGTAATTCGCTGAGGATGCCGGATAATCTCGACATCTGCAATCTCGGCGTTACGCGTCTCGGGGCTCTTAGCCAAAAGCCGTCGAAGCTTCAAATCTTCGTGTAAGGTATCTGCGTACTCGCGCGGATCTACAAACCACTTTGAGCGCCAAGTCCGGTTAATTCCCAGTCGAAGTCCAATCGGGTTTACTTTCTGTCCCACACTACTCTCCCGTGATCTCGTCCACCACAGCGGTGATGTGACTCATTCGTTTCAGAAGCAAATCCGCCCGCCCGCGCGCGCGAAACCACATACGTTTCACCTGTGGCCCTTCGTTTACCTGAAGATCCTTAACAAAAAGCATGTCTTCGTCCAGATTCTTATTCTGATACAGCGCATTCGCCGCCGCGGACTGAATCACCTTTTTGAGAAGCTTCGCACTCTTCTGCGGCGCATTCTCTAAAATGGCAATAGCCTCGCTGTATGGTTTTCTCCGCACAACATTCGCAACACGCCGAACCTTAAAAGGTGAAACCAGTAGGTAACGTGCATGCGCTCTATATCCCGTCTTCTCAGCCATAGCGATTCCCTATCTCTTCCCGGCTTTTTTGTCGGAGCCGGCATGCCCTCGAAACAGACGCGTCGGCGAGAACTCGCCGAGCTTGTGCCCAACCAGATTCTCAGTGACATAAACCGGAACCCACGTCTTCCCGTTATAAACAGAGATGGTAATTCCAACCATCTCAGGGATAACGGTCGAACAGCGCGAAAAGGTTTTAATCATCTTTTTCTCGCCCGATTTGTTCATCGCAACCACTTTGGAATAGAGGCTCTTTGCGATAAACGGCCCTTTCTTGATTGATCTCGACACTGCCTACTCCTACTTCCTGCGCTTCACGATGAACTTACCTGAAGGCTTGTTTTTCTTACGTGTCTTGTAACCCTTAGTCGGGGTACCCCACGGCGACACAGGATGCCGTCCACCGGAAGTACGACCCTCACCACCACCATGCGGGTGGTCTACCGGGTTCATCACGACGCCTCGTACTTTCGGACGCCGCCCAAGCCAACGTGAGCGCCCGGCCTTGCCCAGCGAAACGTTCATATGATCTTCGTTGCCAACCGAGCCCATGGTCGCGCGGCATTTTTTGAACACCAGTCGCAACTCACCCGACGGTAGTCGAACCGTTACGTAATCCTTTTCTTTAGCAACCACGGTAGCACCAGCGCCAGCAGCCCTCACGAGCTGTCCGCCCCGACCGTGCTTTAGTTCCAAATTATGAACTGATGATCCCAACGGAATACTCTCAAGAGGCAACGCATTTCCGCGTACCGGCGGCGCGTTATCACCACTCTGTACTACATCGCCTGCGCTCATTCCTTTTGCCGCCAGAATGTATCGCTTCTCGCCATCCAAATACTGCAGCAACGCAACGTTAGCACTGCGAAATGGATCGTAAGCAATACCGAGCACCTTTGCCTCAATGCCGTCTTTATCGCGTCGAAAATCAATCTCACGGTACAGCCGCTTTACCCGACCGCCACGGCGGCGGACACTAATACGACCACCTGCACCGCGCCCAGCCTTGAAGGGCCTTCCCGTAGTTAGACTCCGTTCGGGGCCATCGAGGTCGATGTCGTCAAATGTCAATCCCGTTCGGAACCGACTGCCCGGCGTTACCGGCTTAAACTTCTTCACTCCCACTGCTAACCCCCGCCTTACGCGCCTTCGAAGATGCTAATTGTGTCTCCGGGAGAGAGCGTCACAACCGCCTTCTTCCAAGAGGAACTCGATCCCTTCTTGTAGCGCAGTCGCTTCGGCTTCCCTTTCACATTCGCCATGTTACAGCTAACCGGCTTGACCGAGAATAGCTCGCTGATTGCCGCCATAACCTGAAGCTTATTCACTCGCGCATCTACACGGAACACGTATTTGTTGTTCTCGCGAAGAAGGTTGGTTTTCTCGGTCACCACCGGTTCGATAATGATTGATCGTGCATCCATCTTCACTTACCCTGAACCTTTTTCTCGCCGTACTGTACTCCCAGCTCTACTGCCGCAGATTCCATAACTACAATCTTCCGTGCATAGAACAGGTCGTGAGCCATAAGCCGAGAGTACACCTGGTAGCTGAGCCAGGGAACATTGTTCGCGGCGCGCTTCAACATGCGATCCTCATCTTTCATAATGAGAACGCTACGCTCACCGCCACACAGCCCGTGCAAAAGACCGACCAAATCTTTAGTCTTTCCAGACTCAACCTGGAAATCTTCAACAATTACCAACGCTCCACTGGCGAGTTTTTTGCTCAACAGACTCCGAAACGCCGTCTGCTTCATTTTACGAGGCAGTCGATACGAGTAGTCACGAGGTATAGGCCCAAAAGCCGTACCACCACCGACCCAAACCGGGGACTGACGAGTTCCAGAACGCGCACGCCCAGTACCCTTTTGCCGCCACGGTTTACGCCTGCTACCAATAACCTCACTACGGCTCTTGGTCTTGGCAGTACCGACACGAGCGTTTGCCAGTTCATTACGAACCGCATGGTACACCGCGCCTTCACTATACTCGCGACCGAAAACCCGGTCGTTTAACTGTATGGTCTTCTGCTCTTTTCCTTCAGTTGAAAGAACCTTAGCATCCATATTTCACTCACTTCTTCTTTGCGTTCGAAATGAACACGTAACTATTTCGGGTGCCTGGAATCGCGCCCTTAACAAGCAACATTCCCTTCTCTGCGTCAACCCGCACGACCCGCAGACTTTGCGAGGTGCTGCGCTCACCGCCCATACGACCCGCCATCTTCGTGCCTTTTATGACGCGTGAAGGCCATGCCGCCATACCGGTTGAACCGCCCTCCCGATGAAACTTAGAACCGTGCGTTGCGCGCCCACCACCAAAGTTGTGTCGCTTCATTACACCCTGAAAGCCTTTTCCCTTGCTGGTGCCAACAACGTCGACAAAGCCAACGTTCTCCAGCACTTCAAGCGAAACACTTTCTCCAACGGTACACTCCGGAGCAAAATCCCGAAACTCCCGAACAACACGCTTCGGAGAAACACCTTCCGGATACTGCCCCAATACCGGCTTACCTACACGGCTTTCCTTCTGATCAAAAGCCGCAAGAACTACCGCACTATAGCCGTCTTTCTCTTGAGTGCGTTTACCGATCACTACGTTCGGCTCAACCTCAATTACGGTAACGGGCGTCAACTGCCCGTCTTCGCCGAAAACTTGGCTCATCCCAACTTTTTTTCCGATCAGCCCAATCATGTCTATTCCCTCACAGTCGGTCGAACCCCGTCCGGCCCCAGGTAAACTCTTGTGCAGATTCAAGCTTACTGCTTGATCTCTACATCTACACCCGCTGGCAACTCAAGCTTCATCAAAGAATCCATCACGGCCGAGGTCGGCTGAATAATGTCAATTAGCCGTTTATGCGTGCGCATTTCAAACTGCTCACGCGCCTTCTTGTTCACGTGCGGAGACCGCAAAACCGTAAACTTATTTATCCGAGTCGGCAGAGGAATAGGTCCGGCCACTTTAGCACCAGATTTCTGAACCGTCTGCACAATCGCCCGCGCGCTTTGGTCAATCAACTCTATGTCAAAACCACGAAGCCGTACGCGGATTTTATCGCTCGCCATTATTCCTCCAGAAAAGTCGGGCCTCGATACCGACGGCATCAAGGCCCGCCCTCATAACACTTACTCGATGATCTCGGTGACCTGTCCGCTTGCCACGGTACGGCCACCCTCTCGGATCGCAAAGCGCAAACCTTTGTCCATCGCAATTGGATGGATAAGTTCGCACTCAATCTCGCTATTGTCTCCCGGCATAACCATTTCTTTACCGGCTGGCAGGTTCACCGTTCCGGTAATGTCAGTTGTGCGGAAATAGAACTGAGGCCGATAACCCGAGAAGAACGGAGAATGTCGCCCACCCTCTTCCTTACTCAAGCAGTAGATAGTGCCTTTAAACTTGGTGTGCGGGGTAATTGAACCCGGCTTCGCCAGAACCTGTCCACGCTGGACCTCTTCCTTGTCTACACCACGCAAGAGCGCACCAATGTTGTCACCAGCTTCACCCTGATCGAGGAGCTTGTTAAACATCTCAACACCGGTACACACAGTTTCTTTGGTGTCACGAATACCCACTATTTGAATCTTGTCGTTGACCTTTACAATTCCGCGCTCAATACGCCCGGTTACAACTGTTCCACGACCTTGAATTGAGAAAATATCCTCAATCGGCATCAGGAAGTCTTTGTCAACATCTCGCTCAGGGAGAGGGAAATAGGTATCCATAGCATCCATGAGTTCTTGAACGCACTTGGTAGCCTCTGCATCGTCGATGTTGTTCATTGCGTTGAACGCACTACCCTTGATGATTGGGATGTCATCGCCAGGGAAGTCATAAGAGTTGAGGATATCGCGCATCTCTTCCTCAACGAGTTCGATGAGGTCGGGATCATCAACTTGGTCTGTCTTGTTGATGAATACGATAATCCCTGGAACACCAACCTGACGAGCAAGCAGGATGTGCTCTTTGGTCTGTGACATAGCTCCGTCCGTTGCGGATACAACAAGAACTGCTCCGTCCATCTGCGCAGCACCAGTGATCATGTTCTTGATGTAGTCAGCGTGGCCCGGACAGTCAACATGAGCATAATGGCGTTCGGTACTTTCATACTCAACATGCCGAGTGTTGATCGTGATTCCTCGAGCCTTTTCTTCAGGTGCGTTGTCAATATCCTCATAGCTCATAACTTTACCACCAGTAGCCTTTGCAGAGTACATAGTGATAGCAGCCGTCAGAGTCGTCTTACCATGGTCAACGTGACCAATTGTGCCGACGTTAATGTGCGGCTTCTTCCTTTGAAATTTTTCCTTCGCCATTACGCCCTCCTTAGCGGTATCGTAAGAAAGCAATTCGATAAATATCTGTATCTATCATGTACCGGCCTACCGGTACACGCTTAGGCACATAAAAACATGCCGCCGGGTGATCGAAACACGAAACACAAACAAGCGACAAACAAATTAAGGTGGTTGAGTTCTTTTGAGCAAAGAACAATCAGGTGGGGTTTTTCATGGGCTGCTTCCGCAGCTCCCGCCCGACCACCTTACCACCCGTAGCGACACACAGTCACAACGGTTGATTGGTTTGGTACGCGCTTTACCAGATCACGACTAAGCGTGATCGGCCTACCATCGATAGTGTGAAAACGCTTTGTTGGCCTCTGCCATGCGGTGCGTGTCCTCCTTCTTCTTAAAAGCGGTACCGGTAGTGTTGAACGCATCAAGAATCTCAGCGCCGAGCTTTGCACTCATAGACTTGCCAGAGCGATCTCGAGCTGCCTTGATCAACCAGCGCATAGCCAAAGCTTCTCTCCGACTATCACGCACCTCGACCGGAACCTGGTAGGTAGATCCACCAACTCGTCGGCTCTTAACCTCAACGCTTGGCTTCACATTTTCCAGCGCCTTTAAGAAGACCGTAAGTTCGTCCTTGTCGGTCTTACCTTCAAGCGAGGACATCGCGTCGTAAAATACTTTTGTTGCAGTGGAGCGCTTGCCATCCACCATCATACGTGAAATAAACTTTGCTACGGTCTGATTCCCGAAACGAGGATCCGGAAGTATAGCTTTGTGCGGTACAACTTTTCTGCGAGGCATATTCCCTATCCTTCCCTATGCTTTCGGTCGCTTGGTACCGTACTTGGAACGCGCTTTTCGTCGGTCGTCAACGCCGAGCGTATCCTTAGCACCACGAACAATATGATAACGTACACCCGGAAGGTCTTTTACACGACCCCCACGCAAAAGCACTACAGAGTGCTCCTGGAGGTTGTGACCAATACCAGGAATGTAAGCCGTTGCCTCAATTCCATTTGTCAGGCGTACACGAGCGACCTTCCGCAGAGCCGAGTTCGGCTTTTTTGGGGTAATGGTCATTACACGAGTACAAACCCCACGCTTCTGCGGGCACTCCTGCAGTGCGGGGGACTTTGTCTTCTTCAACTGTGTTTTGCGACCCTTTCGGATCAGCTGATTAATCGTCGGCATAGTTGTTTCAAATCTCCTAGCGTCGCCGTGGAGCCTGCACTGTAGCAAGCTCATATTAAAAAGTCAATACGTTGCAAACAAAAATCATTGGATGCCGCCCCGGTTCGCAATAGCCTACGCATCTCCGGAAGCGACCTACAACCTCTCCTACGTACCAGATGCTGGTCAATAGGTCTCGGCCTCCTCTTTAATGTCTTCTTCCTCAGTTTCTTCAAGGCGCTCTCGCGCACGCTGCTCAACGATCTGCTGCATGCGAACATCGAGATCTTCACGATTCTCGTCATACAACTTCACATTCTTGTAGCCTCTCATCCCCGTTCCCGCAGGAATAAGACGTCCGATAATAACATTCTCTTTCAGCCCACGAAGCTCATCTGAGGCCCCAGCGATGGCAGCGTTTGTCAAAACGCGGGTCGTTTCTTGAAAGCTTGCTGCCGAGAAGAACGATTCGATGTTGAGTGATGCTCGGGTGATACCAAGAAGGACCGGCCGCCCAACAGCTGGCTGGCCACCATCCTTCATGACTTTGCGATTCACCTCATTGAACTTGTACTTATCTACCTGCTGCCCATGAATAAGGTTGGTGTCACCCACCTGCATAATCTCAACTTTACGCATCATCTGACGAATAATAACGCCGATATGTTTGTCGTTGATTGCAACACCTTGCAGTCGGTACACTTCCTGCACCTCGTTCACCAAAAACCGTTGAAGTGCATTCTCACCAAGGATCTGGAGGACATCGTGAGGGTCAGTGGCACCCTCACAGAGCGGCTCACCCGCGTCAACGGGGTCTCCCTCTCGTACCAGCAGGTGTTTCCCCATTGGAATAAGATGCTTGTACTCATTGCCGTACGGATCTTCAACAACAATTACGCGTTTTCCCTTTGCAACCGGTCTGAAGTATACCGTTCCAGTGATCTGGGAGAGCACCGCCGCGTTCTTTGGTCGCCGCGCTTCAAACAATTCACCTACACGTGGCAGACCACCGGTAATGTCGCCAGTCTTTGCGCTTTCTCGCAAGAGCTTAGCCAAAGTGCGCCCAGCTTTGACTTCTTCTCCGTTTTCAACGTTAAGATAAGACGAACCCGGCAAGTAGTACTGCGCAAGTTCGGTACCGTCTTCGCTCTTAATGACTAGTCGAGGCTGCAGGCTTTCGAGTGAGAACTCGGTGATCTTTTTCTCAAATCTACCTGTATCTTCGTTGAGTTCTTCTTTGAGTGTAGTTCCTTGGACGATGTCTTCAAATACGATAGTTCCATCATGCTCTGCGATAATTGGTTCACTAAAAGGGTCGAATGTCGCTATTGATTCTTCTGATTCAACGATATCGCCCTCCGATACCAACAACTGAGCACCATTTCGCACCTCAACCCGCTGCTCCTGAGCAACCAAAACCAGAGCGTTGTCCATAAGGACTCCGTAGGCGTTATCTCCGGCAAGAACCTCTTCCTTACCACGAGTGAGAACCGCCTGCCCCTTGACAATCTTGTCGTCATTGGCAACCAAGAGCTTGTCGCCCTTCTGAATGTCAATTTTCTGCAGTACGCGAGCAACAAAAACCTTACCTTTTCGGGTAAAGAGTCGAGTTTTTTCATCAACATCGACGAACTGTCCATCGATCCGCCGCACAAATACCGGATATTTCAAGAAAATGCGGTTATCTTCGGATGCTTTTGTAGCGGCACCACCAATATGGAAGGTACGCATGGTCAACTGTGTTCCCGGCTGTCCAATAGACTGGGCGGCGATAATTCCTACAGCCTCACCGATATTGACAGTACGGTTATCCGCAAGGTTACGTCCGTAACACTTGCGACACACGCCGTAACGAGCCTCACAGGTGAGAACGGTGCGGATTCGCACGGACTCTATACCGGCATCTTCAATGGCCTCTGCAACCTCATCGCTGACTTCCTCGTTGACGTCAACGAAGACCTCACCATTAATCGGGTGCTTTACGCGCTCAAGTGTGAACCGACCTTTGATGCGGTCAGAGAGACGCTCGACGACTTCTTCGCCGTCCTTAAGAGCCTTCATTTCAAGTCCGTTAATGGTACCGCAGTCCTCCACGTTAACCACAACATCTTGAGCAATATCAACAAGGCGCCGAGTCAAGTAACCAGCGTCAGCTGTTTTGAGCGCAGTATCCGCTAAGCCTTTTCGAGCACCGTTCGTTGAGATGAAGAACTCGATGACAGAAAGCCCTTCCTTAAAGTTTGATCTAATAGGAAGCTCAATAATGTCGCCAGAAGGTTTGGCCATGAGACCGCGCATTCCCGCAAGCTGTCGAATTTGCCCTCTACTACCACGAGCACCGGAGTTTGCCATCATGTAGACCGGGTTAAAACCACCGCGGTCTTCCTTGAGCGTGCTCATCATGGTATTGGTAAGGTCTTCGTTCGCTTTACTCCATACCTCGACTACGCGGTTATAGCGTTCCTCATTGGTGATATGTCCCTGCATGTACTGCTTTTGAATGGACTCGACCGCCGTGTTGGCTGCCCCAATCATTTCCACCTTGACTTCAGGAATCATGATGTCGTCCATACCAATGGTTGCACCAAAAAGCGTTGCATAGCGAAAGCCCATATCCTTAATGGTATCAAGCATGCGAACGGTAGTATGTGGCCCGTACTCGGCATACACTCTGGCTATGAGTTTACGGAGTTCCTTCTCACCCATAGCGTAGTTGATGTATCCGATTTCCGGGGGTAAATCACTATTGAGCACAATGCGTCCGGCGGTAGTTTCAACGAACTCACCGTCCATTCTGACCTTGACCAGTGCCTGGTAGTCCACCGCACCGGCGTCGCGAGCCATGAGCACCTCGTCGGGACAGCTGTAGTAGCGCCCTTCACCCTTGGCTCCCGGACGATCACGAGTCATGTAGTTAATGCCC
>REEM01000129.1 GCA_007695055.1 Spirochaetaceae bacterium | reverse complement strand
CGTGCGCCGCGGGGTTCGCCTTGTACTGCATGGCCACGAAGACTTTGAGGTGGTGGGTGAGGTCGGTTCACTTACGGAACTGAACGGGTTTCTGGAAAGCAACTCCGTAGACCTCATTTTGCTCGATCTCCGTTTGCCAGATGGCAACGGAATAGCGGCAATTCCTGGCATTCGAATGCGAGCTCCCGCGGCTGCAGTTGTGCTCCTGTCCGCATTCGGATCTCCTGAGAACATACAGCGGGCCAAAGAGGCTGGCGCAGCAGGATTCCTGGTAAAGGATGCGGACGGGGCGGGAATTCGCGCGGGAATTCGCGCCGCATTAAATGGAGAGTGGCCCCTGCCGCAACCGCCCAAGCCTCCGCAAACAGGCTGCCCGGATCCCGAGGACACCATGCTGGTGCAGGGAGTCTGCCTTTCGCCACGGGAGCACGAGGTGCTCAAGCTCATGGCATCTGGGCGCCAGAACAAGGAAATTGCAGACACATTGAACCTGGCCGAGAAGTCGGTTCGCAACATTGTCACCCGGTTGTTTCGTAAGATTGGCGTTGGAAACCGCACCGAGGCTGCAGTCTGGATGAGGCGGCAAATTGAGTCTGGCTATCTTGAAGGCGACTGAGCCACACGACATGTTTTAAGGTTCTGCGTAGACGGCAGGGACAGTCGTCCTACCAAACTCTCCGGTTTCAAGATTGTCATACAGCACGAAAAGCTCGCCAGCCTCTTCCACGAAATCGTGGGGCAAAAGACCTGTCCCCGGTGGGCCGGTGACCGTCATCGCGGCGGCGAGATCTGCAAAGACAGCCGAGGTCATGTCACGGCTTGTTGGTGTGTGGATGACTGCGTACTCGCTGCTCACACGGCCTGTCCCCGGATAGGCGGGCTCCTTGATCACAATGACCCAGTCTGCATCCTCGCTCTGAGCAAGAATGGTCAAAACAGACGCGAAATCGGCGTATCCGGGGATCTGTCGACCGTCCGCGGTTTGAAGCAGTAGACGACGCATGTTCGCGTCGGTATCGATGTATTCGATCTCACCGTAGTCCGGCCAGATCTCTGCTATGCAGGTGTCTTCCCAGCTAGTGCCACGGAAAACCTCGGCAATCTCAAGACGTAGAATGTAGCGAAACTGGAGAGGGATCTCGCTACCCGGGCCGGGGCTGATTCCCATCATAGCCGCCTGCGGAAAACTAAGCTCCTGTATGGCCTTTGAGTTGCGGAACTCACTCATAGCCTGAGTGGCGTTTAACGGATCAAGCGGGAGTAGCACTCGTTGCGCCAGTCGGGAGTCGGCAAGGTGAAGAGGTGTTGAGCTGCCTACCGGCAGTGCGTCATAGAAGGTTACAACCTCGGTTGCAAACCCATCGACATTGACTCCGAGGTAGAGCTGAGCATTCAGTATTTTGACTCGATGATTACGCAAAAAGAGGTTCTGATTACGCGCAAAGCCGTTGATAAAGCCCAGCGCCTCGGGATACTCAACAAAGGCCGCAACAATAGTCTCCCCAATTCCTGGCCCAGGCGCTCCTTCCACCCATGCGGTAACCGGATCGCCGTCAAAGGCTTTCCCAGGATCGTAGCGGGAGTCCTCCCAGAAGTTCTCAGACTCTAAAACAGAGGAAGCACCCCACTCCGCAACACCATAGGCTTTTCCGGTAAGCGAGAAGCGCGTCCAGTCGCCCTCAAGCGGCTGTTCGACCGCACCGGCAAACTGCAGAGCTACCACAAACTGTGCTGCAGTGAGAAAGACGCTGACAACGACTCCTCGATGTGTTCTAAACACGACAGCCTCCGCGCAACCTGGTAATACTATGCCTCAATTGTACCACGAGACTGGGCCCCGCGCCATAGTGAGCGACCCCGCGCTCTCGTTCACCACTTCAAATCCAAAGCGCGAGTAGAGTCGGCGCGCCGGGTTCTCTGCCGAGACACTCAGTGAAATAGCGGTGTTTCCACAGCGCGACGCCAACAACGTCGCAAGCAACTCTGTACCGATACCCTGGCCCCGAAAGCTTGGCAACACGGCCATGGAAAGTTCGGGGGTGTCTTCGGCTACGTATCCATAGCCCTTGTTCGTGCCGACCAGAAAACGCAGCCAGACCGCGCCGACCGGCTGACCAACAGCGGCGAGGAAGCCGCAATCTCCCCTACAGCCCCACCCCTGAACATAGCGAGATAGCTCGGGGAGTTGTAGTACAGCGCGCGGAGGAGGGCTGTTTCCGTCGGGCACATGAATCGCCCGATACAACATCTCCCACAGGAAGGGTTCGTCATCCGACGTCAGTGGCCGAATATGCGTCTCCATGCAGCCTCCTCGTGTCTCGCATGTGCCCCGGTTGAGCTGAGTGACGATCTTGTTGAAACCGGTTATGCTTCTGGCACTTAACCGTACTAGATGATCACAGGCCCAGGAGTTGAACAACAGAGTGTTTCCCGGAAAGATACTGCTGCACACCATTGAGAGCTACCGCTGCGTGCCGCCGCAGATCTATCTCCTCGCCGCCGCACGGGCAATTAACAGCCTTGGCAGCTTCGTCATTTTGCTGGTCACCATTATTCTCTCGGACGCGTTCGGCCTTGGTGAGGCGGCGGCGGGCCGTATCATATTTGCGTGCGCCGTGGCTCATGCGCTGGGAACGCTAACTGCAGGCAGCATGCTTGACCGCATTCCAAGGCATCATGCCTTTGTACTCATGATGAGCGGGCATGCCCTGGCCTTTGCCGCAGCGGCCTTCGCGCCGTCAATACACCTGTTGGCGCCCCTGCTGGTTGCGGGTTTCTTTTGCGGAGGAATGCTCCGCCCCGGCGTGGCGTCCATGGCGGTCGACTATACCGACGAAAGCAACAGGCTCCCGGCGTTCTCGCTCATTTACCTGGCACACAATATGGGCATGATTGCTGCTCCGCTCTTTGCAGGAACCTTGTACGGGAGGCGCGCTGAATGGGTGTTCTGGGGCGATGCTGTCAGTACGCTACTTTGTGCCGCCCTGGTCTTTGCGGTAGCACGACGCTGGGCACTACCTCAGTTTCGGTCGCGGATTGCGGGCTCGGAATCAGCCGCACCGACAGCCTCCCAAGCAGACGCCCCGTCAATCCCCCAAGTTGCCGCCCCGGAGGCAACTCAGGTAGCCGACCCCGGCCACAGACGCTCGTCAGCGCCGGTGCTTCTGCTTATCCTTTCGGTTCCAAGCCTGTTGTATTTCAGCCTTGGAAATATTGTCATAAATCTTGTCTACAGTCAGCACATGTTCGCCTTGCCCTTGCGAATGCTGGAGCTCTTCGGAACCGAAGGTCCATTCCGCTATAGCCTGCTGCTCACTGCAAATGCGGTAACCGTGATTGCGCTCACCGGCTTTGTAACTGTATGGAGCCGGAGCCTTAAGGCCGAAACCGCAATGATGATCGCCGGAGCACTGTTCGGGGTTGGTCTAGGACTGGTGGGGGCCTTCACCGGCTTCACACCGCAGATAGCTCTTGTGGTGGTCTGGACCGTCGGAGAAATCCTGACGGTGACTCACACTGGCGTCTTTGTCGCGAACCAAGCTCCCCCCGAACAACGCGCTCGCTTTCTGGCAACAATGCCAACGATCTGGGGTCTGGGCACGGCGCTGGGCCCCTTTGTCTTTGGCCCGATCGCGGAAGGATTCGGACTGGGTGTAGTTTGGCCCATTCTGGCGGTCGCGGCCCTGCTTGGAGTCCTCCTATTTGGATACGCGCGGCGACGTGCTGCCTCTCCGGCCAGAAATCTTGTAAGGTAGTGTCATGCCAGAAGAAGTCCGCCCAAGCGATGTATCGACGGCAGCGTTCCTCAAAGATGTGTTCCTCTGCTCCATAGGAGCATACGGTGGCCCGGAATCCCACATCGGAGTCTTCATGAACCAGCTTGTTGCCAAAAAGAAATACCTGAGTGAGGAAGATCTCATAGAACTCCTGGCCCTGTGCACCATGCTTCCAGGCCCGTCAAGCACCCAGACAATTGTTTCGGTCGGGTACCGGGTAGGCGGACCAAGGCTCGCGCTGCTGACAATGCTGGT
>REEM01000159.1 GCA_007695055.1 Spirochaetaceae bacterium | reverse complement strand
CACTGCCAAGATGAACCATGGAATTACCACACCAAGTGAGGTGGCCCTTGAGGGCGACTACAGTATTGAGGACGCGCGAATGAAGCTGGAGGAGCTTGCTGCTAAGGGCTTTGCCGAGATGCGCATTCGCGAGTCCGGAACAGTGGTCTACGCCTTTCCGGATTTCTTATCTAAGTCGAGTGACGATCCTTATCTTTCTTGACACGAGTCCCTTGCATGAATAGTATTTCCATACTATGACGGCAAATGAGCTTCGCGACAAATACATTGAGTTTTTCGTATCGAAGAACCACAGTCATATATCTGGGAGTTCTCTCATTCCCGAAAATGACCCTACGGTTCTCTTCACCACGGCTGGCATGCATCCGTTGGTTCCTTATATTTTGGGCCAGGAGCATCCAGCTGGTAACCGGCTGGTCAACTACCAAAAGTGTATTCGAACCGGCGACATTGAGGACGTTGGTGATTTCAGTCACCTAACCTTCTTTGAGATGCTGGGCAACTGGTCCCTGGGTGACTACTTCAAAGAAGAAGCCATCATCATGAGTTACGAGTTCCTGACCTCAAGGCGCTGGCTTGGACTGAGTCCGGACAAACTCTCGGTAACGGTTTTCGCCGGTGACGAGGAAGTTGCTCCTGATCATGAATCTGCCAAGGTTTGGGAGTCGTTGGGCATTCCTCGTGAGCGCATTTACTACCTTCCGCGTGAAGATAACTGGTGGGGTCCGGCAGGGCAGACTGGCCCGTGTGGCCCGGACAGTGAAATGTTTATTGACACTGGAATCCCGGGTACTGCACAGAGTAGGCCAGGTGTTTCGGACGGTAAGTTCATGGAGGTCTGGAATGACGTCTTCATGCAGTACAACAAGCTTGCCGACGGTAGCTACAAGCAACTTGACCGACAGTGCGTTGATACCGGAATGGGGATTGAGCGCACCGTAGCCATACTTCAAGGTAAGAACTCGGTATATGAAACGGAAATCTTTGCGCCCTTGCTTGCCTGCATAGAGGAGCTCACCGGCGCTCGCTACGGAGCCGACCCGTCACACGACACCTCAATGCGAATCATTGCAGACCACTGTCGCACGGCCAGTTTCATTCTGGGCGACGAAAAAGGCGTAATGCCTTCAAACGTCGGCCAGGGCTATATACTGCGACGTCTTATCCGCCGTGCTGTACGTCATGGGCGTAAACTGGGCCTCAACGGTCGCTTCCTCGAGGCCCCTGCCAAGCTTGTTGTAGATATGTACACCCATGCCTACCCGAGCCTGAACGACAATCGTGACAAGATTGTAGATGAACTCGTCCACGAGCAAGAGCGCTTTCTGCTCACGCTCCAAAAGGGTGAGCATGAGTTTGAAAAACTCTTGCCTAAACTTATGTCCAATGAAAGTCGGCAGATTCCCGGCAAGGTGGCATTTCATCTCTACGATACATTCGGTTTCCCTATAGAGATTACCGAGGAGCTCGCTGCCGAGCACGGACTCAGTATTGATCGTGAGGGCTTTGACCATGCCTTTGCCGAGCACCAGGAAGCCTCCAAGATGGATGAAGGAAATGTGTTCAAGGGTGGCTTAGCCGATCATTCGGAAATGACTACTCGGCTGCACACCGCCACCCACTTGCTTCACAAGGCGTTGAAGACGGTGCTTGGTGAGCATGTTGCCCAGAAGGGCAGCAATATTACCGCTGATCGTTTGCGCTTTGACTTCTCTCACCCGGATAAAATGACTCCGGAACAGCTGAGTGAGGTTGAACAAATTGTGAACGAGCAGATTGAGCGTGACCTTCCGGTATCAGTCTCCACCATGACACTTGGTGAGGCTCGTGAGTCCGGTGCGACTGCACTTTTTGGTGACCGTTACAACGAAGTAGTGAAAGTGTACGCGATTGGTGATTTCTCAAAAGAGGTCTGCGGAGGGCCTCATGTTGAAAACACTGCGACCCTTGGCCGATTCAAGATTCAGAAGGAACAAAGCTCATCGCAGGGAGTGCGACGGATTAAGGCCGTACTTACCGACTCCTGACGTATCTGATACCAAATACGTCTGGTCATAAAGAAGACCTGCCTGGGCTTCCACCAAGGAAGCCCGGTGCGGACTACCTGTTTGAGCTCCGGATGCGGTCAAGCATGTCGTTCACGTAGCGGTTGCGAATTCCTAGTTTCTGGAACTGATGCAACACCTCCAGGGCCTTGCGTGGTTCGTTCAGACTCAGATAGCACTCAGCAATTTCAGTGTACAGGCGGTGATTCTTGGGCTCTACTGTCTTCACCGACTCTAGGGCCTGTATTGCGTCTGTATATTTTCCTTTCGCCTTGTTGATTAAGGCTAGCCCAATGACCGCGTAGGTATCGTATTCAATATTGAGCGCCTTGTTGTAGTACATCTCGGCCGAGTCATGTTGCCCCATGCCTCGGTAGGCATCTCCTGCTCGTGTAAGAATAACCTTGTTGGAGGGATCCTTAGCAAGGATCCGATTCCAGTACTCTAAAGACTCCTCGGAACGGTTCAATCCACGACAGCAGTCAGCCATTCCGAACAGTGCATAGAAATTGTCCGGTTCCCGGTCGAGTGCGCGTCCGAAATAGTAGGTGCCGCGCTCAAAGGTCTTCATTTTACGATGGCAGTTACCAATAGAGGTCAGTACCCGAATATCAACCTGGTCACCGTTGATTTCATACATGCGTTCCCAGAACTGCAGAGCTTTACGGTAGTCGCGGAAGTCATAATGCAGATGCCCGAGTCCAATGAGCGAGTAGGGGTTGTCGGGTTCCATCTCCAGCACCCGCATATATAATCGCTGTGAGTTTGCTAGATCTCGAACCTTACGGTAGGCGTCGGCAACACGAGTAAGTACTGTTATGTTTTCATCGTCGTATTGGAGGTAGCGTTCCCAAATGTTAATTGCTTTGTGGAAGTGACGCATGGACTTGTAACAGTCGGCAAGCCCAAAGAGGGCGTAGTTGTTTTCCGGGTGTATTTCTAGACATTTCTGATAGTACTCAACAGCTTGTTGAAAACGACGACGCTTGCGTGCTGCATCACCTAAACCGACGAGGGCGTAGTTGTTGTCTGGCTCATGCCCAAGCATTTCCTGGAATAGCGATTCAGCCTCGTCGAGATAGTCTTCCTTGAGCAACTGATAGGCCTGCTGTGAGAGTTCGGTTACCTTATGTGCAAGCTCTTTCTGTTCAAGCTGTTCCGGGTTGTCATTGAGACTCTGATCTAGTTCCGGGTCATAGTCGTCAAACTTATCCGTATGTGCAGTCACGATTATTCGTCCTCTTCCAGCCAACGTCGAACAATATCAGCGAATCGCTCAATAAGGTCGGCCGCCTTTCTGGGTTCTGGTGCAATTTGATACAGTCTTAGCGCCTCAAGAGGCTCGTTTTGCTTGAGGTGATAGTCGCCGAGCCGAATGAGACCGTCACCATAGCGTGCCGTGATAAATACCCGCTTAGCTAGGTCATAACGCCCTTCGTTGAAAAACTCGTTGCCGCGGCGGATTAAAGCAGCGCGATCTGCCCCACTTACCTTAGGAGGTGCACCGAGATCTACCTTTAGGAATCCGGAACTTGGAGGCAGTTTTGGCTCTCTCATCACGCATTCCAAACGTGCTTAGTGTATCGTAGCACCTCGAACATATCCTTGTCTATTCTTTCAGAGAATTCCCTTTGTGGACATAGCTTGATTTTGATCTGCAGCTCGTGGGCTATAAGCCTGTGCGAGCGCGCGCCCGAGGCTCTTGAACAAGGCTTCGCTCATGTGATGCGAGTTGAAGCCATAGCGGAGTTCGGTATGAAGGTTCATGGCACCTCGGTTAGCCAGCGCCTGCAGGAACTCGCGAACCAGGACTACATGGAACTCGCCACAGTACTCCTGAGGGAATTGCCCGCGGAAAACCAGATAGGCCCTGTTGCAGGCATCTATGGTAGTTTCGGCGAGTGACTCATCCATGGGAATAACGGAGTGGCCATAGCGAGTGATAGCAACACCCGACTCACGAATGGTTCGCAGTGCGTCGCCCAAGACTAACCCCACATCCTCTACCAGATGATGCTGGTCAATGTGGACATCGCCCACGGCCTCTACTGCGAGCGAAAAGCCTCCGTGGTGGCTCATAGCATGCAACATATGATCAAAGAACGGCACGCCCGTTCTTATTTCAATTGGGGCACGCGCAGAGAAGTCAAGGGTGAGTTTAATGTCGGTCTCGCCAGTCTTGCGTTCAACCGTAGCTGATCGTTCACTCATTCTTTGGCATCTCCAGAGTAGTGATTCCTTGTAAACGCATGATGAATGCGTTTATTCGGTCAAAGTGAAGCTTATAGTACGCGGGGTTACAAATCAAGCGAACCTGAATCTCGGCGAGCGTTTTGGTGACCTTGAGTTTGTTTGCGCGGAGTGTACTACCGGTCTCTACGAGATCGACAATGTAGGGTGCCAGGCCCAGTACCGGCGCCAGTTCAACTGAACCACCCAAGCGAATGATCTCTACTGGAATACCCTGCCCATGGAAGTAGTCGCGCGCGAAACGGGTAAACTTGGTGGCAACGGCAAGTTGTCGTTTGTCCATGCTTGGGTCGTAGTCCTCGCGGCAGCAGAGACACATGTGCGTGGCGCCGAAATTGAAGGTGTATAGCTGGTAAAACTCTGTCCCGGACTCATAGAGCGTGTCCTCACCCGAGATGCCCATTCCTGCAATGCCATGCTTGACATAGACCGGAAGATCGCTGTTTTTGACAAGGATGAGTTTGAGCAGCCCGCTCGTTTCGTGCGCGACGAGACTGCGTTTCTCAAACGAGAAGTTCAGGCCACATGTCTCAAAGAACTCTATAGTCTGGTCGAGGAGCCTGCCCTTTGGTACCGCCATGGTGAGGGGTTCTGTTTTTGGTGTTGTGTTCATAAGACGATACTCTCTCCTTGCTCGCGTGCTTGGCGTGCGGAGCGGAACCGCGCGGCAAAGCTTTCACCCTCTGCTCTGGCAAAGGGCTCCAGACCCGAAATCCGGCTGGGCTGTGTGCGAGCATCGAGCTGTTCCTCTACGCGGCGCAGCATGCAGGCAAAACCTACCGAGGGTGCATCGAGCCCGAATCGCGCGAGCAAGCCGTCATAGCGGCCACCAGATGCGACTGGTTGTGCGACGTTATGCATGTAAGACTGGAAAACCATGCCGGAATGGTAGGGTTGGTTCCCTACCTCCGAGAGGTCGACTCGAAAGTGGTCGACAAGATTGAGTTCCTCAAGAACGGCAAACACATGTTCAATCTCCATCAGCGCGCTGGTGACCTCCTCTCCAAGTTCCTGCGCAACGGTTTCACGAAGGGTACGGAGGCCTGAGGCATTGCCGATATAGCGGAACAAACTGAGATACGCCTCTCGTTGCTTTGCTGAGTAGTCGGTAAGGATTTCGGCAAGTTCTTCTTCACGCCGCATGATGACCGCGTGCACGAGTTGGCGTTCGGCCGACTCCCCAAGCTTGGCGCGAATTCCAGCAGTGAGTTTGCGGGTTCCTACATGTGTTACGGTGTTCGTGGCCCCAAGTGTGGCCAAGGTCTCTTGTAACAGACAAAGAACCTCAAGTTCTCCCTCGAGCTCCTCGCGGCCTATCAGTTCTATTCCTGCCTGGAAGAACTCATTTTGTGAGATATCGTCGGCCGCCTCATGGCGAAGTATGGTGTCTGCGTAATAGACTCGCACCGGCAGCTCTTCACTCTTGAGTATCATTCCCATTTGCTTGGCAAGAAAAAGCGTAACGTCGGAACGCAACATGAGTAACTCACCGTCACGGTCAATGAGACGATATATGCCGCGATCCGCGTTCTCGGTAAGAAGGCTGCGGTAGCTGTCGTAGTAGTCTACAATTGGGGTTTGTACTGGCAGGTATCCCCAACGGTAGAACCGTTCGGTAACCCGCTCAACGAGTTTACGGTGTCGGTAGGCGTCTTCAAGGTAAAAACTTTCGGTTCCCTGCGGAATTTGAAGCAGGGAACGCTTCTTCTTTGGCACAGAATTACTCCTTAACAGCGTTGACTATAACAAAAGCTCGGTTTCCTTGGAACAGGGACTGTAGAAGGCTACCAAAGATCGGCCGAATATCCTGAGATCGGTACGTTCTAGTGTGCCCGCGTTTTCCGGCATTGGGTCTTCTGAAGGATAGTGGAACATGACGACGCTGTTGGGTTCAACAAGACGCGAGGCGGCGATCCGCCCCAGGAGGTCTGCCCGATGCCGGTAGGGGAATGGCGCATCGACAAAGATGTAGTCGTAGGCCTCCCGGGCGCCGGCGACAAAACGTTCAACCGGGAGAAAGAAGACCTGGTATGGCTCTTCCACGAACTCGAGATTACCGTTCAGAACCTTGCGTTTTGACTTGTCGCGTTCCACAAGAGTAACTCGTGCGGCACCGCGGCCTGCCGCCTCTATGGCCATGGAGCCGGAACCCGCAAACAGGTCCAGAAAGCTAGAGCCATGGAGGTCGCCAAGAATTGCAAATATGCTTTCACGCATCTTGTCCATGGCCGGTCTAATTTCTCCCGGAGGACAGACAAGCCGCCGTCCGCGGTACTTGCCGCCGGTAATTCTCATGGTGCTCCTCCAAGTTGATTCAGAAAAAGTTCAAGGGCGCGTGATAGCGGCTGGTGCACGGCCTGTGTGAGTCCCTCATCATGACGGAGAATTTCGCGCGCGTCGAGTCGCGCCGTTTTGAGCAGCTCCTCATGTTCCGGGAAGCGAGCAAAGCGGAAACCAAGGAAACCAGACTGGCGGATTCCTGACAGGTCACCCGGGCCCCTTATCTGGAGGTCTCGTTCTGCTACCGCAAAGCCGTCCTGCTCTTCGTAGAGCGTTCGCAAGCGAGACTTGGCGTCTTCGGTTAGGGGTTCGTCAAATATGAGAAAGGCATAGGAGGGTCGCGTGCCGCGGCCAACTCTTCCACGGAGCTGATGGAGCGCCGAGAGTCCGAATCGCTCAGCATGCTCTACCACAATGCAGCAGGCTTCGGCTACATCGACCCCGACCTCAACTACGCTCGTGGCCACCAGGACTCGAATTTCACCGGCAGCAAAGGCACGCATCACCTCAATTTTTTCGGCTTCGGGCATTCGTGAGTGGATGAGTCCTACCTTGATGCCAGCAAAAGCGCCAGTTGAAAGGTAGTCACGCATTCCGACTGCGTCGCGGAGAGCCGACCCGTTCTCACCGGCCTCAATGAGCGGGTAGACGAAGTATGCCTGCGCACCTTCGTCTATCAGTTTTCGCACCCGAGCGTAGACCTCATCTGCACGTTTTGATGAAGCGAGATGAGTCTTCACAGGCAGCCGACCGGCAGGCTTGCTGTAAATGCTTGAGATGTCAAGTTCGCCGTAGAGCGTCAGTGCCAGGGTTCTGGGGATAGGCGTTGCTGTCATGAGTAGCAGATCTGGCGCCTTGGCCTTGTGGGTCAGCGCGGCCCGTTGGAGGACCCCAAAGCGGTGTTGCTCGTCAATGACAACAAGCCCAAGGCAGTCAAAGGCAACCTGCTCCGAAAGAAGCGCATGGGTACCTATGACCAAGTCTACCGTACCGGATGCAAGTGCCTGCTGAATGCGTTTCTTTTCTGCGGCAGGAAGAGAGCCTGTTAATAACTCAACGCGAACATCAAGCGGTTGGAGTAGCTGTGATGCGTTGTTCGCATGTTGTCGTGCGAGCAACTCGGTTGGCGCAAGGAATGCGACCTGGCGGCCAGCGTCGATGTAGTCCAAGGCTGCAAGGAACGCAACAAGCGTCTTTCCGCTCCCGACCTCACCTTGGACAAGACGGAGCATGGCCGTTGTGCCAGCGGCGTCGCTACGAATTTCCTGGAGCACCTTTTCTTGATCTGCGGTGGGATCAAAGGGTAGGGAGGCAATGAGCCGAGCTGCGCGGCTGTCTGTCCTGGCTGCAGGGGGGAGCGGCCTGCCAGCCGGGGGCAGTGGCCTGCCAGCAGGGGGGAGCGGCGGCCGTTCAGGCCGCGCTGTGACCTCACGTCCAATAGCAAGTTGAAACAGCAAGAGTTCGTCATAGGCAAAGCGGCGGCGAGCCTCGTTGGCCTCTGCAACTGAGGCAGGGGAGTGGAGCATTTTGATGGCAGCCCCACGGGTGGGTAGGCCACGACGGACTCTGAGCTCCTCGGGCAGCTCGTCGCCCAGATTGTGGGCATACTGCTCAATAGCGCTACGAACAGCCGCGCGTAGGACGGTTTGTGAGAGACCACCCGACAAGGGGTAAATGGGTTCAATGCGGAAAAAGAATTCTGCCTGTGGTGTCGGTGTGGCAGCGGGCCTGGAAGTGGGTTCAGATGCTGGCTCGGCCGGTGGAGCCGCAACAAACTCAAAGTCGCTGCTCTGAATCTCGCCGTACTGGAAGCGAAACACCGCACTCAGCAGTATCTCGCTACCCACCGGCAACTTGTTTGCCAGAAAGTTACGGCCGAAACATAACAGCGCAGCAACCGTACCCTCGGTGTCTCGCAACAGTACCTTGAGCACCATACCCCGCGAGGTGCGGATGTAGTCGTGGGCCAACACGGTGCAGCGGATGTTTGCGCGCCGGGCTGCTCCTTCTGCAACCGTACCGGTGCCCGCTTCCCCGGCGCCCTGCTGGGAGGCCCCGAGAGCGCCCCCCACCGCCTGCACCGCCTGCACCGCCTGCGAGATAGAGCATGGTGTGCTTCGATCTTCGTAGTCGCGGGGCGCCAGCAACAGGAGCTCGGCAACCGAGCCCACTCCCAGACGCTGCAGGTCTGCCCGGCGGGCCGGTCCTATGCCCGGGAGTTTCCCCGGGGCAAGTTGGAGTTCCGACAGTATCACGGTCCCGCTGTCCTGCTTAGATTGGCAGCTGGAGAAGGAAGCCCATGAGGGTGCCTGCAATGAAGTTTCCAACGAGTAACACCAGGAGGGCAGTTGCAGCAAAGATCATGAGGGCGTTCTGGTAACTCGTTGAGCGGCCACCGCCGAACTTGTCTACAAGTTTATGCGCCAATGGTTGGAGAATGCGGTCAAGAGCTACCCAGAAGGGGGTCGCTGAGTTTGCGCGCGTGAGGAATCCTACCAGTCGGATGATAGCAATCACCAGAATGAAGAAGACCACAAAGGATGCGGCCGACACAACTGCCGAGAGAATCATAGCAAGCACAAAACCTAAGGTGACGTTTCCAGCGTAGGCCACGCGGGTGAGAACATTGTTAAAAATAGACAAGGTGAGAATTGCCAGAATAGGTGAGAAGTCGACCATGGACTCACGGAACAGTGGAATTCTGCGGAAGTAGTTCAGGTATGGGTCGGTAACGCGAGCCAAATAGAAGACAATGCGTCCGGTCTGTCCACTGTGAAACCAGGTCAGCATGATCCGTACAAAGATCAAGATCATGTAGATTGAGATGAGTGAGCTCATAGCCCGCAGTAATGGCTGTAGCATAAGATTTTCTCCTTGGCGTGAACGCCTGCTTTTTTGTGGCTATTTTTGGACTGAGTTATCCGAGCCGGTATACTCGGGCTTGCGCTGCCAGATCTCGGCTACACCGGGATATTGCTTGATCTGTTCTAGTACTTCATCTCGCGAGGAAACCGTGAGTTGATGTGATGCCCGAACAATTGTCTCCTCGCCATTTGATCCTATATGGAGCCATACCGGGCACGATCCGCGACGCTCGTGCAGAAAGGCCCTGAGGTTGTACAACTCCTCCTCGCCGAGGAAGTCTTCATGGATGCGAATATGCACGGTGCCGATATCGCGCTCATCGAGTTCCTCCGGTTCACGGATCTCCTCAACCACAATTTGGAGTCGTTCTCCACGTTGTTCAAGCTTGCCAAGCACGCCAAGCACCTGTTCTCCGACCAAGCGGTCTTGGTACTTCTCGAATACTTCCGAGAACAGAACAATTTCGATACTTCCGTTGTAGTCTTCAATCGTGGTAAACGCAAGCTGCTTGCCGTTCTTTGTGGACAGGACTCGCGGTTCGCCGACAAGCCCAACGAGAGCATACACCGTATCGCCCCCGGGGGGCGGGAGCTTTGCCAGATTAATGGTGGAACGTTCAAACCAGAGCTCTTTTCGGCCGTCAAGCGGATGGCCGGAGCAGTAGAAGCCCAGGTGTTCCCGTTCGTATCCGAGTCTTGTGTCCAGATCCCAGTCCTCGACCTCTTCAATGTGCGGGCCCGCCAGCTCCTCGCCCGACTCACCGTCAAAGAGTGAGGTCTGACCAAAGGCGGTGCTTGCCTTTTGTGCTACCGCGTGGTCGATGAAGGTCTGTGAGTTGTGCAGGAGCACTGCCCGTGAGACGCCTAGTGAATCAAACACGCCACATTGAATGAAGGTCTCTATTACCTTGCGGTTCACGGTCTTGAGATTGATCCGCTCAAGGAAGGAGGTGAAGGACACAAACGGGCCGTCGGATCCGCGCACGAGTAGAATCTCATCAACCGCCGCCGCACCCACATTCTTGATACCAAGCAGTCCATACCGTACCTGTCCCTCATGGACCGTGAAGTACTTGTCGCTGGTGTTAATATCCGGTGGTAGTACGGCCAGCCCCATTTTTTTGGTGTCCGACAGATACTCGGCAAACTTGTCGGGGGAGTTCATCTCATTGGTGAGGTTGGCTGCCATGAACTCAGCCGGGTAGTTAGCCTTGAGGTAGGCTGTTTTGTAGGCCAGTACCGAGTAGGCGGCCGCATGTGACTTGTTAAACCCGTACCCGGCAAACGGTACAAGGAGTTCAAAAATGCTCTCCGCCTTTTTGGGGTCAATGCCCTTGGCCGCGGCCCCCTCAAGAAACTTGGCCTTCATGCGGCCCATCTCAGCTTCTTTCTTTTTCCCCATTGCGCGGCGGAGTATATCTGCCTCACCTAACGAGAAACCAGCAACCACCTGCACGATCTGCATGACCTGTTCCTGATAGACAATAACCCCGTAGGTCTCCTTGAGAATTGGCTCAAGCTGTGGCAAAGGGTAGCTAATGGGCATACGGCCGTTCTTTGAGTCTACGAACTGGTCAATGTTCTGCATTGGCCCCGGCCTGTACAGGGCATTCAAAGCAATGAGGTCTTCAATGCGTTCCGGTTTGGCCCGTGACAGTATTCCCCGCATTCCCTGGCTTTCAAACTGAAAAACACAGCTGCTTGAGCCCTCTCCGAGCATGAGAAAAGTCGCCGGATCCTGCTCCGATACAGTTTCAATGTCAAACTCTATACCACGACGGCGAATGAGCTTCTCGGTGTTGCGGATAAGGGTAAGCGTCTTGAGACCAAGGAAGTCCATCTTTACGAGCCCACAGTCTTCAATCTGCTCCATGGTGAACTGGGTTGAGATCATCCCGGTTTTGGGGTCTTTGAAAAGCGGCACATACTCGGTCAGCGGTTTCTTTCCAATAACAATTCCCGCAGCATGAGTTGATGGATGCCGGTGGAGGTTTTCCAGCTTAAGCGCGGTATCAATGAGTTCCTGGTTTCGTCCGCCAGCCTCATGGAGTTCCCGCAGCTTGGGCTCCTGCTCAAGCGCCTTGGGTAGGGTCATCTTGAGGTCTTTTGGAATGAGTTTGGCTATCTCATTGGTTTCCTGGAACGAGAAATCAAGTGCGCGGGCAACGTCGCGAATAACCGCTTTAGCCTTCAGGGTGCCAAAGGTAATGATCTGGCCAACGCGGTCTTCACCGTACTTCTGTGTGACGTATTGAATGACCTCTCCCCGGCGTTCATAACAAAAGTCGATATCGAAGTCCGGCATGGATACCCGGTCCGGATTGAGGAAACGTTCAAACAGCAGTCCATAGCGCAAGGGTTCGATGTCGGTGATCTTGAGCGCATAGGCCACAATTGAGCCTGCACCCGAGCCGCGGCCGGGTCCTACCGGAATATCACAGGAACGCGCATACGCAATGAAGTCCCAGACAATGAGAAAGTACCCGGTGTAGCCCATGCCGATAATTGTGGACAACTCATACTCGGTGCGGCTCTGAATCTCCTCGGTGACCTCCGGATATCGCTCTCTGATTCCTTCCATGGTGATGTGGCGCATGTACTCGTCCGGCGAACTGAAACCCTCAGGGATTTCATAGTCAGGGAACTGGGGGCCGGGAAGCTCAATCTCCAAATTACATCGCTGGGCAATGTTCATTGTGTTTGCAATGGCATGAGGAATGTCGCCAAAAGCAGCCTGCATCTCCTCGGGTGTCTTGAGATAGAACTCTGTGGAGCTAAAACGGAAGCGGTTCTGTTCGTGCTTTTTCCGGTCGTTCCCAATACACAGGAGAACATCATGCGCAGCCGCATCCTCGGCAAGGACGTAGTATGACTCGTTGGCCGCAACTAAGGGAATGTCCAACTCACCAGACAGCTCAATGAGCGCCTGATTCAGGACATGTTCGTCCGGAATTCCGTGATTGTGCAGGGCGAGATAGAAGTTGTCAGGTCCAAAAATGTCCTTGTAGCGGCGGGCCGCCTCGGTGGCCTCTGCTCGGCGGTTGCGCAGCAGAAGCCCGGGAATTTCACCCGACAGTGAACCGCTGAGGCCTATGAGTCCTTCGTGGTACCGTTCAAGGAGTTCTTTGTCTATGCGGGGGCGGTAGTAGAAACCTTCAAGATAAGCAAGAGAGGCCAGCTGTATGAGGTTCCGGTAGCCGGTCTGGTTATAGGCAAGAACAGGCAGCCGAGCCAGCCGGGCCGGATGCTGATCCTTAGCGCTCTTGTTATGCCGGCTTTCGGGAGCCATGAAAAAATCGCACCCAATAATGGGTTGAATACCGGCCTGACGACACTCCTTGTAGAACTCAAGAACACCAAACATATTACCGTCGTCGGTAATTGCAAGTGCGGGCATACCAAGTTCAACTGCCCGTGCAACAAGCCGGGAAATGGGTGCTGCGCTTCGTAAGAGACTGAAGTCTGAATGTACATGGAGATGAACAAAATCGGCCAAGTCGGAATACCCCGACCTCGACTATAGCATTCGCTATCCGGAATGGGCAAGCGTGAGAGGGTGCGGCCTAGCTTCCAATGCCGGTTGCAAAGACGCGAAGCAGACGTTCAATTCGCTCATAACTGACGTGCTCTGGCGTATATCCGCGCTGCTCGAGCATCTCTCCAACCCGTCGGTGCAGCAGGTCAAGATCACGTTGTTGGAACGGGACACGCCGACCGACAAGTTCGGCCTCGAGTTCACGTTGGCGAATGATGTGTTTACCGCCAACTGCGAGGGCAATGCGAACATCTGCCAGAATGTCTTTTTCTGTCTCCGCGACCGCAGCAAAGGTTAACGGATTGGTGTTGGGAAGATACGCAGCACCATAGTTGTAGAAGCGAGAGTGTTCCCAGGACTTGATAGGGATACGGATGCGGGTCATGACCTCGCCAGGCTCAATTACCGTTGTGCCTGAGTCATCACGGAAACGTGAGAGTGGTAACCAGTGTGCCTTGCCTTGGCGTCTGAGTTCAATTTGGGTGTCGAACACAAGCAGCACCGGAGTGAGCGTCATAACTGAGTCTGGTACACAGAGGTTACCACCAATGGTTGCCAGGTGCGCAGTCCCGGGTCGAGAAATGTGGCGAATGGCCTGGTAGAACATCTCCGGAAAGACCCGAGCCGAGAGCTCGAGTAAGGCGCCTATAGTTACTCCGGCGCCAATTTCTACATATTTCTCGGTTCGGCTGATACGCTGGAGCTCTTCAACATGGCGCAACTCAATGATCTCGGACGGCAGCCGAAGGAAACGGTCAGGTTGCTCACGCAGGATCTGCGTTCCGCCCGCGTACAGCAAGGCTGTGGGCCGTTTCTTTAAGGTCTGGAGCAGTTCGTTAATGGTGTCCGGTACAGAAATCTGAATACTACGATACTCGTCCGACATTTGCCCTCTTCCGTCGCGCTTCGGCGGCGTAGCGAATTGCATCTACGAAGCTTGCGTAACTTGTGCACCTACAGAATACGCCGTTTGCTGCTCGCTCTATATCCTCTGCTCGTGGTGAACTATTGTGCCGTATCAACCCATAGGTGACGAGAACCTTAGCCGCGGCACAGAAGCGGCATGGATCCATGCCCGCCCGCTGGAAACCACGTTCAATGTCCGCAAAGTCCGGCGTCTTCATGAAGCCTTCAATAGTCACAATCTCACTCCCGAGCGCCTTGAAGGCTGGCAACATGCAGGATGAGGTCACGTGACCATTAAACAGAATGGCACAGGTGCCACACCTTCCCCGCCGGCAACCGGGGCGAGCTCCTCCCAGGCTGAACTCCTTGCGGAGCAGATCTACGAGCAGAAACTCCGGGTCCGTATCTATGGTGATGCTGTCGTCATTCAGTGTGAACCAGATAATCATGTGGCCTCCAGTCTCCCTACAACCGCGGCTGGCCCGCTGGGTACCGCGTTTAGCTGCACAGCTCCGGCCTGCTCGGTCGCTGCAATATAGGCGGCCGGAACAACCAGCCCGGCGAGCCCTTCCACACCATGAGGAGATCGTTTACCGGGAAAATGAACAAACTCTATATGCAGTTGCTCTCGCGTTGGTGCCCGTCCAGGTTTGTACATTTCATAGCCCTCGGTGGTTATGGCACCATCTACATACTCTATGACCTCGCCGGTCGTCCAACCAAGGGCTTGAGCAACTCCGGCCTCCAGGGCTTTTCGAGCCTGCTCTGGATCAACAATACGGCCCGCCTCAGCACATATCCATATTCCGCGCACGCGGGTCGCGAGCGTCGCTGGTTCAAGTTCCACCTCCACCACACAGGCGACGGTTGCATTCCCGTGGGCGGATAGGGCCTTGCCCCAGTTCTGCTCTGTCTTCTTTCCCTTTGCTGCTTTCACGGTTTTGCGAGCCTCTATGGGTAGGGGATCGCGGAAGCGCCGCTTTTTAATGGTGTTGGCGCAGTTCTCTATGAGCTTGCCGATAACCGCGGTATTGCGGGAAAGTGTTGAGGGGCCTGAGTCGGGAACTATGTCTGTGTCGATATCGACAATCTCTACATCCGAGATGCCTAAAATTTCTGAAACGCTTTGTATCCAGTGTTGATGCAACGTTTGATTCTCGGCGACCGCCGAGGTGAAAATAGTCCCCTTGGACTCACTGTCGAGATGCAGCTTTACTGTCGAGGATAGTGCTGAGGCTTCCCCATGGTCCAGAAATCCGTCAACTAAGGAGGCAAAGGCAATGCCTATGCCCCGCGGGCGTATTCCCATTTCCTCATGCTCACTTCGCCGTTTTTTCTGCAGCTCAAATGCGGCATGCTTGCGGTTGAAGTCTGAGTTTGCCGCTACCTTTTCAATGATCGCACCGGAGTCTATATCGTTATCTAAAGGCACTCCGCTGATGTCGTGTTCGCCACGTGTAAGTAAGTTTGCGGCCTTCCAGGAACTGGGCACAAACTCAGTGGCCGCCACCACTCGCGCTATATGCGACTCAAGCGCAAAACTACCAGCGCTGTCACCAAAACCGGAAAACACATTTGCAGGCGGCAGGTTTGTGCGAACTGCGCGCGCGGTGATTCTGAGGTTCTTTCGGCGATAATGGCCAGCGGCAGCGAGCGCTGTACGGCTAAGAATTTCGTGGGTGAACACTCCATAGGCACCAACCGCAAGATGTACCGTGACATCCATTGACTCTATTTCCCCGTTCTCGTCGACAATGGTGGCGTAGCGTATATGTGTTGGGGCGCGCTTGGTGCTGTAGCGGAAGTCTTCCTCGCGTGAGTACATGATCTTAAGGGGCTTCCCGGTCAGAAAGCACCCAAGGGCCGCATGCGCAGCCGTTAAGGCCGGGTACCAGAGCTTGCCGTCAAGCGATGTTCCAATGTCGGCTGCCCGCACCACACAGTTTCGGGTGCTTATATTCAATACACTGCACACCGTGTCTCGTAGTAGAAATGGCCACTGTGTTGCGCTGTACACGACAATTCGTGTCTTAGCCTCACGGACACAGAATGCACCTTGCGGTTCGTTGTATAAATGTTCCTGCGCGCCGGTTGTGTGGTGTGAATAGAGCCAGCCGTCGGAGCTCTCAGGAGCGGCCTCTGTCTCTGCATTGGCCTCGGGCACAGGCTCTGACCCTGTCTCGGGCGCAGTCTCGGCGGATCCGGCTGGCGGCTTTGCCTCTGCCTCGGCGGCTTCACCAGCGGGCGGCTCACTTTCGGTCGCGGGGGCAGCGGTGGCGACTCCCTCAGTGGAAGCAGCCGACGCTGCGTCGGCCGTTGGCGCCTCGGCGCTGGCAGCGGGCTTCGTCTTGGCCGCAGTGCTGGCCGTCGGCGACGTTGTGCCTGCGGTCTCGGCCTTCACTGCGCTCGCACCGGCTCCCACTGCGCTCGCCTCTGGTTCCACTGCGGCCGCTGTGGCCGCTGTGGCCGCGCTGGTCGGGTCTGCCAGCTTGCTGGTTTCAGCGTCCTTGTTCTCCGTTGCCGACCCGGCGTCCGCGGCCGCCGCGGCTGCATTGGCCCCCTCGGGTGTATCGACCGCCGCGGGTGCCGCGCCAGCATCGGCCCCCTCTGGCCCCTCGGGCGCCAGGACTGCTACCGGCTTGGCCCGTTTCGGTGCTGCCGAGCGCAGATCCTTAGGGGGTTCTCCGTAGGAGTGGGTTAACTCAAGCGCAATCTGCTCCGGCTCGGGGCGACGGAAGTCGTACCGGGGCTGCTCCAAAAAGCTCTCGTCCCAGTTACAGACAATGTGGTCAATTGCAGCGTTGAGTACCGAAAGATCCGGGCCAACTAAGAGCGCAATGGGTTCGCCAATGTAGCGGACATCGTCAAAAGCCAGAATGGGCATGGCGTCGCCATAGACCTCAAGCGAGTTGCTCCCCGGTATATCCGCGGCGGTAATGAGGCGTAGATGCGAATAATGCTCCGGGAGTTCAATGGACAGCAGCTTGCCGCGGGCACGATCCGAACGGACCGTGAGACCGTAGAGCATGTCGCGGGCATACATGTCGCTGACAAAGTGTGTCTTGCGGCGCAGGAGCCGCCGTATTGATCTGATCTGTGTCATGCGCCCTTTCCTTGATACGCAGTGTCGCCAACTGAGCGCACCGCCTGAACCACGTACTCCCTTTCTTCATCGGTCAGATCCGGGTAGATCGGAAGGCTAATGCAACACTCAAAGGCGCGCAAAGCCTCCGGAAAGTCGGCCGCTTGAACCCCGTATCGCCGCCGGTAGTATGGCATGATGTGCAGAGGAATGTAATGAACCGATGTCCCCACGCCCAGTTCGCTCAGCTGTGCAATAAACTCATCGCGTGTGATCTTTAGATGCTCCGGAATAATGCGAAGCACGTACAGATGGTGCGAGGTGTTCCCGTTGGCAGCTGGCAGACGCAGATAGCCGGTGTCGCCAAGTGCCTGGTCGTAGTACATGGCGATCTCGGAACGGCGGCTGCGTAACTCCTCGGTACGGCGCAGTTGCACACGCCCTATAGCGGCAAGCAGGTCCGGCATGTTGTATTTGTATCCGGCCTCGACCACCTCATAGCGCCAGCCAGCGCCCACAGACCTGTATCGATCCCAGACCTGACGGTCAATCCCATGCAGGCGCATAAGGCGAACACGCTCTGCAAGCTCTGCGTTGCGTGTGCACAACATGCCGCCCTCACCGGTAGTAATAGGTTTGTTGGCGTAGAAGGAGAAAACGCCCGCGTCGCCCATGGTGCCAAGCTGGCCGTCGCCCATGGTGCCAAGCTGGCCGTCGCCAAGGGTAGGAGCAGCGGGACTCACATGGGCCGCATCTTCCAAAATCGATATCGGAGTAGCCTGATCGCCTGTGGCAAGCTCGCCGCCTGTACCCGCTCCGGCGCCTGTACCGGCCCCGGCGCCTGTACCCGCTCCGGCGCCTGTGCGCTGCGACGCCCCACGGCGCGGCTGATCTATAACCTGGCGAATCTCCCGCATAGGGCAGGGCACCCCACCAATATGCACCGGGAGCACCACCCGCACGCGTTGTGTGTGGTCAAGCGAATTGAGCGCCGCATCAAGTTGGCGGGGATCAATGTTGAGGGTTTCAGGGTCGATATCGACAAACAGCGGATGCGCGCCAAGGTAGCGTGTGACCTCTGCTGTTGCGGCAAAGGTGTAGGGGCTCATGGCAACAAAGTCGCCTTCCTGCACGCCCAAGGCCTCCAGCCCCAGGTGAAGGCCCGCCGTGGCTGAACTCAACGCCACCGCATGCTCTACGCCCGCACACTCGGCAAACTCACGCTCAAAAGCCTCTGCCTCACTGCCGGTAGTGAGCCAACCGCTGCGCATGACGCGCAGGACAGCCTGCTCCTCATCCGGCCCAAGCGAAGGTCGGGCAAAAGGTATGTTTCTAATAGTCGGTCTCATCGGCTGGCACCTCTAAACTCGGAATGTACTCTGCCAGTACCCGCTTAAGCTCACGACGGTTTCGGTACAACTCGGGGTGCTCCGGGGTACTGTAGCACATGGGGCGCAGCTTGGTGAGTAAGCTCTGCAGGCGCTCGGGTGGCCAGTTGCCCCGCTTAAGCAGGAGAATGCGGGGGAACTCGGTTTCAAGCGGTGTTTCCTCGTTACTGTACAGGCGTTCATGGAGCTTCTCGCCCGGGCGCAGGCCGATGTTGGTGATCTGTATATCTTCCATAGGCGTGTAGCCATAGAAGCGAATCATTTGTTCCGCTATCTCGCGAATTTTCAGAGGCTCGCCCATATCCAGCAGGTAGAGTCCACCGCCTGCTCCCACACCACCGGCCTTCAGCACCAAGGAGGCAGCCTCGGCAATGGTCATGAAGTAGCGCGATGTCTCAGGGTCGGTGACCGTAACCGGCCCACCGCGTGCAATCTGTTTTGCAAAGAGCGGGACTATGCTTCCGCGGGCGCCAAGCACATTGCCAAAGCGCACCACCAGGAACTCGGCATTCGGGGCCGATGCGGCCAGCACCAGCTCCTCGGCAATTTTCTTGCCTGCGCCGTAGACACCTGCTGGGTCTACGGTTTTGTCGGTAGAGATAAACACCAGCCGTTCGGTACCAACCTCGCGGGCAGCATCAAGCAGATTCAAGGTGCCAAACACATTGTTGGTAATGGCTTCAATCGGGTTGGCCTCCAGCATAGGAACATGCTTGTGTGCAGCCGCGTGAAACACCACATGGGCCTTGAGCCGGTTCATTAAGAAAAAAATATGGTCTCGGTCACGGAGGTCAGCAATAATGGGAACAATGGTTGCGCGTTCACCAACACCCTCTTCCTGCAACACCCGCAACTCGCGGTCAATCTCGTAAATACTGTTTTCGCCGTGTCCCAACAAATACAGGCGTTCGGCACCACCTGACAGCAGCTGCCGTGCAAGCTCACTGCCTATGCTTCCGCCAGCACCGGTTATGAGCACGCGGCGCCCACGGAGGTAGGTCAGGCTTTCCTTGAGACCAATCCGAACCGGGTTCCGTCCCAACAGATCCTGGGGGTCTATTTCGCGGGCCTGAATCAGGTGCGCCTCGCCATCTATGATCTGTGCCAGGTCGGGGAGAATGCGAATGCGGGAGAATGTTGCACGTTTGAGGAGATCGTACAGGTACTTGAGCTTGTCTCGGCCAGCACTCGGAATTGCTATGAGGGCTTCATCGGCCGGGGTTTTTTCCAGCAGGTCTACGACATCGGCAATGGGGCCCAAGACCGGAATGCCGTCAATGCGGCGTCCAATTTTGGCTGGGTCGTCGTCCAGAAAGGCAACCACCTCACCAGCGGTGCCCTTGCTGCGGATTTCCTCGGCTATGGAGCGGCCAGCAAAGCCGGCGCCAATAATGTAAATGCGCGGACGTCCAGGGGTGCTACTCATGAAGCCATTCCATCCTCGCCTTCTTCCAGAATCTCAAAGCCTAAATCTACCAGAAAGGTGTCTCCGTAGAGGTCAAGACTTACCTTAGCACGCCCTTTGCGACGATTCACCTTCACAATTCTGCCCTCAAGTCCTGACAACGGTCCCTCAAGCACACGGATTCGTGAATCCTCGTCAAAGCGGACCTTAGACTTCTCTATAACCTCGCCAAATGACAAGAAGTGTAGCAGCAACCGCTTGTCCTCGCCCTGCAGGGGCTGTACGTCGGTATTC
>REEM01000030.1 GCA_007695055.1 Spirochaetaceae bacterium | reverse complement strand
TAATTGCGGTACCGTGCTGGTCGTCATGCATCACCGGAATTGCACACTCTTCACGTAGCCGCCGTTCTATATAAAAACACTCCGGTGCTCGAATATCCTCAAGGTTGATACCACCAAAAGTGGGTTCAAGGGCCTTGACGATCTCTACAAATTTGTCGGGGTCGTTACAGTCTAACTCGAGATCAAAGACATCTATGCCACCAAACTGCTTGAACAGAACCGCCTTTCCTTCCATAACCGGCTTAGCAGCGACCGGCCCAATGTTGCCAAGGCCCAATACGGCGGTTCCATTGGTGATTACGGCGACAAGATTTCCTCGGGCGGTATACCGATATGCATCCGCAGGATTCCTGGCAATTGCCCGGCACGGCTCGGCGACGCCGGGAGAGTACGCCAACGAGAGGTCATACTGCGAGGTCAGTGGCTTGGTGGCGTGGATCTCAAGCTTACCGGACACCGGGTGTTCATGATATAACAGCGCCTCGGCGCCGAGATCTCGTTCTTGCCCCTGTTCAAGGGAGTCGTTGTGTTCGGTTTTGTCCATGTTCAAAGTGTAGCGAAAGCGTCCAAAAAAAAATAGAGTCTACACATTTCGCGCAGACTCTAGTGGGTAACATACTTTGCTCGTATGACGTGTTATGGTTGCCAGTCCCCACGCCGAGTTTCACCCTCACGTTCAGGAATGCGAAAGCGCTGACCCGGCTGTATCAATCGAGGATTATCTGGATCCTGTAAAAGGTCCTTGTTTGCTTCATACAGACGTCGCCACTGAAAACCGTCACCATAGACAAAGTCGTACTCAGCTATACGCCAGAAGGAGTCTCGTCGTTCCGGAATACGTCTTACCGTGTAGTAGGCGGGAAGCACATCCGAAACAAGACGTAACCCATCGAGCAAAGCAAGCGAATCCTGGAAGAGGTTGAAAGCCGTTTCATATTCTTCGTCATCTATCAGCTCACTGCCTTCGTCAAACTTCTCCTTCGCTTCTTCAAAGCGGTCAGGATGGTTGAGCGGTTCGCCTAGGTTACGTACGCGGGTTATACCGCGATCCGTCCGGGTTCGCGCGCTCCGAGCACGGTATCCCCACCAAAGGTGTCGAGCTGCCTCTTCGGCTCGCAGAGCATAATCTTCAGCCTCGGCCGCCAACTCTATTGCTCGTTCGTACTCACCCTCGTCAAAGGCATCTTCTGCCTCCTGTCGCAGCTCCTGAGCTCGTTGATACTCAGATGTCTCTCGGAGCAAGTTCTGAGCAGGGAGTGATACTGCAAGAACCAACCCAAGAGCGCACAAAATTGCTAATTTCTTTTTCATCGGGGGTTCTCCTTATTCCTCGTCCTCAAGCTCATCTTCCAGTTCGTCCTCAAGTTCCTGAGCACTACCTTCGGTTTGCGATATCGCACGGTCTGCCGAGTCCATGGCCTCTCGGGCACGGTCGCGACGTTCGGACGCCACCACGTAGGCCTCTTCAAAGGACTCACGAGCCCCACGATAGCCCTCAAGCGCGGGAGTAAACTCCCGCTGCTCACGTGCAGATTCGGCAGTCGCGTAGCGAGTTTCACCTTGCTCGTAAGGTTGTGGTGCCCCTCGCCTTGCCCGCACCTCGTCTGCCCGACTTTTCGCACTCTGTGCATCGTCGCGAGCTACATCAACAACTTCTTCAAATGCCCGATCTATGACTCGACGATAACTGGCCGAGGCATCGCGATAATGCTGAATCGCCTCATCGGCGTCCAACTCACGCTGTTCGTCGCCAAGCGCAAACTGCTCATCTCCCCGGTCAAATTCTTCCGGCGCGTATTGAGCAAGATCTGCATCAATAATCTGCTGACGCAGCATCTCGGCTTGATCCCGCTGTGCTTGCACCAGTTCCGTGTCGGTTTCAAGCGGCGGCAGCGGTTCGGGTTCGGGCTCCGGTGCAGTGGCGCAGGCCATCATGGCCAACAAGACTGCAGCGGCAAATAAAACATACCTGGTGCTTCTTTTCATGCACTTCTCCTATTGATTTCATCACATCTATTTGCAGTAGCGCTGAGGCTCGTACCCAAGCGTTGCTTATAATGTACTCATACCACACGAAAGGTCAAATTTCAGGGACTGTTGAGTTCAGGCGTAACGCAGCGAACAAGGTTTAGTTGGCTACTCCTGCCAGTTCACGGAGTTGTTTATACGAGAAAAACCCGCTGGAATGCCCATCACTCCAGCTAATTGCGACCGCGTAGTTCCCAATGGTTTGGACGTCCTCGGCATGTATGTCGTCTGGAATGGAATCAGGTTCAAGCCGCTTTTCACCCGTATACTCATCCACACAGGCGGCGCAGCGACAGTCAAGCCGCAAAACCTTGTTAGGAACCTCAAGGCGCAGGTCTTCGTCACGCCAGTAGAGCCGCACCATTTCGGCGTCGTAACCCACCTCAGGCCGCTTAATTCCTTCCAAATTCGCCTTCCCAAGCGCCCGAATGACGTTGTCGACAGCGTGTGATACATCTTCATTCTTGGGAGATGCCTCGAGTGTCCCGCCATAAAGCTCCGGCGACAGCGGCAACTCAGCCAGTACATCAATTCCAAAGCGCTCAGACAGCCTTTTCGCACCACCTTCACCAAAGACGCGGTGCCGGGTGTTGCAGTTCCCGCAATCGAAGTAGGACATGTTCTCAATAACGCCGAGCACCGGAACATTGACCCGGTCAAACATCATGATCCCCTTGATCACATCGGCGTAGGCCAATGCCTGCGGAGTGGTCACAATAACCGAGCCTCCAAGCTCAACCGCCTGAGTAATGGTAAGTTGAATGTCGCCCGTACCCGGCGGGAGGTCCAAAATAAGGTAGTCAAGTGGCCCCCAGGCGACCTGATGCAGCAGCTGCTGCACATATCCGGAAACCATTGGGCCCCGCATTATTGCCGGGGAGTCCCCAAGAAGGAACCCAAAGGACATAAGAGAAAGGCCGCCAGCCTCGATGGGAATCATCATCTGTTGAGAGTCCTGATACAGCTGCTGCTCATGTAGATTGAAAAGGGACGGCACCGACGGCCCAAAGATATCAGTGTCAAGCAAACCGACACGGTATCCGCGGCCAGCCAACTCTCGTGCTATGGAGGCGGCTACAGTCGACTTGCCTACACCACCCTTGCCGGATGCTACCGCAATGATCGACTGTACCTCTTTGAGGCCACTATTCTCCACCTTGGGGGTACGCTTCTTGACCGCACTCGTCATGGCTACCTTCACCGACTCAACACCGGGAATTGCTCCGACCTGCTGCTCGGCCTGCATCTTGAACTGGTCCTTGATTGGACATGCTGGCGTCGTCAGCTGTATGGCAAAACTGACCTCTGGACCGTCGATCTCCAGGTTCTTAATGAAACCCAGTGAAACAATATCCTGACCAAAGTCGGGATCAATAATATGTGAAAGCGCGTCCATTACAGACTGTTGGCTTATGCTCATGTTTTTCCTCCTCATGATGCTTCTTTGAGAATACCGAGCTGAGCGGCACTAAGGCAAGCGGCTGCGTTTCTGTAGACAACAGTCACCTTAATTGGTTATATTGCCATATACGCCGATATAGCGGGTACGAGATTACTGGCTCTGTCGGTAAAAAATTATCTTGACGGATGGCTGTATTTCCGACAAAATCAGTCAAGGAGCCGCGCACTAATGACAAACAGTGAACGTTACAAGATTGAAGCTAAAGCCCGAATCCTCAAAGCATTGGCACATCCCACGCGACTCTTCATTATTGACAAGCTAAAGGAGCGCACACACTGCGTGTGTGAGTTGACCGAGCTTGTAGGTGCCGATACCTCGACGGTTTCAAAGCATCTTTCAATTCTGAAACATGTGGGCCTCGTTGAAAGCAGAAAGGAAGGCACCATGGTACATTACTCGCTTGCAGATGAGTGTGTAGTGAAGTGTGTCGGATGTCTCGGTGAGATTGTACTTCGGCAGCTGGAGCGGCAGGTCGCGTCCCTCGCCGATGATGCATAAGAGGTAGTAAAACAAACACCCCCAGCCGTACATAGTTGCGCTCTAAGGATCTAATCTATGATGCACCGCAGTCAATTGACAGAAGAACACATTCAGCACGTAAT
>REEM01000031.1 GCA_007695055.1 Spirochaetaceae bacterium | reverse complement strand
GTAGGCCACCACGACGAAGGTGCCTGTGGGCCCACTGATCTGAACACGCCCCCCCCCAAAGAACGCAACTGCGGCCCCGGCGACCACTGCAGTGGCAAGACCTTGTTGCGGCGTTACACCCGAGGCAACCGCAACCGCTATCGACAGCGGCACCGCAACAACGCCGACAATAAGACCTGCTATTATATCTGCAACGAACTGGCGCAGCGTATAGCCGCGCATAGCTTCAAGAATTCCTGGTCGAAACATGGTAAAAAGAGAAGTACAGCTAATTCAGAGTCATGTCAACGCATGTGTTGTTGCGCTCATAAGCGGCAGGGTACACTTGAGTATAATGATCATGGGCACCCAAGCGAGACACATGAGATTCAGGATACCAATGTGGCCTTCAAGAACTCGGCTGGCTGCTACACTTTTGGTAGTGGCTATAGCTCTTGGTTTAGGGTTAACTCTACAAGGTTGTGCCATGCAAATGCGTCCACGCATTTCTGCAGGGCGAAGTATACCTGAGCCAGCGGAATTCTATGCGATGTATGAACTTGACTTCCCGGTCAGCCGTCGTGACACAAACTATCTATCATGTTCCTGCGCCAGTAGTTCCGAAGAGCCTCCTTACCAGATCGCCGTCCATGAGTTTCATCCCCTCAGCGCCTCCAATGCAGGCACGGTAGTCGTAGTTCATGGTTACCTCTCGCACACGGGGCATTTATCCTACCTTATTCGAAGATTAAGCGAACATGGATACTCAATATTGGCCATAGACTTGCCGGGACACGGTCTCTCTAGTGGCCGACCGGGCGGAATAGACGACTTTGGGGAGTATGCGAATTGCCTTCAAGCAGTTCATGCGTACGGAGTAGAGGAGTCTTTCCCAGCACCTTACTTCGGAATAGGATTCAGTACCGGTGGTGCCGCTTTTTTAGAACTGCTAGGACAGGGATACGGAGAGTACTACACCCGCATCGCGTTGGCTTCACCTCTTATACGGTTTCGTGGATACCCTTTGCTACCGCCTCTTGCTGCAGCATTCCGGCAGGTAATACCTCAAATACCGACCGATGATAGCGATCCGTTAGCAGCACGCACCATGCCTCTTAGTTGGGTTGTCGCCGCCAACCGTTATGCGGTCCGCATTGAGAGGGCTCTGCCAAACTCAGCGGAAGTACTCATTCTGCAAGGAAATCAGGACGATATTGTCGCTTGGCGACATAACCTCTCGGTGCTGGAAGCATTCCTTCCTGGTTCGAAGGTTCATATACTCACCGACGGCCGTCATGAACTGTATCGTCGCAGGGCTCATCGTAGAGAGGCTTTCTTGCGAACGCTGGTGTTCTTTGAGTACGGTAACCTTTCATTGGCTGCCTATCAGCACCCATAACGACCTGCGAGAATTACTTGCGGTTGTGGCGTACTTGAACCCTGTGAACGCGCGACAGCATAAGGAAGGCGGAGATCGAAGCTAACCAGGCAGCTGCAAGAAGCACCATTCCCAGACCGTCACGTTCGACCACGTACACGATAACTGCGCCGGAAATGAGCGCGCTCATACCATACACAACGAGAAGTGCCTGTCTTGGGGATAAACCAAGGGCCAACAACTTATGGTGGGCGTGTTCTTTGTCAGGTTGATGAATGGGAATCCGGCGACGTTGCCGCCTGAGGATAGCACTCACTGTATCGAGAATGGGAATGAGCAACAGGGTGACTGGGATGGTAAAATCCAGACCCGGATTAGGAAGTGAGCTGTGCATAATGGGAAGTATTGCTATGATGTATCCTAAGAAGAGTGATCCGCCATCTCCCATGAAGATGGAGGCTGGTGGCACGTTAAAGACAAGGAAACTAAAAAGCGCACCAATCAGCGCGGCCGACAACAGTGTTACCAGCTGATCTCCCGCTACCACGCCGAGAATGAGCATGGCAACGGCAATAAAGGCGGCAACGCCACCGGCCATACCGTCCATACCGTCAATGAGATTCACCGCGTTTCCAATACCAATAATCCATAACACAGAAATGGGATATGCGAGCAGCCCAAACTGAACCTGAATTCCTAATACCGGCACGGAAAAGCCATGAATCACCACGCCACCCGCGGTAATCAGACCGGCGGCAATTGCTTGAAGCATGAGCTTCCGCATAGCGTGAATATTGATAAAGTCGTCGAATACACCGACCGCGTGAACAAAGGTAAGTCCGATAAGGAGCAGCGCATAATAGCGCGCCGCAAAATCTCGTGCAGGATCACGCGCAAGAAACACCAAGAAAACAACAACCGCCGCAAACATAAACGCAAGAAAGATTCCAACACCGCCAAGAAACGGGATCTGGCCGCTGTGAATCTTCCGTTCGTCAGCTATATCAAACCACCCCTTGGCTCTTGATAACTTCATGAGCAATGGAATGAGGATCATACCCGCACCAAAAGCGAGTCCCATGGCCGTTAGGGCAGGAATCAATTCTATCTCCAATAACTTAGTTACTTTTCCTTCGGAGTTTATACAAACCTAAAGTTTATCACAAGGCCTCTTTGAAATCTGGGAGCTTAAGGTGGGGGAAGCTGGTTATTCCAGAGCATATTCCAGGAGCCGGGATTCAAACATCACCTACACGGCGTTGGGTAAACCTAACTAATATGCAGCTCTTCTTGACAGCGTGCGGGCAACACTACAGTATTATGGCTGAACATTGTAGGGTTAGATGTGCGGTTGCACATGGTATTCTCCGCCGAAAGGACACAAAAGTGCTGTTTACATCGCGATGTCGAGTCTTCCTTTCCGTGTTTCTGCTTTTTGGACTCTCCCTTACCGGCTTTCTTCACGGACAGGAGTCTGAGGACCAGAACAATGAAATTCTCTATAGAGTTAAGCAGGTAGAGTTGGACGTACGTGGCAGAACTCAGGAAGGCGTTATCAAACGGCTGGTTCAGGTTTATCCTGGACTGGAGTTTGGTTCACAGCTTGAACTTGATCTCTACATTGCCGATCGGCAACAAGAGCTACTTAATCAACGGCCCCTCGCCGAGGCCTCTATTGAGTATGTCCTAGGTGTGCCAGAAAACGGCTTCGTACCCGTCTCTGTTTTTATTCAGACTCGAGACAGCTGGAATATACTGGTACTCCCCTACTTCCGGTACGACTCAAATGACGGCCTTCTACTCAGCTTACGCGCACGTGACTACAACTTTTTTGGAACCCTCGAACGACTTGCGGTGACCTTTGACTGGGAGAACCGAGATCTTGGAGAAGCACCCGAGGATGAAGACGCTAAGGATAACGAGATCTCGGTGGAACTCGAGTTTCTATTGCCCTTCACCTGGCAGGGTTATGACTGGAGTTGGAAGCTCAAATCCTCTATGGCGTTTACCGGTTCCTATCAGGAATATGCAGCTGAAACTGAAATCACGCTTGATTTGCCGGGTGCTTTCGACCGCATCTGGAGGCTTAGTCTTGAACAAGAGTATTTCTACACTACCGAGGATGAGGACGAAGACACGTATTATCTTGGCACCGAACTTGGCTATGGTACAAGTTTTGACCTCCCTATGGTGCTTCCCGTATTCGGACAACTGCAGTACGGCCCGGGGGTTGCTGTCGGTCAACGGTACAAGATCCTAGAAGAAATTAGCTCTGACCGTCGTGGTACGCGCCTTACATTCGCTCACCAGATAAGCGCAGGTCGAGTAAACTGGGTCGGAAATTTCCGAGAGGGTGCACGCTTTTCGTTGGCGAATAGCAACACCTTTAATGCCCAACACCTAGACTGGGACCGCAACGTTGTCACAGAGGTGCAGGGATTCGCGCAAAACTTTCCCTTCGCGGTGTCTGGCAGAACAGGCGCCTTTGCTAGCTTTGACGATAAAGACCAGCTTGCCAATAAGGTGCGGGGAGTACTTCGACGGCGACGAAGTCGTGACCAACTTGAGGGTGATTACGGCGCATTTGCTAACGCAGACATCACCTTAAGCGTATTCCGCTTAAGGCCAGTGGCCGAGGGGCAGTTTTCTGTGTTCTTAGATGCGGCAATTGTAGACAGCAGCAACCGTTCCTTCAACGAGGATGAGGACTGGAAGATCGGTTCTGGAATTGAGGTCT
>REEM01000032.1 GCA_007695055.1 Spirochaetaceae bacterium | reverse complement strand
GCTAAGCGGTCCATGAGCGCTGAGTCTTCCGGCCGCAGCTCGCGCGACTCACCCTCAAACAGCGAGTTTTCCAGTCCGGCGCTGACCAGCTGCTCTAGATTGAACTGCGCAACATTGCGGGTTCCAAAGTTGGAACTCACCGTCTGCCCCTGAATCGTGAGCTGAATCTCGGTGTTCTCTACCTCCGGGCCCATCGCACGGTAGTACAGGTGGGTGTTCCCACCGCCACGCGCTGGCGGGCCGCCCCTTCCGTCAAAGAACACTATCGAAACTTTGTTCCGGCGTGCTTGCTCACTGAGCTCCTGCTTGGCCTTATAGATGCCCCAGTTAGCGCTTACGTATCCGCCATCCTTGGTACCGTCAGAGAATCCCACCATGACATACTGCTTACTCCCGCGGCGCTTGAGGTGTTCACTATAGAACGGGTCGGTGTAGAGCCGCTCCATGGTTTCAGGCGCATTACGCAGATCCGCAATGCTCTCAAAGAGCGGGACGATGTCGAGCCTGGGCGCTACCTGCCCACTGCTTGTGGCGGAACATTGCGCCAGGAAGAGCACCTCCAGCAGATGCGATGCCGCACGCGTGTGGCTAATGATGTAGCGATGCAGACCCTCCTCACCGTTCCGCCGCTGAATGGTTGCGGCAACCCGGAGTGAGCGCAAGGTGTCGCGACCCAAACCCTCCGGCAAAACTTCAACAAGGTCAGCCTCCGCTGGCAGCTTAGAAAGGCCTTGGTGGAGCATCGTCATTCGTTCCGAATCATCTGCCTCGATGTAGGAGCGCGCGGCCGTGGCGGAACTGCCCGCAAGAGTGAGGCCCAGGAATTCCAGAATCTGCCCAACGAGTTCGACATGCACACTGCTCTCCTGCCGCAGATCCATTGAGGCAAAGTGAAAGCCAAAGGCCGTGATCTTTATGAGCAGACGTTCAATGTCTTCAGCGTAAAGACCGTTGTACCGTGTCAGTACATCCTCCAGAATCCCTCGCAGATCACTTGCCAGTTCGTGGGGTGAAGCATAAGGCAGGTCGGTGTCGATCTCGCCAGCGTCGGTCAACCTCTCGCTCTCAATAGGTCGTAGTTCGGCCTCGGTTTCAAGTATTTCGCCAAGGGCCGGAATGCGGTCGAGATCGCTCCCATGACTCGTGCTCCCACGCAGACGAATGGACTCCTCTATAGTGTGCTCAAGCTTGCGGGCAACCCGGGTAATGCGCTCGCTGATACCACTGAAGGTGAGTTTACGCTGCAGTCTGCGAAGCTCACGAAGGTAGAGACCAAGGAGCGTGTTCCTAAGCAGTTCCCCGGTGCGCGCCGTGAGGTCTGAGGTCACAAAAGGATTTCCGTCGCGGTCGCCCCCGGGCCAGAAGCCAAACTCAAGTCGCGGGACGTACGCCAGGCGCTCTAGCGGGTCGCTGCATACCGGGCGGAGCAGACGCATGTGTATATCCGCCGTAACGTCGTAGAACACATGCTCAAGGTACCACAGCAGACTTCGGGCCTCGTCCAAAGGGGTGGGCTTGCGCGGATTGCGAAAGCGCGTCGCGCCCATCTGCAGGAGAATCTCATAGATGCGCCCAAGATCATCTGCCCCTACCGCGGCGGCTAAGTCGTCAATGATAGAAAGGACAGCATCAGGATAAAACTGGGTCGGATGCGCGGTCAGAACCACCCGTACGCGGTAGTTGTTGAGCTTTCTGAGAAAGCGTGCCTCAAGGTGTTCCGAGCCAACCCGGTCAAGAACAGCCTTGAGTGTTCCCGGACCATCAAGGTCATGAACACGAGTAAACGCGGCGTCCTCTATCGCGTCAAAAAGCACAATCTGCCGCTCGGCTGTACGGACAAACTGGAACAGCTGATCCACAATACTGGAGAATTCCTTGGAGCCAGTATGCAGTTCAAAGAAGTTCTCCAGGATCTGCTCCGGGCTTTCGCCCTTCTCAAGGCGCTCCCCGCAGAAGCTCCCAAACACCGGAAGCAACATACCAGCGGTCTGAAGATCTGGGTAAGGTAGCGTCATAAACAGCCCGTCGTAGGTGCGGTACTTGAGTTCTACCAGTTCAAAGTATTTTGAGCGAACGCGTGCCGACTCTTCTGCCGCCCTTCCACCCAGTTGTGCATGTGTCTCTCTGTTGTTCATGACTCTCACATTCTCTTGCAGTGATTGGCTGCACCCACTCCGCCGTGATAGGCGCTCTCTATTCGTCTCTATGAATGAGTGACGTGATCTAATCCGCAGCGAAAGATCTCCAACACATGGTGGTCGTCAATGCGATAAAAGACCCGCCGCCCTTGTTTTTCTGCCCGCACTAGGCGCAAAAGGCGGAGACCCCGCAAGTGATGCGACACCGACGACTCACTAAAGCCAGTCTCAGCCGCCAGGGCCCCTACGTTTTTTGGGCCGGAGGTGAGGGCTGAGATAATTTTGATGCGAGACGCCTCACCAAGAGCCTGGAACAACTCTGCCATGTGTGATGCCTGCTCTTCGTCGAGTACGGCCAACTCTTCACCCTCGTTGTTGTTGCGCTCTGCCATACAGGGAAAGTAGCACCATCTTTTATCCTTGACAATATGCGCAGCCGTGATACAGTTACAAGTGAACATATGAATATAGCTTCATACATTAAGGAGTTGCGCTATGGATAAGCATCAAGTACATCACGATCATCCACACGCCCATGGGCCTGACTGTGGACACACACAAGTTCGCCATGACGGCCACATTGACTATCTTCACGACGGACATCTGCATCATCCCCACGGAGACCACTATGATGAGCACCGCATTGCAGTTGATGCGACAAACCCTGATGACTGCAAGCCCGTAGAATGCAGCTGCTCCCACCTTGATTGTGATCACGAGATGATCCCGCACGGAGATCACTTCGACTACATAGTGGACGGAAGACTACATCACCCCCACGGCGACCATTGTGACGACCACGGCCCACTGAGTCTTGTGAACTAAGAGCAGGCCTTGTGAACTAAGAGCAGACACGGACGGGACAGGCTGGTGGGACGGCAACCTGCCTGCCGTGGGTCGTCGCAATAGCACATTCCGAGCCATAGAGATCCCGAACCAAGGTAGGGGTTATGACCTGGTGAGGTGTTCCGTCCGCCACTACTGCCCCGTCACGCCCCAACACAATAACGCGGTCGCAGAACCACAGTACGTGATTGGGGTCATGTGTACAGATCAGGATCGATTTACCTTTCCGTGACAGTTCGTGAATGGTTCTCCAAAGGAGCAACTGGTTGCCAAAGTCCAGGCTGGCGGCAGGCTCATCAAGCAAGAGCAGCTCAGCATCTTGGCTCAAGGCCCGAGACAGCAGCACCAGTTGCCGTTGCCCACCACTGAGCCTGGTGTAGGCTCGTTCAGATAGGTCTTCAATTCCTACCTGCCTCAAGGCCTCACTGGCTCGATGCCGGTCGCGCTCCGCAGGTCCAAAGATGCCGCCAAGGTGAGGCGTTCTTCCCATAAGCACCATGTCCAGCACCCGATAGGGGAAGGGCGGTTCATGTTCCTGCGGCACATAGGCAACTCGCCGCGCGATACTCTGGGTTGAGAGCTTGGAGATATCCTCTCCATCCAGGAATATGGAACCGGAGTACGCCAGAGACTTAAGAATGCAGCGGTAGATGGTGGTTTTGCCGGAGCCGTTCGGGCCAAACAGCGCTACCAGTTCCGGCCGCGGGAGCATAAAGCTGACTCGGCGAAGAACATCGACACCAGGATATGAGAAACTGAGGTTCTGTAGCTCAAGCATTAGCTGCTCCCTCCAAAATGACCGACGCGCGTCCGAATAAGGTGCAGGAGAACAGGCGCCCCCAGGATAGAGGTGATGATCGCAATAGGTATCTCGCCGGTACTCAGGGTTCTGGCAAGGGTATCACTCACAATGACAAACGACGCGCCAAGTAGCACCGAGAGCGGAATAACGTATCGGTGATCCGGGCCAACAAGCATTCGCGCCGCGTGTGGAATCATGAGACCGACCCAGGAGATGATCCCGGAGACCGAAACTACCAACGCAGTTATTGCGGTGGCAGTGATCACCAGAATCCGCCGCGTCCGCTCAACCGGAACGCCTAGTGCACGCGCCTCGTCGTCTCCCAGGGTCAGTACATT
>REEM01000245.1 GCA_007695055.1 Spirochaetaceae bacterium | reverse complement strand
TGAGACAATGGGTAGGGCTGCGCGGTCGGCAGCGCCAGCCTGAATCTCAGCGGGCAGGTAGATGGAAATGGGGTTCGGCGGCGCTTGCTCCCAGCGAGGCTCGGCGAAGGGGCGTGTCAGGAACAGTGCGGTAGCACCAAGCAGGACAACAGCACCAGCGCTCAAGATGAGCAGCACAAGCAGCGCTCGCCGAATGGCGCGCCTCCCGGATTTCACCTTCATCTCACCCTCCATGTACATGGCGTTTAGCAGCCGTCCCATAGTATAGCCGGATAATGGCAGATGTGTGATTTGATATTGATATTTTGTTGCCTATTGGCAGCCTAAGGCGATTGCGGCAGCTCGACACAGTTCCCGTAGCTTTTCAGCACCAAGCCGACCAAGGAAGCTGTGGAGTTGGGCCTGCTGAACTGTTTGGATGTGATCAAGGTTCACGGCGGAGTCGTGCTTAAGGCCTTCCTCATGGCCAATGATCACCTCACTTGGAGCACCATGAATAGTAGAGGTAACGGGAGCAACCGTTACTGTATGGAGAAGCCCAATCACCTCTGGACGAGTCAGAATGACTACCGGGCGGCGCTTGTCGGGCTTCTTGAAGCTGTACAGCCAGATATCTCCTCGCTTCACTCGGTTGGCCACGCACCCTCCTCAGTCCAACCGCCGAGTTCGTCTTCAAGTTGATTGGTTGCTGCATATGCGTTTGTGTACTTTCGAGCGATGGCTTCCTGCTCACGCTGCCGGAGATAACGGTCAACAGCGCGTCGAACGACTTCCGAACGACCACGCTCCTTGACCTCATCACTCTCGGAGAGACGCCGGAGGATGTCTTCATCGAACATGACCTGTACTGGTTTCATGTGTATAGAATATCACCATAATACCTATTGATGCAAGTTATGTACTTGAGCTGCACGAATGGGTTCCCTTCGAAACGAGAACTTTGAAATCATGAGTTGTTCATTTAAATAGACAAACAAGTAGCTTTGTGTCTATAATAATGAACATGCAGAAGAAAGGGCCCAAAAACTATCCAGTAGATGAAAGGCGTATGGCAAATTTAGGCGAACGCCTACGGCTTGCCCGGCTTAGACGGAAGCTCTCCACTGAGCTTGTTTCCCGGCGAGCTGGGTTCTCCCGTACCACGCTGTACAAGATTGAACGCGGGGATCCCGCGGTTACGATCGGAGCCTATCTACGTGTTCTATCGGTATATGGTTTGTCGGCGGATATCGACACGATTGCGGTTGATGACGCCCTGGGCAGGCGCCTGCAAGACCTTGATCTTATGCCTCGGGAGGGCCGGTCGTGAGAGAGACACTTGAGGTCTGGCTTGATTGTGACCTAATGCCCATGCAGCAAATCGGCACATTGTCTCACGACCGCGGCACGGTTTGGTTTGAGTATGAGAAGGCCTGGTTAGAATATCCGGCAGCATTCCAGATAGACCCAGCACTGCAGTTAGGAGAAGGGCCACTGTATCCGCATGCTGAGAGCGGCAATTTCGGAATATTCCTGGATTCCGCGCCTGACCGCTGGGGGCAGACGCTCATGAAACGAAAAGAGCTGCTGCAAGCGAAGGATGAAGGCCGGGATCCTCGCACCTTATATGCGTGGGATTACCTACAAGGTGTGCAGGACACTACCCGGCAGGGTGGGCTTCGATTCAAACCCAAGGGGACACAAACCTTTATTGCGCAGGACGCCCTTGCTGTACCCCCGATCACACGCCTGGCCGAGCTATCTGACACCGCACATGCGCTTACTCGCAAAGACCGAGATGATCTGGAACAGCTCCGTCGTTGGCTGGCAGTTCTCGTAGCCCCCGGTGCATCACTTGGTGGAGCAAGACCAAAGGCAAACTTCATGGAACTCGACGGCACTGTCTGGATCGCCAAGTTTCCGGCATGGCAAGATACTCGTGATGTCGGAGCATGGGAGTATCTGCTGTGGACATTGCACAATGTCTTGCTGACCACGGAGACCCGGACACGCTTCAAGGTGATCTGGATCAACTGTTTCGAAGAGCTGTCTTTAATGTTGCCGTGGGCAATCGAGACGACCATCTGCGAAACCACGGGTTCTTGTTGGCACGGCGGGGCTGGTGTCTTGCTCCCGCTTTTGACATCAACCCCGAGCCGGACAAAGAGAACCACGTGCTCAACCTAGATGAACTGGACAACCGTCCCTCCTTGGACAGTGTGCGCGGAACCGCCGAGTACTATAGATTGAGCCCATCAACGGCGAACGGAATAATTCAGGAAGTTCGTTCTGTGGTGCAGTCTTGGGAATCCTTAGCCAAGCAACACGGCTTACCCATAGAAGAACGCCTGGAAATTGCTCGAGCCTTTGCGGCAAGTCGCGAATAGAATGAGTCTGAACGAGCAACACGGCAATCTGCAGCATTACCGGCGTGTATTCATTCAGTTTCAAGTGCAGCGGCCTCACCGATCTGTTGCATGACCTGCTGCAGAGTGAAGAGTTGAAAGGGAAGCACCACGCCGTAGTCGGGGGCACCGTTGGCTACAAGAATACGAGTCATGGCCACGGCTGCCATAGCTGTGCCAGCATAGTCTGAGGGCATGCTCAGTCGCACCACTGTCTCGCCTCGTTCTGCAATGAGAGCGACCGATTCTTCTGTATTGGCGGGCAGTTTCTTGCCGCGGGCGAGCAGGGCGGCCAAGGTGGCTCCACCACCAGGTTCGCGGAAGCGTCGCAGCACCCCAATTCTGTTCAGCATTCCAATGGTCATGTTGAAGGGTTCCTCGTCAAAGGCAGTCCAGTAATGGATGTGCTCATTTTTGAAGTAGGCACGTAGGTCAGCAGCCTCGGGAAAGGCCACGAGGCGTAGCGACCGCTGGCCGAAGGGCGGCGGAAACGTGGCGGTTCTCCGTACCGTGAAGCCGCCGACGATCCGCTCTTGGTACTCTACAGGTCGCGAGAACAGACCAAGCATGTCGGCAATTCCCGCAGCCCCGGCGGTGCCGTTCTTTCGTTGCAGAAGTGAGACGTGAATGTCCCGGCTGTCCAAGCCTTCTTCTATCACCTGTCTGACCATCAGACCGGACAGCCCCGGAATGAGTCCCGCCGCTACAACACCGGACAGCTGCCGCCCACCGGACCCTGGCAACTCAGACGCGAGAACCGAGCGGGCTAGTGGTGTGTCTGGTACGATATCGACACTGTGAATACCGCGCTCGGTACACACGGTCTGGACTAAAGCCTCGAACTGACGCACTGCAACGATCACCGCGTCAACGCCCTCAGTTGCCCGAGATACCGAGTCCGGGTCCCTTACATCCACCGCGGCGACTTCCACGGACTCGGCAATGCTGCGGGCAAACTCGCGCGCTCGCGGGAGCTTGTAGTCACCCACCACCAGGGCCTGTGGCCCAAGCGTTCTCACCACTTCCTGGCATACATGGCGGCCGACCGCTCCGGTGCCTCCAGCAACAAGAAATTTCATTGCTTTAACCCCCCAAGCAGGTGCTCAATTCCGGAGCGTATGTGCCTGGCCGGGTCAATCATGGATCGGTCGTAGATCCACAACAGCATTGTCCCCTCGACGACGGCTGCCACCGCAATGGCTGCTTCCTCCGGGTCAACCTCTTGGAACTCGCCGGACTCTATACCTGAGCGGATGATAGGAGTCAAAGAGTCGATGTAGCGACGGAGGTATTTTTTCAGCGCTCGCTGCACCTGGCGGTTGCGGAACGCGATAGAGAGAAATCCGTAGGAGATCGGCATCAGGCGAGTGATCATTTGTATGTCTCGAATAACCGCATCTACAAACTCGCGCAGTGCATGTTCTGCAGTCGCAGCCGTGGCTGATATTCCTTCCACCGTATCCAGCTCCCGCTGCAGCACACGCTCAAGCATAGCCAGCGAGAGGTCGTGTTTGCTGCGGAAATACAGATACAGGGTTCCTTTGCTGAGCCCTGTCCGCTCGGCAACTTCATCCATGCGCAGCGCGTCTAGGCCATTGTCCGCAACAATCTCCGAGGCGGCGGCTATGATCTGCGCAGTACGCTGTTCCGTCACATCTGCTCGCGGCGACATATTCCCTCCCGAATTGATACTGACCAGTCAGTCATTATAATATACACAGATTGAAGCGCTGTCAAACGGCTTGATCAGCTCAAACAGCAACGCGGTGTGTCCCGTAGTGAGCTGGTTCGAGAGGCTGTGGA
>REEM01000081.1 GCA_007695055.1 Spirochaetaceae bacterium | reverse complement strand
ACTCACGCTCCAGTGTTGAAACCTCGGACAAGGGCCGGAGGCTCTCACGGAACAGACTGGCCAACGAATCAAGATACTCACTTGTCCGCTCGGCCTCTTCTATAGTTGCCAACTGAACCCCGGTATTAAGCGCGTTGAAGAGGAAATGGGGGCGAATCTGATTCTGCAGCGAAGCCATCTCAGCCTGTTTGACCCGGTTCTTCATCTTGAGATTTGCAACCCTCTCCTCCATCAACCCCTTCTCAATCTCAGCTGTGCGTTGCATTTCCTTAATGTAACGCCCAATTGACTCCTTCATCCGGTTGAAGGCGTCAGCCATGTGCCTGAGCTCGGTACTTCCACGCAACGGGATATCAGGTACGGAGAAATCCCCGTCTGCAACACGCAGTGCCGACCCGGATAGCTGGCTTATTGGCTCGGCTATTTTGCTAGCAAACATCGTTGCGAGCACCGCCGTTAAGAACATGAGACTCGCCAGGAACAAGAAACTGAACAGCTGTACCCATGTGAACTGTTCTGAAAAGCTTTCTTGAACCTGCATTACCCGAGTAAGCTCTTGCTGCGAGAGCTCAATAAGTTCAGAGCGAAGCAGCCCGGAAATTGTTCGGAGCTCCGAGTAACGCTGAGTATACTCCTCCGGGGAACGCCCCCTTTTTGCCTGCACCGCATGGTCTGCCGTTTCCTGCAGGCTCTTTATCAAGAAGTAAACCGAACGTTCGAGATGTCGTTCCTGATCCATGAGCTGCGGGTCACGTATGTTTGGTGCAAAAAGAGATACAGAGCTCTGAAGCTGCTCCGAAATCTCAAGGTACCCACGCAGACTATCGGTCGACCCGGCCTCGAGATACTCTCGCAGCCGCTCGTCCAGCCCGTGTACCAACTCATCAACAAGCTGATACTGCTGGTTCCGCTCGTACATCAGCAAGCTTCGATTGAGCAAAACCTGTATAAGCGTGATGGGAACAAGTACGCCTACCGCAAGAGGAATAGATAGCGCCGCAAGGTAAATAAGAACTCTTCGTCGTAGACTCGTCATTCCGGCTTCCAAATGAGCGCGCGGTGCGCAGACTTTAGTCCTGCCAAGAACTGCCTCGTGTCGGTTCAACCGCCGAGTAGGCCAGGTCGTGATACTCTGCAATGGGCTCGCCGCGCACCGCCTGAATGAGAGTCCGTATACCCTGAATACCGACCTGCTCAGGGTGCCTACTGATTGTACCATATAGCAGGCCACGCCTCAGGGCATCTTCCACCCCTGCTCCAAAATCGATCCCAACGACTCCGACACTTCCCAGGCGATTCTGATCAATGAGTGCTTGCACCACACCTCCCAAGGTCTGTGGCACTGCAACAATTATCCCACCCAGGTCCGGATGCTCCCGCAAAAGTTGTACAGCTGCCTGCTCCCCGGAAAAATACCCATAGTCAATTGCTCTTTCCGGTAAGAGCTCGACTCCTCCGTGGCTCGACAGCATGCTGCGAACCACGGCAGCTATCCTTATAGCGACCCATGTTTGTTCTCCTTCGTTATTGGCTCCTATGAGCAGCGCCCAGCGCTGTGTATCTTGCTCAGCCTGAACTCCAATCATGCGAACAAGTTCACGCGCTATTCCCTCATCATCAAAGCCAAGGTGCGCACGGCGATCCGACAAGGGAGTATCATGGATTAAGGTAATGACCGGAATACCACTGGCCTCCAACTCATTAATTTCATGACTGAAACTATTCTGCTCCGGCAAATAGATAAGCACTCCGTCGGTCTGCATCCATCGTGCCTGCCTCAACAGCAAGCCTACCTCACTATCCGAGTTGTAGGAGAGGAACTCAAGCGCAACGTGCTGGAGCGTAGCTTCGGATCTTCCGCCACTCGCGACCGAACGAAAGAACATGTCACTGTGGTCGGGAAGAATCACCGTAAGATGAGTCTCCATAACCAATGACTCAGTCTCTGCGGCAATAACTTCTTGAACTGATCGGCCAAAGGCCAGGAGAAGAAGAAAACCTGAGCAGACTATACAGATCAAGGAGCACAGAAGTGCAACCTTTTGACGACTTCGCATAATGAGAAGTGTAGGGCGAGAATCAGCGTTTGTCACATGCTTTTCGCCAGCGGTGTTTCCAGATATGGAATGAACGCCAGTCGGAGAACCTGTTCATATTGAGGAACAGTCGTGATGTCTGATTAATCCCTTTCACAAATACTGCCCAGCCTTAACTTTTTCGAGCATCTCATGTAAGGCACGCTGACTCACCGGCTTGGGCAGGTAGTCGTCCATGCCCGCAGCCAAAAAGCGCTGCCTATCACCAGGCAGGGTATGAGCAGTTACAGCGACAATTGGGATACGGCTTATGCTAGCGTCCTCACTATCGAGCGCGTGGGATCGGGCATCTGCCTCTTGTGCTCGAATTGCCCGTGTTGCCTCTACCCCGGACATGAGCGGCATTTGTATATCCATAAGAATGCAGTCGAAAGCCTGGTTTTCGTACAGATGAACTGCCTCCTGCCCATTTGCGGCCAGAACAACTTGGTGCCCCATCTTGGTGAGAAGTGATTTCATAAACACCTGATTCAGGCGATCGTCCTCAGCAAGAAGAATAGTGAGTGGCCCCTTTCTCTCTCGCGATGAAACCACAGGTAGCTCCGGCTTCGAATGCGCCCTGGCAGGCAGAGCAAAAGGAAGCGAAACACGCAGGGTAGTGCCCTTGCCTACCTCACTTGTTACTGCAACGGTTCCGCCCATCAGCGCAATAAGCCTGCCGACGATGACGAGGCCCAGACCTGCGCCCTGGTGAGTTCTGGTGTAGGAACTGTCCACTTGAGAGAACGCCTGAAACAGCTCCTTGAGTTTCTCATTGGGAATCCCAATTCCGGTATCGGCAATAGTGAAGGTGAGCCAGAGGTACTCGGCGTCGCTGATGTGTTCATCTTGACGCGGTGATTTTGAGCTCACATGAACCTGAACGCTTCCGCGGTCCGTGAACTTGAGAGCGTTATCAACCAAGTAGAATAGAATCTGCTTGACCCGTGTGGAATCTCCAAAGACCCATCTTGGCACTTCGGGGTCGATTAGGCATTGCAGGTTGATTCCTTTTTGGCGAGCCTCAGGATCAAAGGCTGAGGAAAGCCTGGATAGCAGCTCCTGCAGGTTGAGGTGCTCAGAGAAGACGGACATCTCGCCCGCCTCAATGCTTGAGAAGTCCAGTATGTTTGCCAGGAGGGAGACAAAGCGCTGAGATGAGGCAGTGGCAAGAGCCACATACTCCTGCTGCTCCGGGTCCAAAGCTGTCGTCTCCAGAAGCTGCATCATGCCCATGATGCCATTAAAGGGGGTGCGCAGTTCATGGCTCATATTTGCCAGAAATTGAGACTTGGCCGTGTTGGCCGCCTCTGCTTGCTTCTTAGCCTCTAGTAAATCTGCCTCGGCTTGTTTGCGCTCGGTAATATCCTTAAACACGGTCACCACCCCAATAAGCTTGTCATCTTGAATCATTGGGCTAGCGGTAACCTCTACCGGAAATATTGAGCGATCCTTCTTCTGAAAGAGCTCCTGATTGCGGTACACTTGTAAGCTCTTGGCACTCATGAGCATTGGGCATTCTTCTGGTGTCATGTAATGAGGTTTTGTCTGATTATGCCGGTGGAAGAGATTGTGTCCGTTGGCGTTCAGGAGTTCTTTCGCGGCATACCCTAAGAGCCGTTGGGATTCCGGGTTCGCAAAAGTGATCCGGTCTTCAGCATTGGACACGAAGAGACCCTCACCCATAGTGTTGGTAATTGTCAGCAGGCGGTTCCTCTCAATGAGTGTTTTTCTGCGTTGCTGAAACAAGATAGAGAAGAAACTCATGATGACAACAAGCATGCCTGTGGCAACACTCAGATGAACCTGATACTGATACTGCATCTGCTGAAGCTCTGGAGATAGATTGAAGGACAGCAGCAGGGCGGCATTGCGTGCTTGGATATCTGGTACAGGTGTGAGCGTGGCTACGTAATGCGCACCCTGATGCCGAAGTCCAAATGCAGCCGAGTGCCCTTCCTGAACGACCCTTTGTAGCCCCGGAGTAGCGGCGAGAACGAGTTGAAGATCTCTGGCAGTATCGGTCAGGGGTGGCGGTGCATGAGGTAGTTCGCGGTACGGATCTTCTTCGTACCAGTCCGGATGAACCGGGCTGGTTTCATAGAGTCGGCGCT
>REEM01000244.1 GCA_007695055.1 Spirochaetaceae bacterium | reverse complement strand
GCTCACGACGAACCTGGTATTAGAAGAAGCCCCTGGAAATGTTTTCCTGTCCAAAGCGGAGTCCAGCCTGACCAAAGACTCCGTCATTGTGGTGACGCAGCTTTCAGCAATTGACAAGAAGAGATTGATAGAAAACATCAGCAAAGTAACCCGGGAGACAATGGAAGATGTCGAGACCGGAGTCGCTATGGTACTGGGAACAAAATAGTGTACACTGCCGGACCATGAAAACTTACTATAACAACGACGGAAACCCGTACACGCTGGAGACGCTCATTAGCTTTGACTCAATACAGACAGAGTCGGACAAGGTGGCACGCGTTATCAACGAGAAGTATGAGAAGATTCACATCATTGGGTTGCTCAAGGGCTCGTTTGTGTTTATGACGGACCTCATCCGCAAGATCACCATTCCGCTGACCCTGGACTTTATGGCGGTCTCGAGTTACGAGGGCACCGAGAGCACCGGCGAGGTCAAGATCCTCAAGGAGCTGAACGAGCCCATTGGTGGCAAGGACATTATCATCCTGGAGGATATCGTGGACACCGGGCTGACCCTGGTGAAGACGGTTGAGCTCCTCAAAACGCGCGCTCCGAAGTCCATCATGATTGTCTCGCTGTTGGACAAGCCGTCACGCCGGACAATGGACTCGAGTGCCGATATCGCCTGTTTTGAAATTCCCGACGAATTTGTGGTTGGCTACGGAATTGACTATGAGCAACGGCACCGCGAGCTCAAAGATATCTGCAAGGTGGTGTTTCCGGCCACGGGCTAAACTACGCGCTGCGCGGTAGTGGCCACGTGGCAACGGGCCGCGGTAACGACCCTGCGATATCGGGGCCTTTCCAGGCTATGTCCCAACGGACTGGCGAGCACGAGGGATGCGGGCCAGCTCCTCGGAGAGCTCATCTTTCTGTTCCCACAAGTCATACTCGTCCTGAATTCCAAGCCAGAACTCAGCGGAGTTACCGAAGTACCGGCTTAGCCGTAGCGCCGTATCTGCGGTTATCCTCCGCCTACCCTTGAGGATTTGCGATACGCGTGTCGGTGGCATCCCCGTATCTTTGGCGAGACGGTATGCGGTAATACCCATTGGCAGGAGGAACTCTTCTCGAAGGATCTCTCCTGGTGTAATATTTGGTAGTCTTTCCTCGCTCATGTGTGCTCCTAGTGATAGTCGACGATCTCGACCTCGTAGGCATCGGTACCAATCCAGCGAAAGCATATGCGCCACTGATCGTTAATACGAATACTGTACTGCCCGACTCGCGACCCTTTGAGTTTCTCAAGTCGATTGGCTGGTGGTACCCTAAGGTCATTCAGGTTACGTGAACGGTGAATCACGTACATCTTTCTGAGCGCGATCCGTTGGATATCCCTCGGCAACCGACGTGAGATCCTACGCTGCCAGACCAACTCGGTCTGATCGTTACCGAAAGACTGTATCATACTAAGAAAATAGTAACCTTTCGCGTCAATATCGTCAACCGTTAATAGCTTGTGGAGGCCCGCGGTAACGGACACTCCATGCGCACGCTCGACCGTGGTAATCCGAGTAGGCGTCGAACGGCTGGCTAAAACTCCAAGCCATGCACTTGACAAGTGCACCTGGGCCTCTATATTGTGTCGATATCGTCCGATAATTAAGATACAACACTATATATAGAGCTCATGCATAAGCTGGGAGGCTTTCTGTGAACACACCCGCCCCACGTACATTTCGCCACATTATTAAACGCGACGGCCGCCTGGAAGGCTACAGCCGTGAGAAAATAGCCGCGGCCCTCCAGAAGGCCTACCAGGCCCAGAAGCACCCCGAGTCCCCTGACACAATTGCAGCCCTGGTAGACGAGGTCGAGGCCCGACTTGAACAGGCCATGCAGGAGCGGCACCCCAACTCCGCGCCCGCAATTGAGGAGATTCAGGACCTGGTGGAGGAGGTGCTCATGCGCTCTGCCCCGCCCGCGGTGGCCAAGGCGTACATCATTTACCGCGCCCATCGTGAGGCGGTGCGTGACACCAAGGCGCTCATGCTGGACTTTGAGAAGACCATGGACGGCTATCTCAAGCAGTCAGACTGGCGCGTGAACGAAAATGCCAACGTCAACTTCAGTCTTGGCGGTCTCATTCTGCACAACTCCGGCACCATTACCGCCAACTACTGGCTCAGAAACATTTACTCACCCGAGGTGGCAGCGGCCCATCGTGACGCCGACTTTCACATTCATGACCTGTCCATGTTCAGCGGGTACTGTGCAGGCTGGTCGCTCAGGCAATTGATCTGGGAGGGCCTGGGCGGCGTTGCCGACAAGATAGCAAGCAAGCCAGCAAAGCACCTCAGCACGCTGGTGCAGCAGATGGTGAACTTCCTTGGGGTCATGCAGAACGAGTGGGCCGGTGCGCAGGCCTTCTCCAGCTTTGACACCTATCTGGCTCCTTTTGTGAAGGTCGATGCTCTCTCATACGGCGAGGTTAAGCAGGCGGTGCAGAGCTTTGTCTTTGGTGTAAACACTCCCAGTCGCTGGGGGAGTCAGGCACCCTTCACCAACATCACCCTGGACTGGACTGTACCGCCAGATCTGGCTGGGCAGCCAGCGGTTGTCGGCGGCAAGACCCTGGACTTTACCTACGCCGACTGCCAGGCGGAAATGGACATGATCAACCGTGCCTTCCTGGAGCAGATGCTGGAGGGCGATGCTGACGGCCGCGGCTTTCACTACCCTATTCCTACCTACAACATTACGCCCGATTTTGTCTGGGATGGAGAGAACGCCAGGCTGCTGTTTGAAATGACCTCGCGCTACGGCACGCCCTACTTCCAGAACTTTCTCAACAGTGACCTTAACCCCTGTGATGTGCGCTCCATGTGCTGCCGGCTGCAGCTGGACAAACGTGAGCTGCGCAAACGCGGCGGTGGGCTCTTTGGCTCGGACGAGTACACCGGCTCTATAGGGGTAGTCACCATTAACATGCCGCGCATTGGTTATCTTGCCCAGAGTGAGCAGGAGTTCTTTGAGCGCCTGGATCACCTCATGGATCTTGCCGCCGAGAGCCTGAGCGTAAAACGCAAGCTCATTAACAAGCTGTTGGAGGATGGGCTTTTCCCCTACACCAAAAAGTATCTGCGCTCGCTAGATAACCACTTTTCTACCATTGGGCTTGTGGGCATGAACGAGGCGCTGCTGAACTTCATGGGTGCCGACATAAGCAACCCGGAAGCACGCTCCTTTGCAGGCCGCGTGCTTGACCACATGCGCGAGCGCCTCATTGGCTACCAGGAAACAAGCGGCGAGCTCTTCAACCTTGAGGCCACCCCGGCCGAGAGCACCAGTTACCGCCTGGCCAAACATGACAAAGAGCGCTTTGCCGATATAGTGAGCGCGGGCGAGGAACACCCCTACTACACCAACTCAACTCAGCTGCCGGTAGGCTATACCGAGGACATTTTTGACGCGCTTGATCTGCAGGACGAGCTCCAGACCAAGTACACCGGCGGCACGGTCTTTCACGCCTTTCTGGGCGAGGCAATTCATGACCCGGCCGCCTGTGCCGAGCTGGTGCGGGTCATTGCGCAGAACTACCGCCTACCCTACTTCACGATATCGCCAACCTTTTCTATCTGTCCCGAGCACGCCTACATTGCCGGGGAGCACCATAGCTGCCCGCGCTGCGGCAAGGAGACCGAGGTGTACTCCCGCATTGTCGGCTACTACCGCTCGCTCAAGAACTGGAACAACGGCAAGCGCAATGAGTTTGCAGGCCGCCGCACCTTTGTTGTAAACGAGAGATAGGCCGCAGCTATGGCACTCCAGTATCTGGGCCTACGCAAGACCAGCCTCATAGACTTTCCCGGAAGGCTGGCAGCCGTAGTCTTTACCCACGGCTGCCCGCTGCGCTGCCCCTTTTGCCACAACCCGGAGCTGGTGCAGGGGCCGCTGCCGGAGAGCTTTCTCCCGGCAGCGGAGGTGCTGGCTTTTCTTCGCAAGCGTGCCAACCTGCTTAGCGGTGTGGTCATAAGCGGCGGGGAGCCGCTGCTCCACGCCGACCTGCCGCAGCTCATTACCAAGATTGGCGCCTTGGGCCTTGGGGTCAAGGTTGACACCTCCGGCGCCCTGCCGCAGTCACTTGCAGAGATACTCCGGCTTGAGGCGGTCACCTATGTTGCTATGGACATAAAGACCGCGCCCGGGCGCTACCCCGAACTCGGCGTTGAGTGGGCGCCG
>REEM01000080.1 GCA_007695055.1 Spirochaetaceae bacterium | reverse complement strand
TCATCTTGACCCTGAGGATGTCTATTGGGGCACCATGCTCGCAACGGTCGAGATGTTACGAAGTGGCACCACCTGCTGCTGCGACATGTATCTTCACATGCAGAGCGCGGCCGAGGCATTTGAGGCCTCGGGTATGCGTGCGGTTGTGGCGCAAGGGCTCTTCTCTTTCTTGCCGGATCCAGCGGCAGCGCTACAAGATTCTGTGGAGTTCTGCCGTAGATGGAACGGTGCTGCCGATGGAAGGATCAGCACGCTCTTGGCGCCCCATGCCCCTTATACCTGTCATGCAGAGTATCTTAAGGAGATTGCTGCGGCCGGGCGGAGTGAGGGCATAGGCCTTCATACACACCTGTCCGAGAGTAAAGCCGAGGTTGAACAGTCCTATGCCGAGCACGGCGTCTCACCAGTGCGTTTTCTTGCAGACCTTGGGATTATTGGCGAGCACTCCTTATTGGCTGCGCACTGTGTGCATTTGAACTCGGAGGATATTCGCATCCTGGCTGAGGCCAATGTCGCGGTTGCCCACAACCCCCAGTGCAATATGAAACTTGGTAACGGCATTGCGCCAGTAAGCGAGCTCCTCCTAGCCAAGGTTCCGGTTGGAGTCGCCACCGACGGGGTCGCAAGTAACAACAATCTCAATCTGTGGGAGGAAATCCGGCTCGCGGCCTTGTTGCAGAAGGGTCGGCAGGGAGACACCACCGCGCTTCCGGCGCCTCAGGCCCTGAGCTTGGCAGGGGAGGGCGCAGCCCGCGCACTGAGCCTTGATACCGTGATTGGACGTATCAAGACGGGACATCGAGCCGACTTGATCTTCATTGATCTGGAGCATGCGCAGTTTCAGCCGCTGCATGATCCACAAGCCGCTTTGGTGTATAGTGCGTATGGGAGTGAAGTATCAGGAGTTATGGTGGATGGGGTAGAGCTCCTGCGTGACGGGCGGCTCACCTTGTTCGACGAGGCCGAGATCTACGCCAAGGCTGGCGCACGTGCCAATCGCCTGTTTGCCGCAGCCGGAGTTCAGTCGTGAGACTGACTCAGAAAGGAGAACTGCAACTTATGTCGGAACAGCTTTCGTTACGTGACCGTTTTATAGAGCACATTACACTTCACTCCAACTTCAATCGTGCGGACGACCTTGCAAGCGGTTACACGCACCTGCTTGGGGCGATATTGAGCGTTATTGGCACGATTGTATTGGTACAACAGGCTATGACCGAGTGCGCTACCTCGCGCAGCATTGTTGGAGCCTCGGTCTTCGGCGCCTCCATGATTCTGCTCTACTCCTCTTCGAGTATCTATCACCTCGCTACAGGGCCAGTTTTCAAACGTGTGTGCCGAATTATGGATCACAGCACCATCTACATGCTCATAGCTGGCACCTATACTCCGATCATGCTGAGCGTTGGTGGAGTGCATGGGTACGGCGTTTTGATTGGGGCATGGAGCTTCACGGTGCTCGGTATTATCTTCAAACTGGTTTTCTGGGGACGTTACGGCATAGTCCATGTACTGCTCTACCTTCTCATGGGTTGGATGATAGTATTCATCTGGCGCGATGTCGTAGCGGTGCTCCCAGTTGAGCTATTGTATTGGTCTATCGCTGGAGGCCTTACCTACACAGCCGGAACTCTTGTATACGCGCTGAAGAAGGTGCCTTTTCATCATGCAGCCTGGCATCTGTTTGTGTTGGGTGGAAGTGCATGTTTCTTTTTTGGGATTTATCTCCATCTGCCGTGTGCATGAGCGTATGCATGAGCGTGTGCATGAAGGCGAATGAAATTGCATCTAATACGTGAGGAGTGTAGCCGATGAAGGTAGTGTTCATGACCAACGAGTTCCCACCCCATGTGTATGGCGGAGCGGGAGTGCATGTGGAGTATCTCTCCAAGGAGATGGCTCGCATTGCAGATGTTGAGGTGCGTAGTTTTCACGACCAAGACGAGAATCTGCTTGGTGGTAAACTGAAGGTCAGTGGCAACAAGTTGACGGGCGCCGAGTATGACGGATGTCCGCCTGAGTTTGTTTCTCCCCTTAAAGCACTTTCCACTGGTCTGCTCTGGAATGGCAAGGGAATTGAGGCCGATGTAGTGCATTGTCACACCTGGTACGCTCACTTTGGTGGCTTGGTTGCAAAGCAGCTCTACAGTTTGCCTCTTGTCATTACGGTACACTCGCTTGAACCGCTGCGGCCTTGGAAGCGGGAGCAACTGGGTCATGGTTATGATCTCTCAAGCTGGGTAGAACGCACGGCTCTCGAAACCGCGGACAGAATTATTGCTGTGTCCGGTAGTACCCGGGACGATATTATTCGGTTGTTCCCCTCGGTAAACCCGGACAAGATCGAGATCATTTACAATGGAATAGATATACACGAGTACTCGCCTGGAGGTGATGCAGAGGTGCTTCACAACTACGGCATAACCCCTGAAAAACCTTTTGTGTTGTTCGTTGGTCGCATGACACGGCAGAAAGGGCTGCTGTACCTTCTCAAGGCGGCTCACAGTCTTGATCCTGACATACAGCTGGTGTTGTGTGCCGGTGATGCCGACACCCCTGAGATGCGGCGTGAGCTGGAGGACATGGTGGCTGAACTGCGTGAGGAACGCAGCGGTGTGGTCTGGATTCCGGAAATGCTGCCACGGGCCACCGTTATTCAGCTCTATGCGCAGGCCACGGTGTTCTGCTGTCCCTCAATCTACGAACCATTTGGAATCATTAATCTGGAAGCAATGGCCTGCGGAACTCCCGTGGTTGGAAGCGCAGTTGGTGGAATTAAAGAGGTTGTCGTGCATGGTGAGACCGGTCTCCTGGTGGATCCGGAGATCTCGGATACCGCACCTCACGACCCCCGTGATCCCGACGCCTTTGCCGCTGAACTTGCCGCGGCCATTAACTCGGTGGCCGGTGATTCAGCTCGAGCCGCGGCCATGGGGGAAGCTGGCCGTCGACGAGTGGAAGAAATCTTCAGCTGGGAAGGGATTGCTCGTCGTACGCTTGAACTCTATGAGACACTTGGACGCTAATCTGCACTAGGCAACATGCAATGCCGGTGGCTCTCTAAAGAGTCACCGGCAAAATCTCAAACTTCTCGGGTTACAACTCTACATTTTTCGCCAATTATTCCGAACATAGACAATAGTATGAACTCTAGGCTCGTTTGCATAATTGCACTTGCTCTTGTTTTCTCTCACTCAATCGGAGCTGATGAGCTCTACCACGTAGTGGAAACCGGACAAACACTTTTCTCAATCTCCAGGCGGTATGAAGTTCCCGTTGAGGCTCTCAAGGACGCAAACAACATTACCGACCCTACTCGTATTCGTGTTGGTATGCGGTTAAGGATTCCGGGTCTTTATGAGGTCAAGGCTGGGGACACCTTGTATGGTATAGCGCGAAGCCATAGCACGTCGGTGACCGAACTGCGTTCCCTTAACAACTTAGAAGAAGGCGATATCCTCAGAATCGGCCGCGTGTTGTATGTGCCGTTCACAGGCAACTCTGGTGCACCTGACTCGACCTCCGCCACCGGAACAGCTTCAACGCCGTCCAGGTCAAGCGACACCGGACCTGCATCTTCCAGTGATTCCTCCAGTGTATCCTCCGGCGCGTCAACCGCAGACTCTGGTGGTGCCACACGACCAACGGTTGCTTCCACAACGGTAATCGATGCCGAGGGGTACTGGCCGCACCCAGGATCCCGTGAGCGACTTGACGGAAAGTTTCGTGGTGTTGCGATATCGGGTACTCCGGGTGACCCGGTACAGGCGGTAGCCTCTGGGCGGGTCGTGTATGCGGGACCACATTCAACTTTTGGACAGGTCGTGTTTGTGCAGTCTGCGACCGGCTACATATATGTCTATGGTGGAAATGAACGCGTGCAGGTTAGCGTGGGTGAGATGGTCCGGGCCGGGAATGAAATTGCCACACTGGGGCGCGCACCGGCCGAAGAGAGTTCACGTCTGTACTTCAGTGTCTGGAAGAACAATAGCTTTATAGATCCAACTACAGCTCCGAGGGGGTGATCGTGGCCAGAAACGGCGCGGATTCAATGAATCAGGAATACGAAAACGATCCGCTGTCCTACTATCTGCGGCAAATCTCCAACTATCCTTTGTTGAACCAGGAGAAGGAACAGCAAATAGGGCGTGACATTGAGGCATTGCGTGAGGAACTTGCGGAATTAGTTGAGGCCTATAAGACCGACAAAGTTGACAAAGAAGACTATGATTCTCGGAGTGCCGATCTTGAACGACTCCTCGTAGAACGTAAGAACGTCATGATTAATGCAAACCTGAGACTCGTAGTTTCCATAGCAAAAAAGTATAGGAACCGCGGACTCGCCTTTATGGATCTCATAGACGAAGGAAATATCGGCCTCATTGAGGCGGTGGAACGCTACGACTACCGAAAGGGCTGTCGGTTCTCAACATACGGCACATGGTGGATTAGGCAGGCAATTGTCAAGGCCCTCGCCGACAAAGGAAAGGTCATTCGCATTCCGCTCAACATGCTGAACATGATCAAGAAATGGTACTTAGTAGCACGCCACCTTACTCAAGAGCTTGGCCGTGACCCAGGCCCCTACGAAGTTTCTAAGTACCTTGCTGTTTCCAACAGAAAAGTTGGCGACATTCTCATGCTCTCGCAGGATGCAACATCCCTTGATGCCGCCGTAGATGAAGAAAGCAACACCAGCCTGGCGGAGCTCCTTGAGGATCATAGAAGTGAACAGCCTTTTGATATGGCTTTTCACTTGACTTTACAGGAGACTTTGAACGAGGTTTTGTTGCAACTTAGTGAACGCGAAATGCGCATTATTCAGCTGCGTTTCGGTCTGGGAGGCAACGGAGCATGTACATTGGAAGAGACCGGCAAAGCCTTGGGTATAACCCGCGAGCGGGTGCGGCAGATTCAGCAAAAAGCAATAGCAAAACTGGGGCAGTTCGAGGAGATTCGGGAACTTCAAGGTCGATATTAAAACCCACTGGTGTTAAGAAATGATCGAGTTCAACAAGGTCACCACCCGAGGGGGTGATAGGGGTGAAAGCGGTCTCTACAACGGTGAACGGCGTTCAAAGCATGACATGTTATTTGAGGCTCTGGGCGATGTTGACGAGTTGACAGCCGCTCTTGGTGTTGTGCGGGCCGAACTGGGCGAACTGCATGTTGGTGACACCATTTTTGAGGCACAGCAGGTGTTATTCAAAATAGGTGCGCAGGTGGCAACTCCAGCAGGTGATCCACTTTACAAAAAGATTCGTAAGGTCGAGCCGGGTGACATAGAGAACCTGGAGTTGCATCTCAAGCGCCTCCTAGATCGTACCGAGATTGGGCGCCAGTTTATTACCCCTGGCGAGCAGAGGTGTTCGGCGTATATAGATGTTTCGCGAACGGTGTGCCGACGGGCTGAGCGAAGCATTGTACGCTGTATTCGTGAGCGCCACATGAGTAACCTTGCTGAGTCGCAGAACTACCTTAACCGACTGTCGGACTATCTCTTTGTACTCGCACGCGCTTCTGAGCAAGACAAACTATCGTGAACTAGACTCTCTGGGGAGACAATGCTCATGTGCTTGCCGAGCATTCGGTCACCGTCAAAGGTGAAACGGGTATTCAGGTACTCACCGTTTAGGGCGCGAGGTAACCAGTGTCGGTCATCTTCCCACATGCGGTCGTAGGGTATCTCAGAGATTGTACACCAGAAGGGAATTGCTTCCGGAGTTGGGGTAAGGGAGCCACTGAAGTCGTAGGCACGGAAGACAAGTGCTCGTAGATTGTACCCATCTAGAAAGCGGAAATGGAGTCGGGTAATGGGAATAAGTTGGTGTGGGGTGAGGCCAACTTCCTCCTCGGTCTCGCGGATAGCCGCTTCAATGTAGCTTTCCCCGGCTTCGAGTCTACCACCTGGGCCATTTATTTTGCCGGCACCCAGTCCGCGTAGTTTATGAATGAGCAGAATCTGGTCCTTGACCGTTATAAAACACAAGACCGCTTCGTCGGTGACCGGGAGGGTGCTCCAGTCCTCATCGACGTCGGGTAATTCAATAAAACTCATAGTAACCCCCGTCGCCGTGCAGGGTACTCATGTTGTAGATTATTGGCAAGGAGCCCATGAAAGACCAGGAATCCGAAGGAAAAGAAACAACAGCGGAATCTCAAGGAATGGCAGCTGGCTCAAGTGAACCGCGCGCGGAGGAGCTGATACTTTCAATCTACAGTCAGATAAAGGCCCGTAGTGAAGCCGGTGAGCCGTTTGGGCATGTTGTTATGTCGGTGAGTACCTATCGTCTCATTCAGGCCTACAGGGCTCGTTTGGGTGAGATGCCAGAAGGCCAAGAAGACTATCTGGGACGCTACGAACTCTTTGGTCTACCTGTCTTGATTGACACCATTGAGGGCTGCCGGGTTGTAGAGTAGGTGCCTCCCCAGCTCACGTACGGCCGTTTGAACCAGCATATCCGGCTCGATTGGCATTGGGCGTGCAAAGAAATTCGTAACATCTGCCGAGCTGCCTCCGATATCTACACCCATGCGAGCTCCTCCATCGACCATAGATGTGCTTCCGCTACTGCTCAGCAGCCGCTGCACAAAGGTCCGGCGAATGCGAGGATGGAACTCAACTCGCGCGGATCGAATACCCAGTGAGCGCCGCAGATCCTCAATGGCGTCCGGAAGTCCGCCGACTTCATCCACGAGTCCAAGGCGTACCGCGTCATGCCCCGACCATACGCGCCCCTCGGCGAGTGGCGTGATCTCAGAAGGTGGGCGCTTGCGTGACTCTGCGGTGCGGTCAATAAATGCTTGGTAGATTCTTTCCATTTCTTCTTCCAGCATTCGGCGTTCGTCGCCGTTGGGCTTCCGCAGCGAACTTGGGAAGTCGGCCGACTGGTGCGTTTTGAGGGTGGAGGCCGTGATTCCAAAGCGCCGGAGCATATCACGTAGGTTGACCAAGATGCGAATGACCCCTATGGAGCCGGTAACGGTTAGGCTTTCGGCAAAGGTCCGCTGGGCGGCAAGAGATATCCAGTAACCACCAGAGGCTGCTACCGTGCCCATGGATGCGTAGAGTGGCTTTTCCATGGCGAGTCGTTGAAGTGCTTGATAAATATTCTCAGATGCTGTGGCCGAACCACCGCCGGAATTAATGCGCAGGATAACTCCGGCAATCCGCCGATTCTTGCGCAGTTTTTCTATATAGGCGCTGAAGTTTTCATCACCGACGGCCTGCCCCATGAGTGGCAGGCGCCGCGAACGCCCATCAATAATTGCGCCCTCAAAACACAGTACGGCAATTCGTTTGCCGCGGCCGTACCGGCCTTTTAGTCGCAAGGCTTTCGCAGGTTTTTCCTTAGCTGCGGATCGTTTAGCCTGTAGCTCGGAAGGTGTTGCGAGTGCGGTACAAAAACCTTTCTCGACAGCTTCGGCTGCTGAGATCACCCCACGCTCAGTTTGTGATTCCAGATTCTTAATTGGCTGACGTAGGGCCTCGGCGGCGCGCATAGAAATTGTTTCCCACCGCTGTCTTTGTAGTTCGTCGTATTGTTCCTTGCTCAGTGGGTCAATTCGGTCGTGCTTTAGTGAGTCTGCAGCAGACTTATAGCGGCCGCGGCGGAATACCTCAATGCCTATCTTGCTTTCGGCAAGTAGTTTACGGAAGAATAAGAGTTCGGATGCTAACCCAAGGAGAGAGAAGGAACCAAGTGGGTGAATACAGCGGACGTCACACACCGACGCCAAATACAACTCACCAGCGCCGTACTCCATTGCAAAAAACTCCAGTTCCGTGCCGGAGTTGCGGAGGCGCTCGAGTTCTCGTCGAACCGCTTGTAGACCGGCATACCCTGACTTGGTGAAACTGGGTTCACAGCGTATACATACGCGTTGAATTCTCCGGGATCTGATTACCCTTTGTACGGTCTCCAGAAACCGGTCGTAGCGGAATGTCTGTGGTGAGCTCGGTGGAGCTATGCCCGGAACAAGGGGGCCGGTGTCACGAAAGCTGCCCGCAAGGCGAACTTCAAGGTAGCGCACAAAGATGCTCCTTTGAGAATGTAGCTGTAAGTATAGCCTGAGTGGTTCATCATGGCTACATTCTTAGGCATGGAGCAGATAGTTGTGGTCGGTGCGGGGCCAGTTGGAATGACTGTGGCGGCGTTATGTGCTAAGCAGGGTGCCGTGCCAACGCTTGTAGAACGTCGGGTTGAGCGGCCGGAAGGCTCCCGCGCCATAGGGGTAACACCGGCATCACTTGAAATATTAGGGCGAATTGGACTTACGACCGCAATGCTTGAGCGGGGAGTGCAGGTACGGTCAGCGTATGTGCATAACGAACACCGCGCGCTTGGACATCTCAGGTTCTCTGAAATATCGGGTCGGCATCCGTATATTCTAGTCCTCCCTCAGGTAGATACAGAGGAGCTGCTTCTACGGTACCTGAGCAGAAATGGAGTTGTGGTGCATGAGGGATGGTCTGTCAAGCACCTGTCTGAAGCAGTCACACACCAGGAGTCAGTCCGGTTGAATCTCCGGCGTGCTGGGAGCGGTATCCCATTAGGCACGAGCCCAGGGTACTCAGAGGTCTCACATGTGTCAGAGGTCTCAGCGTCTTCAGATGTCGCCGAACTGCAGTCCGAGTATGTTGTGTGCGCCGATGGTTTTCGTGGATCCCTGGCTGCGCAGTTGGGACTGGCAACTCAACCAAACTACATGCCGTACCACTTTGTCATGGGTGACTTTCATGACAGAAGCTCGCTGGGGGCCGACGCTCACTTGTGGTTCACAAATTCCGGCGCGGTTGAGTCATTCCCGCTGCCAGGAAGAAAAAGACGTTGGATAGCGCAGCTTTCTACAGATTCTGCCAAAAATCTTTCCAGTAGTGATGCAAAAGATGCAGATAGTATTCTGGCAATGCTTGAACAACTTGTTCATGAGAGGACTGGATTTTCTCTGCGCAGTGAGGACTGTTCCTGGAGAAGCAGTTTTCAACCGGTTAAGCGAATAGCCGTTGGGGCGGCGGTAGGAAGGTGCTTTCTTGCCGGAGATGCACTGCATGCGATGTCTCCCATTGGCGGCCAAGGAATGAACTCCGGCATTGCAGATGCTGAACTCCTGTCCGAGCTACTAACTTCTCTCCTGCGGGCTTCGAACGCCGCGCAGTCCTCCAACGCCGGAGCAGGGATCCTCTCCTTGGATCAGGCTCGAAAGGTGTACACCAAGGCTCGACTGCGGGCGGGCTCATCTGCAGCATCACGGGCCGGAATTGGTACCCATATAGGTTCTCTTCGTGGGCGCATAGGCTCAGGCCTCCGCAGCACTCTTATCCAAGCAGCCCTCAACTCCCCACTGCAGAAACACATTGCGTCACATTTTGCAATGCGAACCATTCCATATCGGCGTGCTATGCACGTGCTATCGGGCAGTTCCGTGCGTGAAACATAACTCCAACAGACCAAACATTCGAAGTCGGCGTTCTGGGGGATTAAATCCGTACTCGGATAGAAGTTCGTTGAAACGCGCGCGGTCGGGATAGTGGGCCAGGCTTCGTGCTATGTAGCCGTACACCGAAGCATCTCCATGGAGGAGTAAGCCCCAAAGACTGCCCCAGAAGCGCAACAGAGAGATAGAGATGTAGCTCAAGGCGGGGACAGGCGACCGGGAGAATTCCAGTATTGCAAGCAAACCGTCCGGCTGCAGTACACGGGATATCTCCTGAAGTGTGCGTGACAGCTCCGGCGCATTGCGCAACGCGTAACCGGCTGTGATGAGCGTGAATTGATTTTCCTCGTAAGGAAGCGATCCCATGTCTGCTTCAACAAAGCGAACATTGCCATGCCGGGCCTGTAGACGACGCACGGCTTCGGCCAGCATCTCAGGATTCAGATCCACCCCCAGTACATCGGCCTGCGGAAAACGCTCAGCCAGCGCGAGTGTAAGATCCCCGGTTCCGCACGCAAGGTCAAGAATGCGCATACCAGCTCCGCTGCGCGCTTGAGCACTGTGTGCTTCACCCCCAGGTGCTTGGGCCTCGGAGAGACGGTTCTCACACTCCTGCAACAAATCCCGTTTCCATGCCTGATCCCGACCAAAGGATAGCACCCTGGTTGCGGTCGTGTAGCGCGGAGCTACGGTGCTAAAGAGTTGCCGGTTGTAGTCACGCTTGGACTCGGCCGATGCAAAAATATCAGATTTCGCTGTGTCGTTCGGAGCTTTATTAGGTTTTTGATTTCGTGCGTTCATCTGCTTGTTCCTTGCGAGAAGCTACTGTAGACTGCTGTCTATGTCAAACATGAACAAAGCAGTATACATTACAGATATCGCAACCGCTGTTCCACGGAAATCCTACACCCAGGATTATGCTCGACGTTTTGTAACTCGGTTGTCTCGATATACAGAGGCACAGAAGAGTTTTCTTAACCGAGTGTATGAAGGCACAGCAATTGATAAACGCCACACAGTCATTGAGGATTATGACAAAGAACCGGCCGATTTTGAGTTTTACGCCCAGAACGCCGAGCTTGAACCCGAACCGGGCTTAGAGCAGCGAAATGATCTATTTATACGTCATGCGCGTAGCCTTTCAATTGAGGCAGTGCAAACTCTCCTTGACTCGCGCCCTGGTATAGACCCTCACAGCATTACTCACTTGATCACGGTCAGTTGCACTGGCTTCTCCGCACCTGGTTTCGACTTTGATATTATGCAACAGGTTCCGCTTTCGTCCTCGCTTCATAGGTTTCATCTGGGTTTCATGGGGTGTTATGCTGCCTTTCCGGCCATGAAGCTGGCGCACAGTATCTGCACTGCCGACCCAACGGCCCGAGTTCTTATTGTTAACGCCGAGCTCTGCTCCTTGCATTTGCAACTCAAGGCAGAGACCGACATTATGGTTGCAAATGCCTTGTTCGCCGACGGCGTGACCGCAACCCTCATGAGTGCCGAAGCAGGCCTAACCAAGGGACGGAATGCTTTAGCCCTGCATGGGTATGCATCTCGGGTTATTGATAATAGCGTTGCAGATATGGCCTGGAAAATTGGCTCTCAGGCTTTTGACATGCGGCTTTCTGCGTATGTGCCCAAGTTTATTCAAAAGAATATTGCTACGGTTGTCGACGACCTTCTTCTTCAGGTTGAACATACACGTGACGATGTCCAAACCTGGGCAATTCATCCTGGCGGCCGTGCAATTCTTGACCGCGCAGCCAAGGCCCTCGAGCTTAAGGATGGCGCCCTCGATAACTCCTTTGCGGTGCTACGAGAGTACGGCAATATGAGTTCGGCCACGATCTTTTTTGTCCTGAAGCGCATTCTGGAGCAGGGTGATGCCGGACTGATTTTTGCGGCCGCATTCGGCCCCGGCCTCACGGTTGAGTCGGCAATACTCGAGGCGGTTTAGATGAAGAGGCCACAGGCCACACCGTGGTGGCCGGATCTCTCGCGCAAAGTCTACCACGCCGAGCTTATGGATTTACCCGACAGCGATGAGCGACAACTACGGCGCACACTGCGTCAGTTCCCGCTCTTGAACAACTGCTTCTCACGAACCAGGTTTCTTCTTGATCGATACCTCATTCGCGACATGCAGCGGCGCGGGTTATCTCAGGCTCGAGTATTGGATGTTGGGGCTGGTGGGGGTGATATTGCCCGGTATCTGGTGAGGCGCTCGGGGCGCACCGCGGGGGTACGAGTTAGTGTGGACTGCTGCGAGGCGGATCCGCGCGTGGCAGCCTTTGCGCGGCAGGCATGTGCAAGTTTTGACTCTATACGCGTGCTGGAGCGTTCGGTTTTTGATTTAGACGGCCCGCCCTATGACTACATTATCAACAATCATTTTCTTCATCATTTGCGGGAAGAACAGCTCACGTCCTTTCTGGATTATAGTAGGAATATGTGTAGCGGACTCCTGTTGTGCAATGATCTTGAGCGTTCACGCAGATCCTATCTCGCATACCGGGCTTTAGCGCCAATCATTTTGCGTGACAGCTTTGCAGCCTACGACGGAGCACTTTCCATCCGCAGGGCATATGTCGTGCCGGAACTCACAAGCCTAGTGGAACAGAGCTCTTGGGCGGGAAGTGCTCGAGTTGGGAGAATTGAACCCGGACGAGTCTTTATCCTCGGTCGAGTAAACGGATTGGTGGCCTGAACTTACCAGCGTTCTGCCTCGAGTTCGCGTGCTTCCTCTAGACTACGCCGCTGTCGAACGCTGAGGCTCGGCTTAGCCTCCAGCTCCGATATCACCCAGTCAAGCATGCGCTTGCCTTCCTGTCTGTCAGTCTCGGACCGGAGGTCGACTGTTCCTTCGTAGTTTGAATAGCGGTCGAAATTATTTGACGCAGATTGGTACGCACCGCGCATGGAGTTGGCGCGCGAGGTGCGACGGCCTGAGTTCCAGTTACGAGCCCTGAGTGACTTTGCAAGCTGGGTATAGTAGTCATAGTAGCGGTAGGGTAGCTCACCTGAGTTGTAATGCTGCTCGTGAAGTTCAACGGCCTTGCGGCCAAAGGATACCGCGTACGCGGCGTTTCCAAAGGATAATGGACGGCCGGGTAGTTCACGATAAAGTTGCCCCAAGAGGTAGTGCACCTCGCCTAACTCGGCGTTGCGTTCAAGGGCTTCAAGTGCCGCGTCACGGACATCGCCCGCCATAAACAAAGAGTTCAGCACCCCTCGAATCTGCCCCCTTTGCGCAATTGCAGCGGCCTTCCAGAAATAGGGCTGCGCAAGGCCAGGATCTTCGGCTATGGCTTGCTTGGCAAAGCCTTCGGCCTGTTCGAGCAACTCAAGGGCTTGATCGTCACGAACGGCACCGGTGTAGCGGCCCAGGTCGGAGACGCTGAGTTCGGCCCGCGCGCGGCGCCAGTAGAGCTCAGCACGCTCTCTCCCAGGTGCGGCACGGCCCAAGGCAGCGTCAATCTGCTCTACAATACCTTGGTGTTCGTCGCGCTCATGCATAAGGTCGAGCTCGGCTCTTTGCTCACTCGTGTTCTGCGCGCTTAATGGAACTATGGAAAAAAGCAGCGCCATAACTGTCCAGAAAAGACCAGCCAGGCGTGCTGTGTGGTGTCCTGTTCGCATAGGATCCTCCCTATTCATCCTGTAGCTGCTGAAGGTATTCGGCAAACTCTACTTCATAAGCGCCAAGTCCATGCTTATACACGAAATCAGATGCAATTGAGGCTGCCGTCACGGCATCAAGATATGCAGACGGGACTCGTTTGACCAGTGCTTCCATTCCAACAGCCTCCAGGAGGATGTGTGGCGTATAACGGGTGATCATGTGCCTGCGGAGTTTGTTGTCCTTGAGGAATGGAGAGTTCATAACGGCGTCGGCAATGCGGTTAATGCGTGCACTGACTTGGTCGGAAAGCAGGGTGAAAGGCGTCGTGCGCGCTTCGTGCTCCTTCCACATGAGTTCAAACTCTGCCCGTGCATTCCGCTCTATTCGGTCCGTGATCTCTTTTACCAGAGCGAGGCGGAACTCGGACTCCTGCTCTTCAAAGCACATTTCGGTGCTCCACTGTTCGTCTGAAAGCGATAGACCCGCATAGACCTCAAAAGAGGAACTGGTAACACCCCCCTTGTTCGTAGACGCATCTTTAAAGACAAGTATTCCCGCCCCCTCAAGGCGTAGTCGCGCTTCCTGGGTAATGAAGAGGTTGGCTCCCTCTACTATGATCCGCACCCGTGCTTTGCCTGAGTCGTCAATAAGGCTTTTCCAGTTCGCTACCGTAATAGCGCCCGGGCGACCACCACAGGGCACAAATACATCGGCACGGAAATAGGGGCTCAAATGGAAACGGTTGCGAAACTCCTCTCCGTTGGCCACAAGACTCCCATCCGGCAGCTGCAGATCCCGATCCCCAACACCTACAAAAAAGCCCTCAGGGCTCAGTAAGTCTCGGTTGAACTGCTCAATGGTCAGACGTGCTGTGGCAAGGCGGCGCAGCTCGCTGCGATCCAAACCGCGCGGATCATAGGCAACTCCACTGCCGTCAACAACCGCCAAGGTGGTATCACGTGAAACCAGAATCTCGTTGCTGCCAAGATCGCCGTCCGGACCACCGGTTTGAATTTTCGTTACTTCCTCTTCCTTGAGACCAAGCTTCTCAAGCACGCCCAAGACAAAGGTGTGAACGCTGCGCGTTGTCATACCGTAGCGGTCATGTGGCAATCCTCCTAAGGATGGTGGCTTGCCGGTTGTGAAGCTCTTCCAGTATGGATAACCGCGCCTGCGGGCGTGAAGTGCGGCCCAGTCCATAAGCCCAGCCGAGCCTTCATCCGGCCCAAGAAAAAGGGCTTCGTCGCTCTTGGAGGTCGTTGTGGGAATGTGTGTCTCGGTTCCCCATACCGCATCGTTGAGTGGGCCTTCATCATCGGTACCGGGGAGTAGATCAAGCAGGGAGTCGACATAGGCGCGAAAAGCGTTCTCTGCGGAAAGCTCACCGGTAGCAAACTCAGGGTTGAGCAATAAAATGCCCTTAGCTCCGCCTTCAGGTATATCTTTATTCTTCCGCTGTTGAGTTGCCGCTAGATTGTAGTTTTCCTGGAATACAGAGTCGATATTGCGACCATACGCATCTGCTGTACGGCTTCGCACAATGCGAATTCCACCGCGCGAGATGTCACGAAAACGGACATGAAACCCAATGAACTGGCGTCCAACCACAAAAAACACACCGTATGGTTCCTCAAGATAGTCGCTGTCCGACAGAAAACCGCGCCGCAAGCGGAAACTCAAGGCAGCTTTGTCGGTACGGAAGAAGTTACAGCTCTCCACATACTCGTTGAAACGCAAAAAATAGCGCAAGATTGTACGGTCGCGGTGATACGGAACATCACGTTCAATCAGTTGCTCAAACTCAGCCCGCTCCTGAGCATGCCGACCTTCATCTGCGCCGAGAGGCTGTGGTGGTTTGTTGAGCGCCTGAAAATGTCGAAACAAAGCACGAACCACACCCGCGTGTTTGATCACGGTGCTCTGAATCCGGGCATTGGAGAAGGTGTTTTTGGTAAAACCTGCCTGAAGTGTCTCCAGAATTCCTGCGGCCTCGGGGTTGTGTTTCACGGCATCCTGCAGCACCGCGTAGCCTTCGGAGAGCTCTGAGACAAATTGATGGGTATAGACGGCTGCCGCAATTGCGTACAAGGTTTCCTCGGCCGACAGTCCGTGGTTGGTGAACAAGGCAGTGATAGGGTTACGCGGAAGAATGGCTACTGCGTTCAGTTCCCGGCTCAGGCGCTGCGCTGCCTCAGTTGCGGGCGGGTCAATGTAGAAGCTAAGAACCAAGGTACCGTCGGCAAATGGCTCGATATATCGGCGTTTTACCGGGATCTCAAGACGCCGAAAGAGGTAGCTGTAACCCGTAAGCGTCTGCTGGAGTGCGCCGCGGTGGAGGCCTACCATGACCCGGAGCTCGCCACTGTCTGGTTTCGCTGAGATCGTTGTAACCGGTGTAAGTCGCTGGTGTAGCCGCAGCCAGACCTGCCGGTATCGTTCTATGGTCTCGGGTGCTGAGCGCGAAAGAAAGGCGGCCGGTGCATGGTTCAAAAAGGTTGACTCGCGCAGCTTGGTGTCCAGACTAATCTCAAGCTCTGAATGAGACGAACTCGAGCTGTGTTCGTTCTGGGTGTAGTGTGCGCTAGTGCAGATATAAAACCGGAGCGCGAAACCACGTGAAGTCAGTCGAGTGGAGTAACTCTCAATGCGAAATCCCTGATACCGTTCCTCAATGCGTGTTTCAATCTCAAGGACACGGTACTCACGGTCTTCAACAATGTAGATCGCCTTGTCACTTTGCTCATTTATGACCTGAATGGCCACACCCTCGCCGCCGTGTTTCGCGACAACCTCAGCAGCACCTAAGGTAAGAATATGGCGGCTCATATCTTCAATTGCGGTGGTCTGGAAGTAGTAGTTGTCAATTCCTAGTTCGCGAACAAACCAACCAATTTGCTTGCGAGCTGTATCAGGCTCAAGCGCACGAGTATTGAGCAGGAACGCCTCAATTGATCTTAGACTCTCTAGGCTAAGTGGCCCGCCATCGGCAATGTCCTCTAAACTCGGCATGTTCTTACTCCCGTTTCCAAAGATTGGTTCGATCTAGTGCTCTACCTACGGTCGCCGTAGGTGCAAGTATAACGCGGCTTAGGAAATGCGGGTTGCAAAAATCACCGCGGGCAATCAGAATTGGTGCACCAAAGGAGTGACGAATGAGGCATTTGGTTTACAAAGAGTCGGTGGTTAAATCTGGTATTGGGTTTGGCTCGGCGCTGGCCATGGTTATTAGCTTTTCGGTGAATCAGAGCATTGTCTGGGCCATGGTTCACGGCGTGCTGGGCTGGGTCTACGTGGTATATCGGGCAGTTGTAGGTGGGTATTAAGAATAAAAGCCGAGCGTGAAGTGAAAGCTCATGCGCTTGGAACTGTTCTGAGCGTGAAGCAAAAAAAGCCCCGGATTACTCCGGGGTTGTATGTATTCGCCTACAAAGGCGTGATAGCTCCCCCGGTTAGACTCGAACTAACGACCTAGTGGTTAACAGCCACCCGCTCTACCAACTGAGCTACAGGGGAATACGTTTCGATACAGGACAGTACCGGAACACCGCGGATCTGTCAAGTACTCTCTGAAGTGAAAGGCTTTAACAGATGATGATCTTGGCCCCGCATGATGAGCAGCCGCCGGACTTTGTGAGTCCCGGTCGGCTCACGTGGTAGCCGTGGCGGCGGATTACCTGTTTGTTGCAGGACGGACAGGTGGTGTGCGCTGGTGCTGTAATATTTCCCGGGTAGACGTAATGCAGGTAGGTAGCTGCCTGTGACATGGCCTCCAGAATGGCTTCCGGAGGAGTGGCAGGTGCATCGAACTCAGTTCCTGGTACCGGGTGATATGCAGAGATGTGCAGTGGGATATCGGTTCCGAGCTCCGCTACGAATGAAAACAGCTCGCCAAGATCGTTCGGGTCGTCATTTCTACCCGGTATCAAAAGTGTTGTGACCTCCAGATGAGTCAGCTCCTTAGCTATGTGGAGAAACTCAAGCACCGGTTCGAGTCCACCGCCAAGTTCGCGGTAAAAGCTTGGGCGCCATCCCTTCAGGTCTACGTTAGCCGCATCCATATGCCGCAGCAACTCACGCGCGGGTTCGGCTTGTAGGTAACCGGCGGTTACTAAGATATTTTTGAGCCCGGCCTCGTGTGCCCGTTCTGCGCATTCGAGCACATACTCAAAATGGATCGCGGGCTCATTATAGGTGTATGCAATACCAAAACTTTTAGATTCGAGGGCCGAAGCCACCGTCTCGGCAGGGGAGATCGTTGGGCCGCCGCCGGGAATGCGGGATCGTGTAGCGGCACTCCGTGGCGCTGCATCTCGCACCGACTCACTAGCCGCTGATACATGGGATATCCCGTAGTTCTGACAGAAAGGACAGTGGAGATTGCATCCGAAAAACCCCACAGAGTAGACCGTCTCTCCAGGAAAGAAATGAAATATCGGTTTCTTTTCAATCGGGTCCATAGCGCTCGCGGCGACTCGTGCAGCAAAGGGCAGCCATGGACGGCCCCCTGCCATTCCTCGCACGCCGCAGCGGCCGACTCCGTCACGTGTAAAACGGCAGAGATGCGGGCAGAGCGTGCACTGTAGCTTAGCGGCGCTACCCTCAAGTTGTTCGAAATAGCGTGGCGTAATAGGTTCTTCTGTTGCAGAGGGCGTCACGGCACTCATTCCGTGTTAGGCCGGACGTGCGCGCCGACTTCGAATGGCGAGATAGTCAGAGCTCGACTGCCGCGGCGAATCCAAAACCTAACCAGTTGGACACTGCGGCCTTCATGATTGACAATGCTCTTGACCTCTTCAGCATGAAGGATATCCTGCAAGCGGAACTCAAAGAATACCCGATCACTTTCAAAAGGAGACGGCACCAGCACCATGCGATCCGTGTCGTAGGGATGTCGACGCGGGGTTCCAATAAACTCCACTCCGAGGCGACGATAGTTGTCGTGGGTAGCGTACTTCTGGATGTCGAAAGACGGTTGTGCTTCTAAGAAACCTTGAACTCCCATAACTTCTCCAATCCTGAAGATACTCGCCGGGCTTGTGCCCGACGGCTACATTCATTCTAGAGCTGCTTCTTGCGTGGTGTCAAGTTAAGTAAAATTTGAACGATAGATTCAGTCGGTCGACTCGGCGGCGGCAAGTTCGCGTTCAAGTGAGTCATTGAGGTAGAGCCCAATTGTCTCGGCATACAACGCCGTTAGGTCGTGATACAGGAGACTGAGAGCCTCATTATTGCGGTACACTCTGAGTTGGAGACTGAGCAGCTTTTCACCAATGCGAAGAGTTGCGGTCTTAATAATGTCACCGGACTCAAGACCCTCGACGAGTTTTGGCCTGCGCGCTACAAAGCCCAGGCCCTCAATTGAGATATCACGCACCTCGCCACTGACAATCTCCCAGCTTGTAGGGTGTGAAAACATTAACTCCACTCTATCGTGGGGGCCGGGGACGAGTCTCTTTGTTCGGCGAAGGTCGCTCAGTTCCTTGTAGCGGACGACAAGGTTCCGTAACCGTTCAAGCTCCTGAGGTCTGTCCAGGTTTTCATTTACCAGACCGTTGACGCCTAGGTGTTGCGCCTTGTCTGCATCGTCGTGTGTGAAGCTGGGTCCCGTTAGGAGCACGAATACCGAGTCTTCGCGTGAGACGTGGCTCCGAAGAAATGCTATGAAGGTCTTCCAGTGGCGAGGGTAGTCTTCTGCGCTCCAGGCAATGATGTCGGGCGCGATCTCCTCAAGGTTGTCCATTGCCTTAATTGGATGTCGGTATTGAATGACCGAGGCCCCGAGTCGGGTAAAGTGGTCGGAAAGCAGCGTGCGAAGGCCTGCTCGCTCGGCGACTAAGACTACCTTCATGCTACTCAACACCCATGTTACGAACCGTATAGTCGGTAATGAGCCAGATATCGTTGCGGCGCTCTAAGGTGTAGGTATAACGCTTAATCTCAATGTAGTTAGGGAAACGAAAACGTTGCTCAGTAACTACAGAACCGCGGTTCTGAGTATAACTGGTCTCCAGAACGGTATAGCTCTCTGGTACAAGAAGAATATCTTCATCGGCACGTTCCTGTTGAAGATCACGGCGGAAGGCCGCAAGCATATCGCGACGGTCTTCATCCGAGAGACGTTGATATCGACGCTGACGCTCAGGGTCAGTTTGTAACAAGGACTCGAGATCGAGATACAGAAAGAACTGATTCCAATGACCCCGGCGTCGTGCATCAAGCATATAGCGAACGACCTGATCTGGCGGTAATGCCTCGCGGCGGAGTACCTCCTGCACAACTTCTTCTACACGGTGTTCGGGCCGTGGGTCTTCCGCGGTTCCGGGTCGGACAGAGAGCGTAAGTCTATTCGAACTCATTGCAGGACCATTACTGCGGTGAGCGGATCCGGCTAGCTCCGGGAAGAAATCAGCATGGAGCACGTAAACACCAGGCTCGGTCAGCTGCACGTACTGGCTCAAATGTTCTACAAAGGAAAACTTCTCGCCAGGGGCGACTGTTATTTCACGGTAAAACACCTGTTGATTCGCGGTCCTCTGTATGATAAATTGCTCCGATACCGGAAGCTGCCGGTTCGTGAGCGTTCTAACATCGAACTCCAGGTTAAAAAGTCGTCTGTCGGCAAGACGAAATCGGTAGGTTTCGCCTGACTGATTGCCGACGGTCACTTCTATCCGGATATTGCTATCGGGATAGTAGACTTCCTTGTCATAGAACCGAATCGTAACTGATACTCCATTGGTTGCGGTCAGGGCCGGAGCCACTGAAAACAAGAGGACAAAACAGACGATCCACGGTGTGAGGGCCTTTTTCACTTCCATATCCGTTACAATTGTCGGCTGAACAGCATGAAATCATTATTCTACAATCGCATTCTTGAGCGTATTGGCTCTAACGAAGCACTCAGGACGCTCCACAGACGCTTTGAGCACGCGAGTTTCCCTTTAGAGCCAGCTGGGCCCAAGGGGAGCTATGCTGCCTTTATCTGTGCCGACCTTTTCCACCGTCGCAAGACAGACCTTCTCATCATAACTCCGACCGAGCAAGAAGCCGAGGATCTCCGTGAAGATTTACAGCTCTTTGGCGTGCAGAGTCTCCTATTTCCGGGATGGGAAACTGCATTATACCACCCGGTTGCAGTGCACTCCCCGGTTTTTGGGCGGAGAGTACATGTTCTGTCCGAACGTGCCGCCGGAGCTGCCCGGGTGGTAGTTGCACCATTGCGTGCGGCACTCACCCCAGTGCCTCCGCCAGCGTATATCAGGAGTCGATCACAGGAAGTTACTGTTGGCGACAGCATAGACCCACCGATGTTGGCCGAGCGTCTGGTTCGTGAAGGATATCTGCGTGTGCCTCGCGTGGGACTACGTGGCGAGTTTGCGTTGCGCGGTGAAGTCCTTGATATTTATCCGCCTGGTTCAACTGAGGGGCTGCGCATTGTTTTTGAGTTTGATGAGATTGAACAAATTCGGTTGTTTGACCCGGAAACCCAGAGTTCTACGGGTACGGTTGAGTCTGCACGTATACACCCTTCCCGTGAGGTTGTGTGGGATGAAGATCTTATAGGCCGCTTGCGTGATATCTGGCCGCAAGCGGTGGGTGGTGAACCTGATGAGGGTGTTCTAGAGAGTTTGTTAATTGGGGCAGGGCACCCCGGTGAGGAACGTTATTATCCCTTGGCGTGGGAGTCGCGGGCGACCTTGGTTGACTACTTTCGTGGATCGGCTGACGGCACTGGATCAGGAACAGTCTCCGGGGGTGGTGGTGGCAGCTTAG
>REEM01000075.1 GCA_007695055.1 Spirochaetaceae bacterium | reverse complement strand
GTTCCCGTTGTAGTACGCCTGTCTTGAAGTCTAACCGTCGTTCATACGAAGTCAGGCGCGCGGTAGGCAGGTACAGCGGTTCATCGTCAACGTAGAGCTTGATTACCGTTGCATCCGGGACATTTACCATAGTCTGGCCCGTACGTGCAAAACCGTAGGCTTCCTCGGCATGAACTATTTGCCAGGTCTCATGAAAGCCGTTGCAGAAAGTGCCAGCCTCAATGGTAGGACGTCCTTCTTCAAAGGTGCCACGAACACCTAAGAAGCCGTTGGCAAGGCTGAAGATAGTTTCGGCATTGCCCATCCAGGTATCTGAGTAGTTGCGCTCAACAATGGACCATTCATCTGACGGATACAAATGCTCGGGAAGTAACCGAAACTGGCGTGGGATCATGACTGATTTTCCTTCTGCGCCAGCGTGGACGCATCCGCTTGTGTGCTTCTACAGAGTATAGAAGCGCGCATTGCACAGGTCAAATTCTTTAGAAATTACTGTGGGTTAGTCAAGATACCGTGCTTTCGCGGCCAGGTGTTGGCCAAAGGTGTGAGAGAACACTGTCTCACGAGTAGGCTTATGAAGAAAGAACAAATAGTCGTGGGTGGCCGGGTCGGCGGCTCCCCGAATGGCGTTCAAACCAGGGTTGCCTATAGGCCCAGGTGGGAGACCCGCGAAACGATAGGTGTTGTACGGATGGTCAACCAAGGTGTCTGCAAAGGTGGGTTGCAGGTTACTGGTACCTAAGGCGTAGTTCACGGTTGCGTCCGACTCAAGGCGCATGTTCCGTTGAATGCGATTCCAAAAAACACCCGCAATTTCATGCACGTCTTCGGGTGGTGACTCACGCTCAACAATGGAAGCAAGATTCAGGACTTCTCGTAAACTCCGATCCTGCGCGGCAATTGAGTCTAGAAGCTCCTCTCCTGTGCGCCGGGCAAATACTGATAGCATGAAGCGAACCACATTCGTGCCGTCGGTCCCGGGTATGAGGCGGTAGGTCTCGGGAAAGAGGAAACCCTCCAGTGACATACCATCCTCAACTTCGGAGAGGAAAGAGTAATCTTCATAGGCGGAACTCATATGTGCCGCCGCTTGAAACTCATCTGAAGAGACAATTCCGGCTGCATCAAGTCGGGCTGCGATCTGTTGCTTGGTAAAACCCTCCGGCACGGTCACTGCAACCGATTGATCAAGTACCTTACCGCTTTGGAGGTCTTCTAAAATATCTACTGGACGGTGTGAGCCGTCGAAGGTGTAGACACCGGCTTGGATACCCGCATCTAAACCAAAGAAGCGTGAGTACAGAACAAGTGCCTGAGCACTGGGTATGAGTTCAAGTTTCTCCAGTTGTGCAGCCGTGCTCCGCAGTGTGCTTCCGCGAGGCACCTCAAAAACAATCCCACTTCGGGGGCCGGGTGCATTCAGATCAACTGGAGCAACAAACAATGAGCGATATCCCCAAGCTGCAGCACCACCGAGGATGAGTAGCAGGACAAGGAACGCCAGCAATTTTTTCATCTTTATAACTATACGAAAAGCAGTTCAGGCATGCAAGTCGGAATGTAGCAGTCGGAAAGCACTTAGCTTGCTACATCTATCCGCATGCAGAGCGTGCCATGCGTAGTTCCGGAATCCCACGCCTCGCAGTCCTCTATCGTGAACCCCAGTTCGGTATAGACATGTATCGCGCGGCGGTTTGCATCCGCTACGTGAAGGATAATCTCATGAATGTGAGCGTTCCCCGCTGCCCAGGAGAGAACCTCACGCATGAGTCTGGTTCCAATGCCGCGGTCACGGTATTCCTTGAGCACTGATATCCCAAGCTCACCCACACCGCACTGATCCGGGAGGGTTAAAGCCTCTACCGTTACACAGCCAATAATGCGCTGGCTCTCCTTGGCCACCACAATACGCGAGGCACCTATTTGGTTCAGCCGGTGCAGGTAGTTCTGAAGTTCCTCTACTGACTGGAGGGCGTCGTCGGGGTAAATATGCAGGTAAGGCTGTTCGTTTTGCAAGGTTAGGTAAAAAAGGAGAAGCTCATGGGCATCTTCCTGCGACGGCACCTCGTAGGTTAGCGCGTCCATGCCTAGAGTATACACCCAAAGGTGAGTTTTCGTTACTCCGAGCGGCGAATACTTTCGGAAATGTAGAGTTCACGTAGGCGACGGCTGACCGGTCCTGGACGGCCGTCACCCACAGGGTGTCCGTCTATCTCAACGACCGGGAGCACAAAAGCGGTCGCGGAAGTAATAAAGGCTTCGTCGGCCGACTGGGCTTCCTTTACCGAGAAGCTGACTTCCTGTACCTCATACCCTGCTTCTTCCGCGTAGGCCAGTACCGCTGCGCGGGTGATGCCGGGGAGAATAGTGGTGGAGAGCTGACGCGTGATTATGTGATTCTTCTTTACCAGAAACACGTTGTTTGATGTCCCTTCAGTAATATAACCATCCTGTACCATCCAGGCATCGTCCTTGCCCTGAGCACGTGCGGCCATTTTACAGATGGATGATGGAAGAAGCTGTATTGTCTTTATGTCACGACGTGTCCAGCGCATATCCTCCACCGTGAGTATCTTAATGCCTTGCTCCGCCTTTGGATTGGTAATGAGAGGAAAGGCTTGAGTGAAAAGCACAAGTGATGGGCGAGTAGTTTTGGGATCTGGGAAGAAGAAGGAGCGTTCGGCCGCTCCGCGAGTAATCTGTAGATATACCAGTCCTTCAGTGACTTTGTTGCGTTGTATCAGCTCGCGTTGTATGGCTTCAATCTCCTTGTCGTCTGCAGGCGAGGGCATGTCCAGTTCCGACAGTGAACGTCGTAGGCGTGTCAGATGTCCCTGCTTGTCTACAAGTTTGCCGTTGAGGACCGCAGTTACCTCGTACACTCCGTCTGCAAAGAGAAAACCACGATCAAAGACAGATATTTTGGCATCTTCCTCAGGAAGGAATTTGCCGTTGACGTATACTGTGCGACCCATAGACACCCCTTATCCCCATAGTTCAGCCGTAGGTGGGTGAACGCCCACCTCGTCGTACTTGAGTCCATGCGGACGGTCCTTTGCTAACCATAAGGGCCCATCCAAGTCAACGAAAGTGGCGCCCTGGGCGGCAATTACCGCGGGTGCCATTCCTAAGGATGAACCCATCATGCACCCTACCATGATCCCTAGTCCCGCCTGTAGAGCCTCAGCACGCAAGGCCAAGGCCTCTGTGAGGCCACCCGTTTTGTCCAGTTTGATATTGATATAGTCATAACGGCCAATGAGCCCCGCGAGGTGTGCTCGTGTATGGCAGCTCTCATCGGCACAGATTGGCACTGGTCGTGGTAGATCAGCGAGCTCCTGATCATGTCCAGCCGGGAACGGTTGTTCAACCATCTTCACCCCCAGACTCTGCAAGGTCGGACACAGCTCACGGTACACTGCAGTTGTCCAGCCTTCATTGGCATCTACAATGATGTCACAGTTCGGCGCCCCCTCCCGAACCGCCTTAAGGCGTTCTACATCGTTCCAACCACCAAGCTTGATCTTTAGCAATGGACGGTGTGCGTGCTTAGCTGCCTCACTGCGCATCTTTGGTGGCTCATCAAGCGAGAGGGTGTATGCGGTGAGCACCGGCGCCGGTGCGGTTAACCCGGCTAGATCCCATACAGGCCGCCCGGAGAGTTTTCCCTCAAGATCCCACAATGCGCAATCAAGCGCATTACGAGCCGCCCCGGCAGGCATTCGTTCCGTAAGAACTGCGCGGTTCATGGCTGGTTCTGAACGCGTGAGCTCCGCGGCCATTGTCTCGATTTGCCGGGTCACCGACTCAGTGGACTCGCCGTAACGGGGGTAAGGAACACACTCGCTGCGCCCGGTAAACCCCTCTGAACGGATCTCTACCGTCAGTACCCGTGCTTCGGTACGCGAACCGCGTGAAATAGTGAACACTTGAGCCAATGGAAAGCTCTCTTGTCGAACCTGAACCGTCATATGCGCGTGGTCTGATACTGCTGAAGGGCGTCAACCAATCTATCCGCACCGTATCTGAAAGGGTCAATGCACGGAAGCTGCATGCGCTGTTCAACCTCGCTGAGGTATGCAACCGCCTCGGCCTCGCTCATTCCGGAGCTATTAATTGAAACTCCAACTACTGTGCAGCGTGGGTTGGCGATTTTGGCCATGTACAACGCGCTATCGCGCACATCTTCAAGACTTGGTAGCGGATACTCCGGCAGACCGCGAATGTGCTTTCGTGTTGGCT
>REEM01000243.1 GCA_007695055.1 Spirochaetaceae bacterium | reverse complement strand
AGGAGCCAAGCCTCGCCTGAGTGGTGTTCAATTCGAGCGTAATGGCCGCTGACGACTGTATCGACCTCAGTTCCGAGGCGCTCGAGAAAGGCTCCAAACTTAATGCGTTGGTTACAGAAGATATCTGGACTGGGGGTACGACCCGCCCGGAGTTCGGCAAGCGCATAGGAAACCACCCGGTCATAGTACTCCTGTTGGAGCGAAACCACTTCAAGTGGAACTCCGGCATGCTCACACACCGCGCGCGCGTAAGCAAGGTCTTCTTCCCATGGACAGTCGCCCATGTAGCTGAGTTCGTCCTCAAGCCAGATCTTGAGATAGTATGCTGTAATGTTTTTTTCACCGCGTGCGACGAGCCGCATAAGCGCGGTGGCACTGTCCACGCCGCCGGACAGCAGTACTCCACGTCTATTCACGGTACACATTGTGGCGCATTCACCTAGGGAGGGCAACACATTCGAAAGGATATTGCGCTCCGTCGTTGCCGAGAGTCGATTGCACCATTATACTGTTTTCAATTGAATCCGTTGCATGTATAGTTATAAGATATATCTTTACCGTTTTAGCCGCGTCCGAAAGGTGGAATTTGTATGGCAAACAGTGTGTCGAGCATCAGAAACGTGGGCATTAGTGATATAACAGTTTATATACCGACACCAAAAGTAGAGCTGCAAGCCTTGCTGAAGCACCGTGTCAGCAACGATCCAAAGATAGAACGGCGATTTTCGCGTGCTCTCGACACAACCGGGCAGGTATCCATGCGATATCCGGAACCATGGCAAGACAACGCAGCGTTGGCAACACAGGCCGCATACGAGCTGCTGCAGCGGACGGATCCTGAGAAGCTGAAAGGCCTCCGCTACCTTACAGTCGGGACAGAGACCGGGGTCGACCACTCCAAGCCGGTAGCTGCCTATGTAGAAGGGGCCCTGCAAAGAGCCGGGCTAGCGGTTCCGACATCGCTCTCTACCTTTCAGGTGCAGCATGCATGTGCTGGCGGCACCTACGCCATGCTGAGTATTGGGGCCCTGCTCCAGATTGCCCATCGCCCAGGCGAGTCAGGAATAGTTATTTGCTCCGATATCGCTCGCTACGACGTTCCTTCTACCGCCGAGTTTACCCAGGGTGCGGGTGCGGTAGCCATGTTGATAGAGCCAAATCCACGCCTGCTTGAGCTGGACGTTGCAACCCAGGGATACAGCTCCAAAGACGTTGACGACTTTTTTAGGCCTTTAGACTCGCTCACCGCAAAGGTCAAAGGCGGGTACTCGGTACTGTGTTATCACGAGGCCTTGGATGCGGCCTTCCGAGACCACTGTGAGCGACTTGAGAAGTCACCACGTGAGGTGCTTGAGTCCACCGATATGTTTGTATTTCACGTCCCCTTCTACAAAATGGCCTTTCTTGCCGCCCATACCTTACTTGAAGCCCATCTTGACCGCTCACCAGATGAAGTTGAAGAGTTCCTTAAGGCTCGTGGTTTTCATGACTCAGTTGAGGCGGCTGCACAGGTCGGTAATATTTACTCCGGAGCGGCGTATATGACGCTTGCCTTTCACCTTGCTGGAAACTACGCTCGCTTAGGTAAGGACATAGTCGGACAGCGCGTACTTATTTGCTCCTATGGGTCTGGCAATACGATGTCGGTGTACTCAGCTACCGTTGCTGAGAGGGCGCCTGAGGTACTGGAATCATGGGATCTTCCCTCCGTTCTGAGCTCCGCCGATGACCGCGGACTTGCACCCTACGAGGCCTGGATTAGCGGGTATCCGAACCGTGAGTCCTATAACGCCATGGTTGAGTCCGCAGAGATACCAACCGGTTGTTTCTATCTGAAAAACATTCGCGATGATGGGTACCGTGAGTACGAAATTCGATAGTTCCGGGGACGACGGAGCTCGTCGGGCCGACGGTGAAGCAGATGGGCTGCGCAAGGCGGCACATCTTGATATCTGCATAGATGAGAAGCAGTTCGATGTCGAGAGCGGTTCCAGCGGGTTTGAGGAAGTTCGCTTCCTGCATAGAGCCTTGCCGGAGGTTTCCGAGCCAGATATTCGCACCGCCACCGATTTTCTAGGGCACCCGGTACGCCTGCCGCTATTTATCTCCTCCATGACCGGAGGTTCCGATCACGGTTACAATGTGAACAAGGAGCTTGCACGTGCCGCACAGGCATGTGGAATTCCGGTCGGCATGGGATCCATTCGTATCATTTTCCGCAAACCCGAGGTCATTGAACACTTTCAACTCAAGCGCTATGCGCCCGATGTACCGGTATTTGCCAACATTGGCGGAGTTCAACTCATTGAGATGGATCACAATGTGGTTTACGAAGGTATGAAACGTCTTGAGGTGCAGGGTATTGCGGTTCACTTGAACCCGGGGCAGGAGCTGTTCCAGCCTGAGGGGGATCGCGACTTTCGTGGCATTGCGGAGGCAACGGCTCGGTTTGCGGAAGGCTCACCGGTGCCGGTGCTGGTAAAGGAAACCGGCTTTGGTATAGATCCCATTTCGGCACATATGCTGCTTGAGTCCGGGGCGCAGTACATTGATGTGGCGGGTGCGGGCGGCACCAACTGGGTGCAGGTGGAACGGCACCGCCTCAGCGGTGCCGCCGGTGAGGCTGCCGAGGAGTTTCGCGCCTGGGGTATAGCTACCGCGCCACTGCTTGGCGCGCTCCGAGCGCTTGGAGTCCCGGGGGAGCGGCTGTTAGCCTCAGGTGGCGTTCGCAACGGCCTGGACATTTGCAAGGCGCTTGCGCTCGGAGCGCACTCGGTGGGGCTGGCGCTGCCCTTTATTCGGGCGGTGCACGCGGGCGGATACGAGGCGGTTACCGAGCTTATTGGCCGTTATGAGAAGGTGCTGCGAAGCGCTATGGTGCTTTCCGGTTGCGTGACACTTGGGGAGTTCGCTACAGCGACACTGCTGACAAGCAGCGCCTTTCGAGAGCAACGCGACGCCCTCATAGATGCCGGACGAACAGTGTTCTAATGCTTTCATAATCTAATCTTCTGCTAGAAGGAACATGTATGAGTGATGAGCCGCGGGTGCTGCCACGCAATTTTCGCAAACTCACCGCGGAGCAACGGCTCCAGACGCTCCGTGACACCTACGATCTGTCGGCCGAGGAGCTGCAGATGCTTGGGTATCGGGGCAATCTAGATCTATCTGAGATCATGACCGAGTCCGCGGTTGGATTTCTGGCCCTTCCTATGGGAATTGCGGTCGGAATTCCTGTAGACGACACGCTCTACGATGTCCCACTGGCGGTTGAAGAGCCTTCTGTCATTGCCGCGGCCACCTATGGAGCGCGCATTCTTCGTGGCGCTGGCGGCATTCAAACCTGGGCATCCGAGCCCATCATGACAACACAGGTTTACCTGAGCGACTGCTCCGAAGGGGCGGTTGAGAGGTTGCGTGCGGCAGAGTCGCAGATCGTTGCAGAGATATCCCCGGTGCTGGCTGCAATGCAGCGGCGTGGCGGCGGCTACCGTGGAATGGATGTAGAGCTCCTGCAGGATCTGGCGGTGGTGCGCGTGCAGATTGATATTGATGTCCGTGATGCCATGGGAGCCAACCTCCTGAACTCCACCGCAGAACAGGCAGTGCCGCTGCTTGAGAGTCTGAGCGGCGGGCGCAAGGTGTTTGCAATTTTAAGCAACGCCGCGCCAAAGCGCCTGGCCGGTGCCGAGTTCCACGCGCCTCTGTCACGCCTGCGGCGCGGCAAACTTGTTGGGCGCGCCTTGGCTGAACGCATTGTGCTGGCCTCAAAGATTGCAGAATGCGACCCCATGCGAGCGGTTACTCACAATAAGGGAATTATGAATGGAGTGAGCTCACTGGCCAGTGCAACCGGGAACGACACCCGAGGGCTTGAGGCGGCGGTGCATGCCTACGCGGCCCGCTCCGGCAGCTACGGCTCGCTGACGAGCTACCGCATAGAAACTGGGGCCCATGGTGAGGAACTGCTGCACGGCCGCCTGGAGGCGCCATTCGTTTTTGGTGTGGTCGGCGGAGCGGTGGGGATACACCCAGGAGCGCGCGCTGCCCTCAAAGTCTTGCGTGGGCCTGGGGCCGTACAACTTGCGCGCATTGCTGCCGCAGTGGGGCTGGCTCAGAACTTTGCGGCGCTGGCAGCGCTGGTCTCGGAAGGCATACAGGCCGGTCACATGCGGCTGCACGCTACCCGCTTGGCCTACATAGTAGGCGCGCGCGGGGATCTCATTGAGAAAGTGGCGGCCCGCCTAAGCCTTGGTGGGGTGTATAATATTGAGACGGCTGCGCGCA
>REEM01000063.1 GCA_007695055.1 Spirochaetaceae bacterium | reverse complement strand
CTCCAATACGGCGACCACCAATCTTAATCTTGCCAACCGACACGACCGAGTCTGCCTGCTTCATTTCGCGCGAGGCAAGCTTGTACGGTTTGCTGATGGGGATTACTCTTTGAACACCTTCCAGTGTCTCGACCTCGCGGAAATCAATGGTGAGGTGCCCAACCGCTCCAAAAATGGTTTCTTCTTCACCCGCAATTTCACGTACCTGAAAACCTTTGGCGGTGAGAAAGTCACGAATGCGGTCCTTATCATGATCCTTAATGCTGCGTTCAAGAACAATTACCACGTGTTTTTCCTTGGTCTAAGATGATCGACAAATGTCGAGCTAGAGCGGAATTGCTGGCGCGGGATACCGAGCCTTAATAAAGCGCCGGAACTCCCAGTTCAGGGCATCTCGATACTCCATAATGCGATTGACGTAGACCAGAGTGCTTGCCGGTGTTTGCCCGGCGAGGACGCGTGAGGGGCCAGCGTTGTATATTGCCACCGCCATTCTGGCGTCACCGGTACGCCCAAAGGCGTATGAAAGATACTCGGTTCCGTGGCGGGCACTAATCTCAGGATCAAAGAAGTCTTCTAGACTCAACTTGGGGAAACTGAGACTATTAAGCTGGAAGAGTCCCCGGTCAATTGAGGTTGCGTTCCGATTTATGGCATGAGGGTCAAAGCGACTCTCAACCCACACCAAGGAGAACACCACGGCTGGCGAGAGATTTCTCTTCTCGGCATGGTACAGCGCTGGGAGAGCGGTTTCCTCCGACCCGGTCAAACGAATAAAGAATTCCTTGACTGTATCATGTGTTATATCCTCACGGTACAACGCAAGCATGGGGTCACTTGACTCGAGAAGATTCATAACATTTGCGTAGTTTACGGGGCTCAGGCGTTCCGTTGCCATGAGATCCCGGTTTCCATCACGCCAGTATCCTGCAGGTTGCGAGTTGTGACTTCCATGGTTAGCCATAAATACGTCTGGCCCGGTAGAGCAACCGAGCAACGCAACAAGGGAAAGCAGGAACAGCATACGATTTGCAGCGGTCCTTCGTTTTATACGAGGCCTCCTTGATGTATCTGTAAGTGTTCGAGCTATGCTAACCTGAAGTAGACAAGAATATCAAGCGGTTGAGGAATTCACGCTGATCCTAACGGAGTTTAATTGCAAGCGCCTGACCATTCAGATTAGCAACTACCCGCATGCGTTGATCCTGCATGATTTCATGCACGTAGGCTGTTACCCCCTCACAGCCGTAGAAGCCATAATCGTCATAGATGACGGTGCCGCCAACAACCAGCTTTGGCCACACCCACTCGGTCGCATCTTTTGCCGACTGGTATACGTCAACGTCAATATGTACAAGCGAGAAGGTCTGCTCAGGCTCAATACCCTCAGCCGTTTCCTCTGGAAAGATACCGGAAAGCAGCCGGTAGTTGCTCAGACCCAGCGAGCGGAATAGTGCCTCTACGGTACCCCTGTCAGCGTCGGCATGTTCGCCACCCTTGTAGTAGTCATCTCGCGGCCCGGCCTTCACCACGCCCTGCCATGTATCTGCCACGTAGACAGTTCGTGGGTGCACAACCGAAGCAAGAACTGCTGCCGATCCTCCTCGCCACGCCCCTACCTCGAGCACCGCCCCAGCAGTCTTTGCGACCTGCCGTCCAAGCGTATAGAGCGCATAGGCCCGGTAGACATCAAGTTTGGTATGCGCGCGTACAGCCGCGAACAGACTCAGGAACTCAGGATCGATGTCCCAAGGGCGGTAGTCGGCAACCGGGAAGGTCAGCCCGTATCCCGCCGGATAGTCTCGACGTCGCCGGTCATCACGGTCCTGCGGACTTATGTCATGGTCTGCTAAATCCATAGTGCTCACCGCACTGCCGGAAGCAGGTGGGTTATATAAGGATCTGCACCGCCTTGCCTATATCCGGTACGCAAGCGCATGGCTCCGGATGAGTCCAGGATGAATACCGTGGGGTATCCGGATACAGCGAATCTGCGCGATAGGTCCGCGTTATATTCCTGCTGCTCCTCTGAGATGGGTATGTTTCGTGGAAAATCAATGAGTACCGGCACGATGTAGGTATCAAGAAAAGACTGAAAGCGCTCGGTCTCTATCACCTCAAGCATAAGACGGTCACACCAACCGCACCAGTCAGATCCAGCAAAGAAAACCAAAACTTGCTTGTTCTCCCTCTTGGCCTGCCCCAGTGCTCGCTCCAGATTCGTTTCCCAGTCGTAGATGCTCCAGTCCTGCTGCTGCGCGTGAAGCTGTGGTGCAGTCGCCACAAGCACCACAAGAGTCGCTACAACTGCAACGACGAAGTAAAAGCGGTTTCTTTTCATGACAAAGAGAATAGCCTTTTCCGTGCTGGAATTGCAAGTTCACGGTTGTGTCTGGTCGTGCAAAGGGCTTTTTTGTCATAGTCATGCTCCTTGATACAGGGCCAGCACCGCAGTATCATGGTAGAGACTATGCATGCCACATGCCAAGGAGCCGACAGGTGAGTACAAAAACGCGAATGTGGAAGACGATATGGGGCCTGTTCCTGCTAATAAACGTCGCAGGCCTAAGCTATGCCTCGGCTGACGGCCGTTTCACGGTTGGGCTGCATGATGGGGAGATAAGTCTTAACCCACTTACCAGTTTTACCTCGACCGAGGCCCAGGTTTTCACCGGGCTGTATGAAGGACTCTTCTCCTATGACCCAATTACGCTACGCCCCCTACCCGGTGTTGCTCAGAGGTGGGAGGTGAGCGAGGACGGTCGTACATACCGTTTCTTCCTGCGGGAGGACGCGCGTTACTCGAATGGTGACCCGGTTATTGCCGAGCACTTCCGGGAGACCTGGCTCACTATGATTGAGCCCGAACGTGCCTCAGCGTACTCCTTCCTGTTCGACGTGATTGAGGGAGTAGAGGCGTATCGTGAAGGTTCTGAGACTGATCGGGCAGCAGTTGGAATTGAGGCAATTGAGGATAGCATCCTTGAGGTTCGCCTGCATGAGCAAGCACCCCACTTCCGGCAGATGCTCCCACATCACAGTTTTGCAGTATTACACCCGACAGCTCTGGAGACATTCCGCTCCGGTAGTTCCCCCGATGTAGACGAGGACACCTTTGTTGGGAACGGCCCCTTCACGGTGGCAGAGACGGCCCAAAGAGAGCTCCTTCTCAAGCGCAATCCACACTACTGGGACACGCAGAATGTGTTCTTCAACGAAATACAACTCCTCTTTGCCGAGGATTCTGCTCGGCAAACTTCAATGTTCAACGAAGGATACATCGACTGGATTCACTCTGGCTTTGTCCTCTCAGATGTTCGATTTCGCGAGACGATTGTGGTCAACCCTATGTTCGCCACCAACTATTTCTTCTTCCGAGTCATTGATGAACCATGGGATAACGAGCTTGTTCGGCGAGCACTGGCGCTCCTCGTACCGTGGGATACTATCCGCAATCAAGAGTTCCACTTCACGCCGGGGCATACGCTCGTACCGCCTATTCCCAACTATCCGGCGCCCGAAGGCATACAACAACAGGACACCCAAACGGCATTGGACCTCCTTGAGGAAGCAGGGTATCCCCGGGGTGAAGGGCTTCCAGAGTTAGTGATCTTGACTCCCGGTGGGGGCGAAAATGACAGGGTCTTCCAGGTGCTGCAAGACAGTTGGTTGGAGAGTATTGGCCTGAAGGTGTCACACCAAGTGGTTACTCATCCACGCTACTACGACGCACTCAAGACGAACGATGCCTACACCATTGGCACCGTCAGTTGGATTGGCGACTACGCTGACCCACTCACCTTTCTGCAGTTATGGACCGCGGCGAGCAATCTCAACGAGGCGGGCTTTGCTGACTCAAACTACGAGTCTTTGCTGCGCAGCTCCGTGCAGCAGACCGGCGAGGAACGCTACCGTACCATGGCCAAGGCGGAGGCTATCCTACTAGACACTGCAGTCGTGCTGCCGGTCAGCCACTCTCCAGCCGTTAATCTCATAGACCTGGAGGCGGTAGACGGTTGGTTTCCTAACCCGCTTGATATTCATCCGTTCAAAACTCTACGCCCTGGAGAGCGGCGCGCCGCCCCGGGTGTTATTCGGTACCTTCCTTAGTCGGTTCTACCAGGTCGGGTGCCCCCGGACGTGACAACCGGAATATCCATTTCTCAATACGCTTGCGATGGATCAACCCAATAGCAGCGAGTACTGCGCCGACACTATATACGGCAATCACCACGCCAAACTGCCTGTCGGCGGCTGCACTCCCAACAATTGAGCTCCCCAAGACGCCGGGT
>REEM01000059.1 GCA_007695055.1 Spirochaetaceae bacterium | reverse complement strand
GCTGGCCGCGCTGGCCTGGCCAGCCTGCCTCTCAACCTCGCTCCAGGCCGGCCGTAGCGCGGCGTCTCCTCCGGCCGTTGTGGAGCCTGGCAGGCCGAACTCGCTCCCGTAGTAGAGTGAAGGTGCGCCGGGCATGGTCATGAGAAGGCCATAGAGCGGGTGCAGATAGTTCTTGTCGGCAAGGACAGACGCCGCCCGGTCGACATCGTGGTTGTCTACGAAGTTGTAGAGGTGGTGTCCGTGTGATATGCCGCTCCAGTGCCCGTTCCCGCCACCTGCGGACGCGTGGACAGCCGCTGCGCGGCTGCCCGCGCTCGCGGCCTCCGGGCCAGCGTCACCGAACTGCCGCCCAATTGAGTGGCCTATCTCATGGTAGTTGCCGTCGTTGAGCGAGCTCCAGAGGCCTTTGTAGCACTCGTAGTTGGTAACCGAGTCCAGCAGCTCCGGCCCCAGGTACTCGCTGTAGTCGCCATGTATAACCTCACCGAGCAGATAGAAGTCCTGTCGTTTGGCGCGGGTGTAGCTGCGGAGTTCACGGAGGAAGTCCTTGGGCAGTAGGTAAGCCACGTCCAGGCGCAGACCGTCAATGCCAAGTTCGTCTATCATCCAGTCGACAGCACCAAAAAGATGCTGCCGCAGCTCCGGGTTCTGGTGGTTCAGCGACACCAGCTCAAAATGACCCTCCCAGGCGGTGTAGCTAAAGGCGTCACCATAGGGGCTCTGCGTGGAGAAATCGACCCCTTTGAACCAGTCGCGGTAGGCCGAGTTCTCACCATGTTCCTGCAGGTCACGGAAGGCCCAAAACTGCCTGCCGACATGGTTAAACACTCCGTCAAGCACTACCCGGATGTCGACGGCGTGCAGCGCCCCCACCAGCTCGCGAAACTCTTCATTGCTGCCGAGACGCGCATCAATATGGTAATAGTCGGAGGTGTCGTAGCCGTGTTCGTGTGACGCAAAAACCGGGCCGAGATAGACCGCGGTGCAGCCCAACTCGCGCAGGTGCGGAATGACCTTGTGCAGCGGGCCCAGTCGTGAGCCCGCGGCCTCTGCGCTGTTACGGGCGGGTGCGCCGCAGAACCCTAAGGGATAGATGTGATAGAAAAATGCCTTTTCAAACCAGGCTCCGGCCTGGCTCCTCATTTGGTTTTCCATGTGTGTCTCCTATGTCTGGTGTTTGTGGTTTGAGTGGTGTACGTGGTGTGAACGGATCATGGTGAAAACGGCCCTACGAATATATTCCGTGTGAGAACTGGTGCATGATGCGGTGTGATAGATCCGGGCTGAGCTCAATGAGCCCCTCCAGCACCAGGTCGATGTATCCGAACAAGGTTGCCAGGAACGACACAGCGTAGGCATCCTCGCGCCCCCGCATGTTTCCATGGTCCCTGGCCGCTTCGGCAAACAACTCGCGTAGACATCGCCTGAGTTCTCCAAAGAACACTCCGGCCGCCCGACGGCTTTCGCTGCTCTTTGGCGCGTGCTGCACCGTAAGAAAGAGCCGCAGGGCCTCCGGGTAGCGCGTGGTCAAGGACAGAAGCTCGGCGCTGATGCGCTCCAGGCTGTGCGGCAGGTCACCCGCGTACTGCAAGGGCTCACTGAGCTTGCTGAGAAAGGTGGCGGTGTAGGTGGAAATGAGTGTCTGCAGCACACCTTGCTTGCTGCCAAAGTAGTGGTACAGAGTGGGTTTTGTTATCCCGGATGCCTGACAGAGTGTCTGGACTCCCACCGCGTCATAACCGTGCTCGGTGAACAGGTTGAGAGCGCTCTCAAGGATAAGCTGCTTGTTGTGTTGATCTGGCATGCTTTGTAATATACCGATCGGTACACAACTTGTCAAGTGAATCCGGTCAAGCGGTGCCGGGCCGAAACCCGGCACTACGCTTTATGAGTTGCTGTTCTTCACCTTGCAGGTGTTGACTCCCAGCAAGGTATAGAGCCCACAGAAACTTGTTGCAACCGTGAAGAGCAGTACCGCGCCGACAGCCGCAGCCGCCCACCAGGCGCCACCCAGCACTATGCCAACCGCCACCAGCGCAATTCCTGCAACTACCCGTACTACTTTATCAACGCTACCTACATTCTTTGTCATATTGTCCTCCGCTTATATTCAGTTAACTTTATATAAGGTGTGCCTTCGCGCTGCAAAAGGCAAGTGAAAAAGTCAGGTCGCCCCTGGCTGTATTGTCAGCGCCGCGGTTTTTGTTGATACTATCTCCATGACAAAAACTCGCTCCTCAGCTCGTTGGGCCAACCGCAGGCTCAAACAACGAAGGCTCGTCCGGTTCGGTGGGGCAGCGGTAGTACTGCTGACCCTCGTCGCCGTCATGCTGGTTGCTTTTCCGGTGCGCACATTTTTCTATCAGCGTGACCGGGCACAGTTTCATGTTGAAACCCGGCTCATTCACATTCTTCTTGAAAGCCACCTGAATCAACTCATTGAGATAGCGGCTCAGCTCAGCAGCCGCACCGTGATTCGTAACGACATGCTGGAGTTGCGTGAGGGGCGGATGTCGGCCGCAGCATACTTTGAGTCCGCCTCGCCCCGTCTGGAGGACGCGCTTGTGGCATCGCCTGAGGCTCTTGGTGTGCTGCGCCTGGATCTGGAGGGCAAGGTGGTGGCCTCGGCCGGGTTGGCCGAGGCTATTCCGACCAGGGTTCATCTTGACCTGGACACGCCGCGTATTCTACCCATGCCGGGCTCAAGTAGCTCTGTGGGCTCACTACCTGAGGCTGTGATTGTGACGCATCCTGTAGTTCATCCACAGCATGGGGCACTCGGGCATGATGTTCTGCTGCTTTCATTCGGTACTGCGCGTGCTGCGCTCGATGCGGCTATGCAGGGAACGTACCCAACCGAGGTGAGAGTTCAAATGCCCGCCACTCGAGGCGAGGGGAGTCACAGTGAAGTCGGTGGAATGGAGCACCACAGCTACCAGCTTCCTTCCGGGCTGGAGCTCGTCGTTGGAAGAGCCTCCGGGTATGTATACGGCAACTCGAACAGGCAGCTTTCGCTCATCATAGCAGTCATACTGGTAGCAGGCGCCGCCCTAAGTTTCGCGAGCCTGTGGATGCTCGGTTTGGTTCATGAGCGCAGTGTTGCCGAGAATGCTGAGCTTGCGGACCTGGTGGAGGAGCAGACGGCTCAACTACGTGAGCTCTTGCGCGAACGTGAGTTGCTTATTCATGAGGTGCATCACCGGATAAAAAATGACATGTCAGTGACCCGTTCCTTGCTCACACTCCAACGGCTGCATGCAGAGTCGAGTGAGGTACAGGCCTCATTGGCTGAGGCAGAGTCCAGACTTGGAGTCATGGCAGAGATCTACGAGCATTTGTATCGCCAAAGCGATGTTGGGCAGGTATTTGTTCGCCCCGTACTTGAGCGCTTGCTCCCGACGGTGGTTTCAAGTCACCCCTCAACTGGGAGTCTGGCGGTTGGAAAGCCTGACACTATAGATATTTCCGTTGCCGATGTGCAGCTGGAACGGGACGCAGCTATTCCTTTGAGTATAATTGCAAATGAGCTGGTCATTAACGCGCTCAAGTATTCGGCGCAGGAGCGCCAGGCGGAAATCCGGGTGGAGTTGTACCTTGAACCCTACCCAACCGAGGCCAGAACCGCTCCAGCGCAAATGCTGGTACTGCGGGTTAGTGACAACGGCCCCGGACTGCCCGCGCAGGTTGTGCAGGGTGACCTTGGATTTGGCCTGGAAATGGCTCGTAGCTTAGCTGAGCAGTCCGGGGGTGGCTTGGAGCTCCCGGCCGAGGCCGGGAGTAGTTCTATTACGGTGCGGCTGAAGGTCTGAGCTAGTCACTCACCGCGGCCGCAGCGGCCGCAATCATTCTCAGGTTGTTCGGCAGGGCGCCGTCAAAGCCCGGTGTAGACATGGTAAGAATGACCGTGTCGGTAATGGGGTTGTTCACAAACTTGGTGCTCCAGAACCCCTGCCAGCTGTAGGCGCCTGGGCCCCCAAGATAGTGCAGTGACCCTGGGGCTGCGTTCATATCGGCCTGAATATCAAGCTGATATCCCCATTTGTTGCCGGTAAGCTGCCAGTTGGTGAGCTCACCAATCTGGTTGCTTGTCATGAGTTCCACCGAAGCACGGCTGAGTACCCGTTCTCCGTCGAGTTCCCCCTTGTTCAGCAGCATTTGAGCAAACCGATAGTAGTCGTAGGTGGTTCCGTGCAACCCGGCGGCGCCACTGAAGTAGGTTTTGTAAGGGCTAAATGTGTAGTCTGGCCCGAGCATACCAAGACCAAGCGGGTGCTTCTCTGTCTGTTTCTCGCCGGTGCCAGCCCAGAACACCGCTGGGACTCGTGAGATGTGCTCCTCCGGTGGGAAGAACCAGGTCTCATGCATGCCGAGTGGCTCAAAAATATTCTGGCGGAGATAGGTGTCAAAGTCTACTCCGGACACAATCTCCACCAACCTACACAAGGTCTCTACGCTGTTGTTTGAGTAGTCAAACATTTCGCCTGGATGCGCTATGAGCGGCATTTGGGCCAGGATCTTGACGTTGTCCTCCAAGGTAATGTTTGGGGCGTCAAGGTCGTCCATAAGCCCCGCTTCCTTGTAGAGTTTTGGCACAACACTGTAACAGCGCGGGGTGAACAGGTCGTACCACCAGGTGTTGGTCATACCAGCGGTCATGGTCAAAAGGTCATGGATGGTTATTTCCCTCTTGGCCGAAACCAACTTCACCACCCCCCAGTTGTCCAGTACCGCAACCTTGGGTTCAGCGAACTCCGGAATGTATTTTGAGATAGGCTCAAACAGGCTGATCTTGCCTTGTTCAAAGAGCTGCAAGACCGCGACCGCGCTTGGAACCTTTGACATTGAGGCCAGACGGAAGACCGCGTCTTTGGGCATGGGCACATCTACATCGGCCTCGCCAAAAGACTTGAAGTAGCAAATCTCACCATGCCGTGCTACGAGCACGACTACCCCACGATAGGCTTTTTCCCCAATGAACTGCTCTGCAAGATTGTCAATATTAGACAAGTACTTTGACGACATGCCGACCGTCTCGGGTCGAACGGCGTCCGGGAGTGTGGTTCTCATACTGCCTCCTGCCGTAATTGTACCATGAGATGTTTCGGTTTGCTCTTGGCATTATTTCGCGGTAGCTTGTGCGTGTCGCACGCTGTGAAAGTAGCGCGCGGGATTTGCTAGCGCAGTACGGCATCAACATGGATATAAGGAGCAGCGAACATGACTACCTTTTTTTTCTTTGGAAATTACAGTCAAGACTCCATCAAAAAAATTGACCCCAAGCGAACCAAAAAGACTGAGGACATCATTAAGGGGTACGGTGGAACCCTCAAGTGGGTGTATGGGCTTGTAGGGGAGTATGATTTGCTGTTCATGGTAGAGCTGCCAGGAATTCCTGAGGCCATTCAGGTCTCGCTCGCCATTACAGCGGCAACCGGTGTTTCCGTTAAAACGGCGCCAGCGGTACCGGTGGCCTTGTTCGACGACCTGGCAGTGAAGGCGCTCAAGGGCTAGTCGTCGCGGTTAGCGGACAAGAGACGCTGAATGACAGCGGTGTAGATTGCAACGAGCTGGGGCAGCTCATCTATCCCAATCCGCTCGTCAACAGCGTGGATTGTGGAGTTGGTAGGCCCAAGTTCCACTACCTCTACCCCGGCTGGCGCAATGAAACGGCCGTCGGAGGTGCCTCCCGAGGTAGAGAATACCGGTTGGCTCCCGGTGTGAGACTCAACTACCTCCGCGGTTGCTTCTAAGAGTCGGCCTTTACGTGTAATAAAAGGCCGACCAGCGTCATGCACCTCTATTTCGCAGTTTTCGGAGTAGGCGGCAACCACCTCTGCCACTCTCGCCTGCAGCGTCTCGGCACTCTGCGCCGGGCCGTAGCGGAAATTGAACACTGCCGAGGCCTCAGGTGGGATCACATTCTCCGCGCCCACCCCAGCATTCACCGCCACAACCTGGAAGCCACTTGAGGGAAAGTCGCGGTCGCCGGTGTCCCACTCACGTCGCTGCAGCTCGGCAAGGATTGAAACCAGCCGGTGTATGGGGTTGTCGGCCCCATGTGGATAGGCCACGTGTCCCTGCACGCCGCGCAGTCGCAGCCGAAAGGTAATTGAGCCACGGCGGCCGTGGCGAGCCTGGTCTCCGACCCGCTCTATGCTCGACGGCTCACCAACAATGCTCCAGGTGGGTGTTTCACCCCCGGCTACAAGCTCCTGCATAACGCGCTTGGTCCCATCCGGTGAGGATGTCTCCTCGGCAGAGGTTACCAGCAGCGCCACCGAGCCAGCATGGTCCGGCACCGCGCGCACAAACTCTTCAAGAGCACAGGTCATTGCGGCCAGCCCGCCCTTCATGTCCGCGGCGCCTCTACCCCACAAGTAGCCATCTGCGACCTCCGCCGCAAAGGGCGGGTAGCGCCAGTCCGAGACCCTGCCTGGCGGCACCACGTCTGTATGTCCAGCAAAAACAAAGAGAGGTTCGGCCGTTCCGTGCCGGGCCCAGAGGTTGCTGACCTCTCCAAATGGCATATCGCGGCAGGTGAACCCCAATGGCTCAAGGCGCTCTCTGAGCAGCTGTTGGCATCCGGCATCGTTGGGTGTTATGGACTCTCGACGAATGAGTTCACGTGCAAGTTCAATCACAGTGGGAAGAGTTTTAGACATAAGCCGTCCTTTGCTGCGCCATTGAGCAGCGGGGGTAAGACGTCTACATTCACGATAGTGTATAGTACGTTCGGTCCGCCCCGCAGGTCAATGAGATTTTGGCAGCTGCAGGACAACTATGGTGCCAGCGTCCTTGGTACTGTTGAGCTCCATGGTACCGTGCATTTGCTCAACCAGGTCCTTGCAGAGGGTCAGCCCAAGGCCACTCCCTTTTTCACCCGCGGTGCCGCGGGTTCGAACTACCTGGTCCACCGCAAAAATGCTCTCCAGTTTGTCTGCCGGAATTCCAACACCGGTGTCACGCACCGTTATACAGGCGGTGTCCGGTAACTGCTCAATCTCTACGCCGACCGTACCACCGCGCGGTGTGAACTTCACCGCATTGTTGACTATGTTGTTGAGCACCGTCTTCAGGGCATGGGGGTCGGCAAGCGCATAGACTGACTCGCCCAAGCTACGCTCGAGGCGTATGTTCTTTGCCTGGGCCGCAACGAGGTAACTCTCAAAAACGTGATCTACCATTTCATCAACGCGTATCGCCACCGGGTCTATAGGCATGCTTCCGGACTGCAGGCGCGACCAGGACAGGAGATTCTCCAGCATCGACTCAATTCCGCCAACTGTTTCCTTCAGAACGCGAAATACGTCCTTGATTTCCTTTGCTGGCAAGGTCTCAATCTCCGACTCAAATCCGGTGAGGAAGGATCGCATGCCGCCAATGGGGCCACGCAGATCGTGGGAGACAATAGAAAAGAAGCGGTCTTTGGTTGCGTTGCCTGCGCGCAAGGTAGCATTGAGTTGGTGGAGCTCATCTGTCCGCTCCTGTACGAGCTCTTCCAGGCGTGCGTTCTGCAGGCGTAGCGAGCGGGTACGCAGTTGAAAAACCGTCCAGATTGCGGCCGCTATGAGTCCTACCAGTGCTACACCGAAGACATCGGTCCGCCAGAAGGGAGGTGTAATGCTCAGTTCAATTCGTGCCGGAGTCTCACTCCAGGTACCGTGTGCGTCTGCGCCAAGTACTTCAAACACATAGTTGCCCGGCGCAAGACCGGTGTAGTCGGCAAAGCGCCGGTTGCCAGCCTCAATCCAGGTTGAGTCAAGGCCTACGAGTCTATAGCGGTAGTGGTTTCGGTGCGGTAGGGCAAAGTCCATAGCCGCAAACTCAAAAGAAATGAAGTTCTTGGTGTGCGGCAGCGTGAGTGAGCGAATGCGGTGCGGCGGCAGTTCATGCTGCAGCGGACTGTTCATGACCTTAATGCCGGTAATGTGTACCTGGGGTGCATGCCCTTCTGCGTAGCTACGGCCAATAGGAATGCGAACCACGGCCGAGAACGCGCCAAACAGGAGTTCATCTCCCTGGGTCTTTGTGGCGCCCATGGTGAACTCACGCTCCGTGAGCCCGTCACGTTCATCAATCTGGGTGATGTTTTCGCGCACCGTATCAAAGCGGTTCATGCCGCTGGGAGTTGCGACATACAACACACCCGGTTCGCCCTCATGGAAGGCGGTAATGAAGTTGCTCGTAAGTCCGTCGTTATAGGTGTAGGCGCTGAAGTTGCCCGAGTCCGGATTATAGCGGAGCAGTCCGCCGCCGCGGGTGCCCACCCAGAGTGCAGCTCGTGAGTCTTCATACAGCTGGGCAATACTGTTGGAGGTGACTCCGGTCTGGTCTGCCGGGTCGTAGAGGTAGCGTGTGAAGTCCTCACTCTCGGGACGAAAGCGGTTCAGGCCTCCATTCGTAGCGACCCAGATCTCGCCATGTGCGTCCTGCAGAATATGGTAGATCAAGTTATTGCTGAGGCTGTGTTGATCCTTTGGGTCATGCGCGTAGGTGCGTATCTCACCGTCCGGAAGCAGGCGGAAGAGTCCGGCGTCATAGGTACCAACCCATAGTGAGCCGTCGTGCGCGCGGAGAATGCTATAGACAATTGGCGGCAAAGGCCGAAGGTCGGCAAATACTCCCCACACTGACTCAAAACGTTCCTCATCCGGATAGAAGCGGTCCAGGCCCGCATTGGTCGCCACTATCAGGTAGTCCGGGTGATCCCGCAGGAGCATGGAAACGTTGTCGTTGCTTATTGAGTTTGGGTCGTCCGGATTATGCGTGTAGATCCTTATGGCCCCGGTCTCAGGATCCCGGCGGTGGAGCCCAGCTTCCTGCACACCTATATAGAGCTCGCCGCTTGGGGTGTCGTAGAACAGAGTTTGAGCCCGGCCGGTGCTCAGACGCTGCTGTTCCGGGAGGTCAGGGTGAATAAAGCGGTAGTCAATACGCGAGCGGTCAAGGCGGCTGATGCCGTTTCCGTTGGTACCTATCCAGATAATGCCGGTGCGGTCCTCATACAGCGAATACACCACGTCATGGCTAATGCTGAATGGATCGTCCTGGTTGTGCAGGTACCGGGTTATGCCGCCGCTCTCCGGTTCCAGCACCACCAGGCCCCCTCCCCAGGTGGCGACATACACCAAGCCGTCCGATGCTGGCAGCACCTGGTAGACACGGTTATCCGGCAACTCAAAGGCCTCTATGCTGTCAAGGTCGGCCGAAAGGCGTGCCACCCCACCACCCCACATCCCTATCCACAGGTCTCCGTTCTCGGCCTCGGCCAGGTCCATAACGTAGGAGTGTGGCAGGCTGAGGCCGGGCCATACACCACCTCCGAGGCTGTCCTCGCTCTGGCTCTGAACTTCTGGCTCCGGGGCCGCATAGGGTAAGGCGCCGGGAATGGTGAGGAACTCAATCTCACCGTTGGTATCTTCCTGCACAAGCGAAAGCCCACCCAGGCTTCCTGCCCACAGCCTTCCGCGCGAGTCAAGGTGAAGCGCACGAACGGTTTGGTGGGGCAGGGCGCCAGGAATTTCCGGATTCGGGAGAAACCGTGTGAAGGAGTGGGCGGCGGCGGTGGCAGCGTCGTGGGCGGCGGCGGTGGCGTCTGCGTCCGCGGCGCCAGCGTCGCCAGCGTCCGCGTCGCCCGCCCCAGCACCCGAGTCCAGTCGATGGAGGCCGTCGAGGGTACCCACCCATAACTGCCCAGCGGCGTCATGGGCAATTGAAACTACTATATCGTTGTTGAGTGAATGTGGATTGTCGTATTCATGGCGCAGGCGCTTGGTAATGGAGAAGGTCTCGGTGTCGAGTTTGTTGATTCCGCCGTAGGTGCCAATCCAGATAGTCCCGTCTGGCCCATAGTAGAGTGTCTGCACCAACTGGTGGGAGAGGCTCGCCGGGTCAAACGGTTGGCTTCCAAAGAGCATCATGTCGTAGCCGTCATACCGGTGGAGACCACCTTGAGAGCCAAACCACAGAAAGCCGTCTTTGTCTTGAAGGATAGATGAGATAGAGGAGTTGACGAGGCCATCTCTATATGAAAGATGGTCAAAGATTACCTGAGCACCAAGCGGATGAGCCTGGAACGCAGAGAGGCAGCTCAGCATGAGTACTGCGCTCAACACAAAAGATAGAGAAACACAACGCGTGCGAGTGCCGAATAGTCTGTGCAATGGTGGACCCCATGTCGTGCGCGACTGCACGTTGTGCGCATTATGCATCCGCTCAGAGCGGACTATCTGACTTTTGTATCTAGACTACACCCTGCACACGAGAGTTGCAATCTATTCCGGTGAAGAATTGAGGGAACCGTTAAACAATGGGTCAAGAACCAATGAACGATACGACACCTACCGAGACAACAAACGCGCAGGCGCAACGGTGCGAGTCCCCGGCATTTCTCCGCGACCAACTCATTACCTACCTCGGTAACAAACGTGCCTTGCTCGGCTTCATTGGCGAGGCGGTCGCGGTCGTAAAGGAGCGGCTGGGCAAAAGTCACCTACGAGTGCTGGATCTTTTTGCCGGTTCCGGTGTCGTATCCAGGTTCCTGAAACAACATGCCGAGCTGCTCATCTGCAACGACTTTGAGCGGTATGCCGAGGTCATTAACCGCTGCTATCTCAGCAATGCTTCCGAGCGCAACCTGCCTGAGCTGCAGGAGGCGCACGCCCGGATCACCGCTCAACTCCGGAACGCTGAGCTGAACCCCGGCATCATAGCCAAGCACTACGCGCCGCTAGATGACACAAATATTCAGCCGGGCGAGCGTGTTTTCTACACCACGCGCAATGCAGCCTACCTTGATACGGCCCGTGGGCTCATAGAGACGCTGCCGGAAGAGATACGCCAGTACTTTTTGGGGCCCCTCCTCGCCGAGGCCTCGGTGCATGCCAACACCTCCGGCGTCTTTAAGGGCTTTTACAAAGATGCCCGCACAGGCATAGGCCGCTTTGGCGGGAGCAATAGTGACGCGCTGAGTCGCATTACTGCAGACATTGAGCTGCCTTTCCCGGTATGGAGCGCTTTCGACTGCCAGGTTGATGTACGGAGGCAGGACGCCGTTGCTGCCGCACGGGATATTGACTCCGAGCACGGCAGGCTCGACCTTGCCTATCTTGACCCGCCGTACAATCAGCACCCCTATGGGTCAAATTACTTTTTGCTGAACGTCTTGGTGTCTAACCGGGCGCCGTCGTCAATGAGCACGGTCTCCGGCATTCCCACCGACTGGCAGCGTTCGGCCTTTAACCAGCGGCGCGGTGCCATGAAGGCCTTCCGGCAGGTAGTTGAGGCCTTGGACACTCAGTTTCTGCTGGTGTCATTTAACTCCGAGGGGTTCATTTCGCGTGAGGACATGGTGGGATATCTGTCCTCCATTGGAAGTCTTGAGGTGCTGGAGTCCCGGTACAACACCTTCCGCGGAAGTCGCAATCTACGGGGCCGTAACATACACCTGACCGAGTATCTGTACTTGGTGGAGATGACTTAATCCGAGGTCGCCGGACGGAACTGCACCGACACAATCCGTTTCTTCTGCATGGCCTGAACAATAAACTCACCATGGGGCGTAGAAATAATGTCGTCTTTGTGCGGAATTCGGCCGGTGTGCTCGGTAAGATACCCGCCGACGGTCTGAGCACTTCCGGTGGTCTCGAAATGGGTACCAAGCGTGTCGTTGGCCAGGTAGAGCGGCAGATCGGCGGCTAGAATATAGGTGCCTTTGTCGAGCTTAACAATTTTTTCCCGTTCCTGCTCTTCATGTTCGTCGTATATCTCACCTAAAATTTCCTCAATGACATCTTCTAAGGTGACAATACCTGCCAGACCGCCGTACTCATCACGCACCACCGCAATGTTGAGACCCGACTTCCGAAAGTGCTGCAACATGCGGTGTATACGTCGGTTTTCCGGGACATAAATTGGGTCAACCATAATGCGCTTCAGTCGTGTTGAGCGGTTGCCTGCAACCGTCAGGTCCAGCACGTCCTTCAACAACACAATGCCGACAATCTCTTCCGGGTTGTCGTCATAGACCGGTATGCGTGAGTAGCCCGCTTTAACAATTTCCGGAAGCGCCTCGTCTATGGTGAGACTCTGGTTCAGGCTAAACACTCGGGTACGATGCGTCATGACCGCCTGGACCGTCACATCACTGAAACGAAACACATTCTTCACCATGTGGTACTTGTAGTTCTCAATAACCCCAAGAGTACTCGCGTGGCCAATGACATGCAGGATACCTTCGCGCGTGGGCGCGTTGCCGTTGCTCGGGCCGCTCAGGCGGGTCACGACATAGCTTGCCGAGCCGACAATCCAGACCACCGGGCGCAGCGCCAGGGAAAGGGCCAAGATAGCCGGAGCCATAGCACAGGCAATGGACTCGTTGTGGACAATTGCAATTTGCTTTGGTGTGACCTCACCAAATATCAGTATGAAGAGGGTGAGAAGCCCAGTCATGGCACCTAAGGCTGCGTTCCCATAAAGCCGAATGGTAATAGCCGAGGCAAGTGCCGAGGCTGCAATATTTACCAGGTTGTTCCCAATCAGCACCGTGGTGAGCAGGCGGTCAGGCCGCTCCAGAAGCCTTTGTGCAATTTCCCCTTTCCTGCCGAACTTGGTGTTGAGTGAGTGAATTTGCATAAGTGAAAGAGATGTGAATGCGGTCTCGGTGCCGGAGAACACACCGGAAAGCAGGAGCAGTACGCCTAAGCCGAAATATTCAGCTTCCATAAGGCCGTCGGGTGGAATGCGAGTGATAGTCGTCCATAGTTCGTTCGAACCCCACTATGCCGAACTGGGCATAGTGTGTAAACCCTTATTTCTGCCAGTTTGCGTGCTTCGCTCATGGGGGCGGGGGTAGCGTAAAACGGCTCGGGTGCCTGCGCCAGCCAGCCAGTCACGCAGTCAAGCGGTCGAGTGCTCGTTCAACCACCCCCTCCCGACGCAGGTGTGTCCACCATTCGTCGGGGCCAGCCGCAACCGCAGTGCTAAGGTGGTCCAAATTCTTTCGAATGTACTCTAAGTAGAGGTTCCGGGGTTGGCTCTCAAAACGAGCGAAATAGGATCCCGCAAAACGCACCACATTTTCAAAGTCCTGTTCCAGTCGCACCTTTACAAAACTGTCATAGAACTCGCCGGTGCGCTGAAGCAGGTCAAAGGCGTCTTTGTACATGGAAATTCCGGCATCTTTCATCTCAAGAAAGAGCAGGGGAAGCTTCTCCAGATATAGCCGGTCCGACATTTGCGACGAGAAGTCTGCGCTCCCAAGAATATACCCGGCAATGCGTTCCTCACGAGAGCTAAAACGAATGCTACCCGGATCTACGCCCATGGCGGTGCAGGAGATAATGCGTTCAATACTTCGTAGGCTCAGCTCCTCACGCCCGTTCTCGGCCAGGTAGTTCGCCGCAAATCTGGCACTGCGAGCCTCATGTCCCACCGTAAGCGCCGCACCAGATGCAACCTCTTCATCTGTGCGCGCAATGAGACCCGCGTCATGAAACAGCGCAGCAACAAGAGCGGCCTCGGCAAAGCCGGAACCAATGATCTCATTCTCATGAGCCGCGCCAGCAATCATTCTCATGGTGGCAAGGGTCACTGCCATGGTGTGCTCCAGGTCATGATAGGGTGTGTCACACTCCCTGAATCCTGGATAGTTGCCACGAAAGAGGCGAATGGTGTCTTCAAATGCGGTCTCGACGAGCCTGGTAGATACTCCGCGGTATACCTGGGAGAATAGGTCCGTGCATTCGTCAATGCAGAGCTGTGCGCGATTTACAAATATAGGTGCGTAGGTGTCGTTGAGAAGGGATGCCATGAGGGGCTCCAAATTACTTTTTGATACTTCTACTATAAGCCGTGTTGGCCGGGCTATCAATCCCGAAAACCTGCATTTTCATGCGACAGACCCGGATTTCCTGTCCTTAGTTCCACCCGATCATAGCCAAGTTGAAGAAGGAGAGTTTCCAGAAGTCGATGTCCGTTCTGCTCGGCTGCACGTAGAATACCGTCGCCGATAGTCTCGCTGCGGGCGCGCTCCCGCACGAACTGCGCAATGCTCCTCCAACCGTCCGGACTCAGGGACACGTCGGGGTAGGGGTAGGTTTCTGGGTTCACATCCTCAACCCGGAGGTCGGTAATGACAGCTGGCGGGGTCGTCATGCGGGCAATGCGGAGTCTTGCACCGGTGGCCGCGTTGTGGACTTCCTCCACCGAGAACACCGAGCTCAACTCTTCTGGCGTTGCCTCATGTGGCCGGGCAAACACCGTGTCGGCAAGATCAAATCCGGCGCGCACCACCACCGTCACCACAACAAATTCTGCAGCCGCGGTATCGGTTCGTAGTCCGGCCTGCAGGCTAATGTTGTATGCATCCAGATAGCGTTGTTCTTCCTCGTTCAACATATCGGCGATGCTTCCGCTGCCAGCGCGAATGCTGCGTAGAATACTGGCAAGGCTCAGGTGTGGGGCCATGTAGTCATACGGGAATACCGAGCGGTAGATATACTCGACAGTGTGGAAGCGGTACAGGTCATGCACCTCGGTAAGCAACAGTTCATGCCCACTTCGCTGCTCCCGGTGCAGAACGCTCAATGCCTGCGGCAACAGCTCGGTAGGGATGCGTAGAATAAGCAGCCCCAGCACAACCGCCGCCACCGCGGTAGACAGCAGCGCGAGCACCGCAGCGGCACTCAGCTTCATGGTTGCCCACCAGCAAAACGAACTTCACGCACCCCGGCGATGGTGAGCAAGTTCGCAACCAGAACGCGGGCGTTTTCCTCGGCACGGCTCAGCAGACCACGCGCAACTGCATCTGAGGCGACCCGATCCTTGACCTCTTCTATGCTGCCGGAGAACTCCAGGTAACCTATGCGGCCGCCCTGTTCGCGGACGAAGTACTGGTGAATGCTTTGCTCGTCGGTATCCACTATGAGTACACGTGCCGAAGGCATAAAGACATCTACTCCACCGTCTCCGTCCGGCCTTAGATGGAAACCCTCGGCTAGGTCTATTCCCGCCCGCACATGAAGGTTGACCGCAAACAGTAAGCGGCGGTCCATAGTGCGGAAGAACAGAAATGAGCGGGCATCGCCAAAGTACACAATATCGCGATAGACACTCTCGGCGGTTTCCAGTTCGGCAAGCATGCGAATTCGGCTTTCAATGCGGGCAATATCAATGGAGCTTTCGCTGCGGCACGCTAACAACCCAAGCGCCGCAAGGAAAAGCAGCAGAAGCACACACGTGGCATGCATCCGGGGCGGACGGGAGAGCTGGGGGTGTGCAACGTTGCGAGGTCGAGTTCGCATGACCGTAACTATAGTCATGCCCATCATTGGAGACAAGTGCTGTGGCACGCACTGCTCGCAGCGAGTTGCCGGTTGCCGGTTGCCGGTTCAGCTCGGGTACCACCCGGGTTGCATGAAGCCCGGTCGATGAGTAAACTTCCATTTAATGTCCTTTCAGGATCATGAGTAAGGAAACTGCAGTGGTACCTCCCGACAGTATTCGTGAACATGTAGATCTCATACGCGAAGTCTTTATGTATGCCAACCGTTTTGCAGGCGGAACCTTTGTGCTACACCTGGATTCAGAGATAGTAGAAAGCGACGCCCTCAGTGGCATTGTGAAAGACTTGGTTCTCTTGCGCCGCACCGGTATTCGGGTGGCCTTAGTTCCGGGCGCATCGTCGCGCATAGATGAAGTCTTAGAGCGTTATGGTATAGCAAGTCGCAAGGTTGACGGCGTTCGCATCTCAAGTCCCGAGGCGGTACCCTTTATCAAGATGGCGGCCTTTGACGTTGCCAACCGGGTTATGACTCTGCTCACCGCCGAGGGTGAGAATGCCGTTATTGGCAACTGGGTTCGGGCACGGAGCCTGGGTGTGCGCGACGGGGTAGACTTTCAGGACACCGGCTTTGTAGAAAAAATTAAAATTGGGCTGCTTGAAAATGCGCTTGAGCAGAACTTCATTCCGATATTTCCGTGTGTGGGCTGGAACGCAGCTGGCAAACCGTACAACATTGGTTCCCTTGAACTTGCCGAGGAGCTCAGCAGCCGCATTGGGGCCGACAAGCTCTTTTTTGTCTCAACCTTCAATGGCATAACATCCGCCGACTATGATCTTGGCGGGCAGTTTGAAACTACCGAGAGTGGACGTGTGCCCCGTATGGATCTGGCAGAGGCAGCAATGTTTGTTGAGCAACACCGCGACCGTAGCGACGACCACGGTGTTCGTCTGGTCAAGCATGGCTACGAGGCCGCACGCACCGGTGTAAAACGGGTGCACATTGTTGACGGCCGCATTGAAGGAGTGTTGTTGAAAGAGATCTTCAGCAACCTTGGTATTGGCACCATGATTCACGCCAACGTCTACCAGAGCATTAGGCCCATGACCGCGAGCGATGTATCCGAGGTGTACCGCCTCATGCAGCCTTTTGTTGCACGCGGAATTCTTGTGCCACGCACCGAGGAGTTCCTGGAAGGGAACTATGAAGACTTCGTTGTGTACGAGACCGACGGTTCACTGCACGGATGTGGCGCCTTGCATAGCTACTCAGACGGCCAGGCTGAAATAGCCGCAATTGCGGTGGACACTCAGTATGAGGAGCTTGGAACCGGTCGCAAGGTTGTAGAGTTCCTTATGCAAAGGGCCGCCGAGCGAAATGTTTCGCGCGTATTTGCCTTGACAACTCAGTCCTATGACTGGTTTCATGCCCGTGGGTTTCGCACGGGATCGGTAGAGGATCTGCCGCCGGAAAAACAATCACGTTATGACCGGGAACGAAATTCGCGTATATTATTGTACGACCTCTAAGTCACTAACTTAATGAACACAACAAAGGAGAGAAACAGATGGAAAAGCATCAGTTTCAAACCGAGGTCAACCAGCTGCTTGATCTCATTATTCACTCGCTGTACTCCCACAAGGAGATATTCTTGCGAGAGCTGGTTTCAAATTCCTCGGACGCAATTGACAAACGTAACTATCTCACACTTACTGACGACCGCTTCAAGGCGCTGCCCTTTGAACCGCGCATTGACATTGAGTTTGATGACGAGAAGCAGGAGACGCTGACGGTAACCGACAACGGCGTAGGAATGAACCGCGAGGAGCTCATTGAGCAGCTCGGCACCATTGCCCACTCGGGCACCAAGAACTTTCTGTCTCAACTCTCGGCCGACGGCAAGAAGGACTCCAACCTCATTGGTCAGTTTGGAGTAGGCTTCTACAGTGCGTTCATGGTTGCCGACAAGGTTGAGGTAGAGACGCGCAAGGCCGGAGATGAGCAGGCATACCGCTGGAGCTCGGACGGACGTGGGGAGTATGAGATAGCCGAAATTGAGATGGAGTCCCCCGGGACTCGTGTCACACTGTTTCTCGGCGAGGAAGGAAAGGAGTTTGCCTCCCGTTGGAAGGTAGAGGAGATTGTTAAGAAGTACAGCAATCATATTGCCTTTCCAATCTTTCTGCACTACACCAAGACCGAGTATGACGACAAGGGCAAAGAGAAGTCCAAGACCCCAACCGTAGATCAGATCAACACCGCCAACGCGCTCTGGAAGCGGCCCAAGTCCGAGCTCAAAGAAGAGGACTACAACGAGTTCTACAAGACCCTTGCGCATGACACCGAGGACCCCTTGCTGCACCTGCACACCCATGCCGAGGGAACGCTTGAGTACACCACCCTGTTCTATATCCCCAAGCAGGCGCCCTTTGATATGTATCAGGTAGACTACCGCCCCGGGGTGAAACTCTACATTCGGCGCGTGTTTATTACCGACGACGAAAAGGAACTCATGCCGCCGTACCTGCGCTTTCTGCGTGGTGTCATAGATAGCGAGGATCTTCCGCTCAACGTCAGCCGTGAGATACTGCAGCACAACCGTGTGCTGGCCAACATCAAGAGCACTTCTGTCAAGAAGGTGCTGGGAGAACTGCAACGCTTAGCGCTTGAGGAACCTGACACCTACATCGAGTTTATTAAACAGTACAACCGTCCCCTCAAGGAAGGACTGTACTCGGACTTTGCTAACCGTGACACCCTGCTTGAGCTTGTGCGCTATAAGTCCAGCAGCGAGGAAGGATACACCAGCCTTGCGGCCTACAAAGAGCGCATGCTGCCGGACCAGAAAGCCATTTACTACATCACCGGTGGAGACGAAAAGACGCTCCGCAACTCCCCACTGCTTGAGGCCTACCGGGCTAAGAAGATTGAGGTGTTGATCATGGATGACGATATCGACGAGATTGTCATTCCCAGCATTGGCACCTACAAGGAGACGCAGCTCAAGCCGGTGAACCGCAGTGATGCCGGTGAGGATCTGAAGGACGGCGAGGACAAAGAAAAAGAAAAAGAGGCACAGCCGGTCATTGAGAAGATCAAGAAGGCCCTTGGTGAGCGCGTGAAGGATGTCGTGATCTCGGTGCGTTTATCCGACAGTCCCTCCTGCATTGTTCTGGATGAGAACGACCCGAGCATGCAGATGCAGCAGCTCTTCAAGGCCATGGGGCAGAGTGAGATGCCGGAGATCAAGCCTATTCTTGAGGTGAATCCGACCCATCCTATTGTGACCCGGCTCCGTGATATAGAGGATGAAGACTTCATAAACGATATCTCGGTACTGCTGCTTGACCAGGCGCTCCTTGTAGAGGGCTCACAGGTGGCCGACCCGGCAGACTTTGTGAAGCGTCTCAACAAAATGCTCGCACGGCTCTAGACAGCCCGGCTTTTGTTCGCTTGAGTTTGCTACAGCTACGGAAGGACTATGGCGTTTGATATCATTAGTGCGGTAGGGCGTTTGGTCCTTCTCTGTATCTTTGGTTTTATTGTTTTTCAGCCGGTTGCCTTGCGCAGCCGGCTGTTGAGCCCACTTGTGTTCATCACTATCAACGTCCTGTTCCCCTTGTACTTTGTGCACCACTTTCCAACATCCTGGGCAGATGCTGTAGATGTGGGCGGATACTGGATGGTGGTGTTCTTCTTTGCCTGCGTGTTCTACATTGCCTTGCAAGCAAGCATAGGCCGCCTGCTGCTGAGCAAGCTTCCAGCGCTCAAGAAGGTTGAGCACCCGCGTGAATACCTGGCCATGTTTGCCATGCAGAATGCGGGCTACATACCCCTGCCCATTCTGGCGGTCATAGCCCCGCGCGTTGTGTTGCTGTACATGTTTTTCTTCACCTTTGCCTTTAACCTGTTGTTCTGGAGCTTTGCGGTTTCCTACATTCAGGGGCACGGCTCCGGGTTTCGGTTCCGAATGAATGTGCCGATGATAGGAATGGCAGCTGGACTGCTGTTTGCGGTCAGCGGCACCTATGGCTATGTCCCGGAGTTTCTGCGGCATGCGCTTGCACTCAACGCATCTGTGGCCATGGATCTGGTGCTTATTGTACTGGGTGGTACCTTGGCCTCAATTCCGCGCGACAGCCTGCGCTACAGACCGGAGTTTGCCTGGTTCATTGGGTTGCGGCAGGTTGCATACCCGGCGGTTTTTCTACTGGTGTTGTGGCTCTTGCCGCTGCCGGGGCTGTCCGGGGAGCTGGAGTGGGGCATACGGGTGGCCTTTTTGCTACAGGCAGTCACCCCACCGGCAACAAACCTGCTCCTGGTTACCAAGGAGTACGGAACCGAGGAACAAGTGAATTATGGCGGCAGCATGATACTGTATAGCTATATGGCGTCGGCTCTCACCATTCCGGCTTTTCTGATTCTTGCGCGCTTGCTGTTCGCGTAAGGTGTCCGGCTGGCCGCTCCGACCCGCTTGCTATGCTCCCCATCAGGAGGAATACACATGAGGCCTTTTCGCAGCCCACATATTCGCGCTCTTGTGCTCTTCACGCTGCTGCTGTCGTCAGTGCTTTCGGTTGGCGAGCTCCATGCTCGGCGCCTGCACAATGAGCAGTACGGGTACTACATCGACCTGCCTGTCGGGTGGAATGTCATTGACGCCGAGGATCTTTCCAACGTTGGTTTTGCAGACCCCCTGAGTCGGGCCGTTGTTCAGGTTTTTGCCTTCGAGCGCGAGCGCTTTGGCAGTATGCCTGAGCTGGTGGGCTATTTTCGTAACCGCTACGACGCCCGCGGAGATGAGTCGGAGTTTCGGTATCAAGGCGCTGCGGCCGTGCTTGCAGACCTGAGTTTTGCCGCGGGGCAACATCCGGCCCGGGGCTACTTCACCTTCATTTCTGATAGAGAGTACTGGTACGTGGTCTCCGGTTTTGCGCCGGTGGATGACTACGAAATATACCACGACACCTTACTCTCGGCCGTGGACTCCTTTGCCCTTGGTGAGGTCGCTCGCCGCTATCCGGGGCCCATTAGCCAGTTCTACTATCCCTACCCGGCGCCAAACACCCAGGAGTTTGAGATTGCACTTGATCAGTACGCCCTCCCATTGCCAGCGGACGAAGGGGAGATAGAGGCAAGTGAGGTGCTGATAGAGCGCGAGGCACGCCTGCTGAACACCTGGTACAGGCCCGGCCCAAGCGGCGGTGACTGGGAAGACGCCTGGCGCCGCTTCTACCGCACAATATACCGCGACAACTTCATGCGCCTGGCTCCACTTGTGCCTGAGCTACTGCGCTACTTTGCCCACGAAAAAATTGACGGGGACGATGTCCCGGCCGAGCTGCTGCGATGGCTGCAGAGTTTTGCCTACCGGCGTGTAGGTGGTGAGGCCGACGTACAAGCACCACTCTCAAGTCTCATTAGTGGCAGCGGTGACTGTGACAGCCTGGGAGTGGTGTACGCAATTTTGCTGCATCACCTGGGATACGACGCCATTCTCATGGTGTCGCACAGATTTGGGCATGCTATGGTTGGGGTCGATATACCCGGCAGCGGCGCTCGCTTTCCGTTTGAGGGCCGCGAGTGGCTGGTGGCAGAACTCACCGCACCGGTCGCTATTGGGCAGATTGACCAGGAGCAAGCCGACCCCGCGGGCTGGATTGGGGTCGACCTTCGCTGAGCGCTGGCGGCGCCGCGGCGGCCGCCAGCACGCGGGCGGCTGGTAGCACGCGGGCGGCCGATGGGCCGCCGGGCGCGGCGCCTATCACCCGCTGCCTACAGGCGCAGTGAGTCAAGCATTTCAAAGAAACCCGGATAAGTAATCTCGGCTACCCCAGCGTTGTGAATGGTAATGGGGGACTCGGCGCCCAAGGCGCCAATAGCCATGGCCATGGCTACGCGGTGGTCGCCG
>REEM01000206.1 GCA_007695055.1 Spirochaetaceae bacterium | reverse complement strand
TCCACCGCGCTGGCGTGCCGCTTGCTCCACGCTCGGTGGTTCTGGTATTTTTCATCCCGGAGCCGCTGCTGGTCAGAATCTTTGCCAAGAAGCTGCAGGATGAGTCGCTGCGCTCAAGCCTTGAAGGGCATCCGCGCGCGGCTCGCGACGAGCTTAGCTTTCTTGCCGAGGAGTTGGCCTCGTTCTTCCAGTCACGAAATGTTGTGACACCGATCTTCGACGCAATGCGCGCCTACTACGACCCAAAGACCCCGCTGGTCCCGGAGCACAGCAGGGAACTCCGGCTTCGTTGGGGTGGGGTAGTGGTGATCATCATTGCGGCGGTCGCGCTTATTCTAGCTCTGTGACTCATAAGGCAGGCTGTTGACTGAGGAGCCTGATTCTCGTTAAGGTAGCGGTTTTCCAAGGGGCGGAAATCTGTGCGGAAAATGGGTGTGAGTAGGAGAGTGCTCAAGTGGGCTGTCATTGGCATGGCGGTCGCGGTCGTGGTGACGCTCGCTGTGGTGGTGCTGTCACGGTCTGGGGGTGAGAGCTTCCCGACGGCCTTTGCTCGGTATCCGTCTCGGATGGAGTATCTGCCGCAGGATGATCCGGCGACTTGGGAGTTGCTTGAGAAACATCTGCCACGAGTCTTTCTGAGTCCGGATAGTTACCGGCCCATGGATTTCTACAACGAGTATCTGCCAAACACACATGCCTACAACGAGTCCGGCAAACTCATAGCGACCGAGGTAACGCGGGAGCTGCTTCGCCAGTTGCAGGATAGTGAATCTTCCTCTCTACGTTTCCTTGGCGACCCGGCCTCAATGCTCCCCCCTGCGCCGGAGGCCATGAGTCTGACGCCGACCATATACGGACGAATCTATAAAGACAGTGTACCTGGGAGTGAGCAAGAGTTGCTGTTTCTCAAGTACAGTTTGGTGTTTCCGTTGAGTGGTCTTCCGGCGCAGATAGCAACCTGGAAGCGCCTTGCTGCCCGGCTTGTTGGCGACCCGCTCGACTGGCATCAGCTTGACATACATGGGTCTATCTACGTGGTACTCGATGCAGAGAGCCACGAGCCGCTTGCGGTTATGTTGAGCCAACATCACAATGGACGGGTTTTCTGGCCTGACGATGTTCCGTCCTGGCCAGGGGAAGATGGGGTTCAGGTTGGATACGCGGCGTTCTCAAACGAGCCGCACTTGATAAGCTCAGACGGGCGTCAACGTTGGGCTCCAGCCGCAGGTGACCCCTCTCAGATAGAGTTTATCTTCGGGTTGACCGACAAGGTGCCACTCACCTCGGGCTATGACCTGGTGCCTGGGCCGCACGACGGTGCGGTGGAGATAGACCCCAAGCTTGAGCTCCTTCCGCATGATGACCCACTCTACACCGCGCGGATGCACCTGGGGGAACGCCGCACCTTGTGGGGCTTCATCCCGCTCTTTTTCAAGGTCGGCCCGCCCGGCATTGACTATTTCACCTACCCGGAGCTTCGCAACCTGAGTGATTTCATGGCCTTCTGGAATATTGACCCCACCGATAGCGAGCTATTGTCCCTCTACAGTGAGCACCATAAGTCCATGAGCGAGCTTGATGCTGGACCGATACTTGAGGTTCAGCACCAGAGGCTTCGCGCAATGCTTGAGGACGGCGTGGTCAGGTAAGCGGACGCTTAGCAACACCGGTCTCGTAGGCTGCTTCCTTGACCGCCTCCGCAACCCGGGTTGCCACCTCCCGGTTGAAGACGCTCGGGACAATGTACTCCTCACCAAGTTCGGACTCGTCTATGCAGGCGGCAATTGCGCGTGCAGCTGCGAGCTTCATTTCCTCGTTTATTTCTGTTGCACGGGAATCTAACGCGCCCCGGAATATTCCGGGAAAGGCCAGCACGTTGTTGATCTGGTTTGGGTAGTCACTCCGACCGGTAGCTATGACGCGTGCATGACCAGCCGCTTCCTCCGGCATGATTTCCGGAATAGGGTTTGCAAGTGCAAACACTATGGCGTCTTTTGCCATCTGTTTGACCGCCTCGACCGGGACAATGCCGGGGCCGCTGACGCCAATGAGAATGTCGGCCCCGCGGGCAGCATCGACCAGTGTTCCGTCCTCATTCTCCGCGTTCGTTGCTGTCGCGAGCCAGGCCTTGCTCTCGTTGAGCTCCTCAAGGCGGTTGCGGCTGATAATGCCTTTGCGGTCGCAGCAGAGAATGCTACCTGCGCCTGCCGAGAGCAGAATCCGGGCAATGGCCACACCGGCAGCCCCCGACCCCACAATAACCACCTTTACATCCTGCAGGCGCTTGCCAATTAACTTCAAGGCGTTGAGGGTGGCGGCGTGTACGACCACGGCGGTTCCGTGCTGGTCGTCATGAAAGACCGGAATCTGTAGCTCACGCTTGAGCCGTTCCTCAATCTCAAAACAGCGGGGCGCGCTAATGTCCTCAAGGTTGATTCCGCCAAAGCCCGGCGCTATCCAGCGCACCGCCGATATAATCTCCTCGGTTTCTTGAGTGTCCAGGCAAATGGGATAGGCGTCGATATCGGCAAACTCTTTAAAGAGCATGGCCTTGCCTTCCATTACCGGCATAGCCGCTTCCGGGCCAATGTTTCCAAGGCCCAGCACCGCCGAGCCGTCGCTTACCACTGCCACCGAGTTGCGCTTAATTGTGAGGTTATGCGCCTTCTCAGGATCCTCTGCAATTGCCCGGCAGACGCGGCCGACCCCGGGTGTGTACACCATTGAGAGAGCGTCCCGCGAGTCCACCGGAATCCTGTTCTGAATGTGTATCTTGCCACCAAGGTGCAGCAGAAAGACGCGGTCCGAGACGTTTCTGACCTCCACCCCGTCAATCTTTTCTACCGCCTCTACAATTGCGCGGGAGTGTTCTTCATCTCGCGCGCTCACGGTAATGTCGCGCACCTTATGAGTGTCTTCAACCTTGACGACATCGACCGCCCCTGGGTCCCCTTGCTCGGCCGCAATTGCGTTAATGATCTGGGCCAGCATTCCGGTTCTGTTCTCAATATTCAGGCGCATAGTAAAGCTGTAGCTCACGCTTGGTCGAATTCCGCTCATGGTGTTACTCCTCCGATCTGCCTTTAGTATAGCAACAACGGCGCCCTGTCGTCGTGCCGGCGTGGCAACATACGGTTGCGTCATGACCAAGTAGGGCGCCTTGCTTTGGTCACTGATCTTACGGATACTATAGCTATGAAACTCAAAAATCTTCTGCGTAGGCTGTTTCGGAGAAGTACCTTTGCCCAAATTGATGAGTACGCGTCTTCCGGTGTCTGGGACGGCAACCTTGCCGAGATGAGAGACGATGTTTCTCGTTGACACCCAGACTCTTGCCTCTTAGAGCCCCCGCATCTACACTCAAGAGCATGACTTGGTTTGAAGAACTGTGCGGCTGTGCTGAAGACTCACCCGAGCAGGTTCGTAGCGTGCTCAGCATGCGGGGCACACGGCTGCACTCGAGCTGTAACGGGGGTTCATGGGAGTGTGGCCAGCTTGAGACGCCGACTCTCGGCGAACTGCGTACGGCTGCGAGAACGGATACGGCGCACACGGAGGCCGGTCAAATGCTCAAGATCCGAGAGATCAAGGGCGATGTCCGTGAACTGCACCAAGACCCTGCGAATGCCGGGGCGCTGTTTCAGGTCGCGTCGCAGTTTAACCTCCTGGAAATGACCGCTCCTGAGCGCACACCGGAACTTGGTGTTGGCATTTACGAGTATGATCCGACCCAAGGCCCGGCCTGTGCCATCTCGGCGGGCGCCGGTACTATTTACCGCAACTACTTTGTGCCGGTAAATGGAGAGCCAGGGCAGTCTGCACACAACCAAATTGACTGCCTATCAGACATCGGCCTCCTGCTAGGAAACCAGAACGGTGAACTCTGGCAGATGAAAAACGGCTACGCTCTTCCTTCGGCAGACGGACTCACCCTGATTGCCGAGCACCTGCACAGCCTGGATGAAAAGGGGCATGACCGCGTTCGCCAGGCGCTGCGAATTGGACTCCAATGGGAGACGCAAGTGACCCTCTCCGGCTGCTCGCACCGTGTCTCGCAGGCCTACTGCTCCGCGCTTCCCGTTGCTTACGCTTATCACTCCGCAGCTCTCTGGGAACCCTTTGCGCAACTGGTCTTGGATGCAGCCTACGAGGCCACTGTCTGCGCAGGCATTCTGAACTCCCGGCGCACCGGCAACCCCACGCTCTACCTGACCCACCTTGGCGGTGGCGCTTTCGGCAACGAGCCAGCCTGGATTGAGTCCGCGCTGAACCGGGCCCTGAGTCTGTATCCGGAGGCCGGGATCGATGTAGTCCTGGTGAGGTTTGGAGGCGGGCGGTAAT
>REEM01000083.1 GCA_007695055.1 Spirochaetaceae bacterium | reverse complement strand
GTTCCATGCTGTTGGTAATACCGAACGACAAAAGCCAAGGCCAAGGCGTTAAAACAGACGCCTATAACAATTGCGGTAAGCATAAGGGCTTGTGGAACAGGATCCACAAAGGCCGACTCGGGGACGCTAAGAATGGGAGCTGCGGCATTCATTTGAAAACCGCTGGTAAGAAAAGACATGATAACCGTGCCCTGTACAATAGTAAGGCACATGATCTTGCGAATGAGATTATCACTGACTATGAGGCCGTAGAGGCCAATAAAGAGTATAAGCAGGGTCAATGGTGTGCGCTCCGAATAAACTTCATTCCAAACACCGTGAGGATCACCACGTTGACCTCCAAGAAGGTGTCAAAGATGCGAGGGCCCAAGTAAACAACTGCGACCATGTTCTGAATGTTCATGTGTTCAGCAATGGCTTTGAAGTCCAGTACTTCCTCATGGAAAACCAGCTCAATTCCCTGCATGTAGATAGCTACGTAGATCAGCGCTCCGAGTAAGATCAGCGCCACAGCGATGTCGAACACAATCTTGTTACATTTCGTATGGTTCATCGTACTTCCAGTGAATGAGCGAACGGTAAATCAGAATCAGGGATCCTGATACCTCAAAGTAAATTGCAATATTCAGCAACCAATAGAAGACGTTCGAGAACATAGGGCTCGTGCTCGTTACGCCGTAGAGGCCTGAGAAGAAGTATCCTGTGAACACGAACCCGAGTATCAAGGCAGCAAACAGAAAGATAATTCCTATGAACTCAATGACCATGTAGAAGGTATTGTCAAAGATCTGACTGTTAAAGATCATTTCCACCACAATAACCACGGTACCGAACACCACCCCGGCCTGAAACCCACCGCCCGGGAAATTGGCACCGTAGGAGACCAGGTAGAAGCCAAACATGACTATGAACGGAAACAGCATTCCTACGGTTATGCGAAGTATGGCCGAATGACGTAGATCCATGGCGCTTATCCTTCTTCGGAAATATAGAGCTCACACGGAAAGGCCATGAGGGTGCCTACTTCCGGCTGGGTGAAGTCTATCCCTTGATCCTTGAGCGAGCGGTTGATTTGCTCAATTGTGTTACGATCTTTGGTGCCAAAGATCATGGTTTTGTTGAAGGAAATCTCCTGCCCAAACAAAGACGTAATTTCGCTGAGTATAGGCATGGTCTCGGTGGCCACGTTCTCTAGGCCTTCACCGTCAAGCACGGTCGCGTCGTAGACCTCAAACTCAATAAGTGTAGAGACCACCTGCTTGGCGTAAGCCTCACTTTTCAGGATCAAGATAGCTATGTACATCAGGCTGCCCCTCCGTCCAACATTACTGGCATTACTGTTCAAAGTTCTCTATGAAAGCCACAATCTCAGCTGGGTCGCCCTTGTCAAACTTTGCACCGGCGTCCGGCAAAGATAACATTCGAGTAAGCCGCGCCATGAGACTTAGGTAGATGCGAGACATGTCGTTGGGAATAGCAATGCAAAAAATGGTGTGTACCGGATCGCCCTTGCGGTACTTCACCTTCTTTGGCAGCAGACCGACACTTACGTGAATGTCCTCTATTCCTTCAATGCGTGCATGAGCCAGGGCAAAGCCCTTTCCCATGTTTACCTCTTTTTTGTGGCTCTTAGAGGTGATCTCCTTGAAGACCTTGTCCTGCAGCTCAGGCGCCTCGCCTTCTAATGCTTTGGCAATGAGTTGTTTTAGTATCTCCTCGCGCTGTTGCGAGTCAATTTCAACTATCCGATCTGTAGAGATGTAGCTCAATAAACTAACCATGTATCAGTTCCTCCTTGTCTTGCGAATGGCCACCAAGAACACAATAGTAGTGAGGCCGGTGCCCAGGGCTGCCTCAGTGATGGCCACATCCGGAGCGTTTAAGACGTAGTATTTCAATGCTAGAAACATGCTGAAGATGCTGAGACCCAGCAGCGCAAGCACAAGTTTAGGAGCAAACACCACTATGATGGTTGCTGCAAGGAGAAAAACAAGGATGAACTGTTCCATTCCCGGGATCATTCTCCACCTGCCTTGTATTCACGATACTTGATATAGGATAACCCAAGGATGTGCCCAATGAGCGGCGAGGTAATAATGGTGATTGCAATAAGGACAAAGAGCTTCACTGTGAAATCAATTCCGTCGGCTATGAGGATAAGACCAAGGAAGGTCGTGAGCGACCCTGTGGCTCCACATTTGGTACCAGCATGAAAACGCGTGAGCGTATCTGGAAGAATAATCATGCCGTAGTTGCCCCAGAACACAATGAAAAGCCCGAGGGCAGCTAAGAAGTATCCAAAACCCGTGAGAAATGCTGCAAAGCTTATCATGCCACCGAGTCTCCTGGATGTGCTGGCCCAATCAAACGTACGTACGCAATGATCTCGGTGAACGAGAGCAAGGCGTAAATAAGAGCAACATCTATGTAGAAGCTATGTCCGTAATAGACTGAGTAGAATGCCATGAGTAGGGTGACATGAGCCGAAACCATGTTAAGCGCCAACAGCCTATCATAAAAATTTGGCCCAATTATCAGTCGAACCAGACTCATTGCAGTCAGAGCATATGTTGCGTAGATGAGGTAGATCATCCGAAAATCTTCTCCAGCACATCTTCAATGAGATAATTGATCATTTTTGCAGCTTTCTTTGAGTGACGGGTCTCCACATTGAACCAGTGTACGTATATGGTGCTGCCTTCCATCCAGAGTGAGAGAGTTCCTGGGACAACCGAGATTGTATTGCAGAGTACCGCGCGTCCGAACGGCGACTTAAGCCGCGTGCGGATCTTGACAATACCTGGGTTAAAGCGGCCGGTCAGCATGCGGATAATGATGTCGTAAATAGCAATATAACTGAGATACAGAATGATGAGAAGGTAAAGGACAACAAGGTCAAGACGCAGAATGAGTCGCGCTGTAGGGCGCAAATGGTGCTCAAAGAACAGGCCAAATGAGTAGAGCGCCGCAGCAAGAGACAGCCCAATTGCGACAGCTATGGACAGTGGATGGAAATCTTGGGCCATAACTATCCAAAAGAGGAAACACAGTACAAAGACGGTGGCAATTCGCGCAAATATGATTTTACGCTCACGTTGCTCTTGCACGCCTATAGGAACAATATACTTACTCATTATGCATATCTTTCTTTGCGGTCGGTCCGCTGTTCAAGGGTTTATACCATGGCCCCCGGGTTGTCAAGGACTTGGGCATAGGCTCAGACAAGGACGTACAGATAGGCCATAATCCTGCTTCCGGGTGTCGACAACCCTGGACAAATCCGTTATTTATTGTATTATATTAGGTTGGTAGCAGAAGATTAGATTGCAGTCTATACTGCACCGACTCGGGGTTTACCCAAAGGTGCTTTCGCCCGATACTTAGAAGCAAAGCAATGGAGTTGCGCTTGAGTTTGATTATCCCCGGGGCGCCTTCCGCGCTCGTGCTGCAAGCAAAAGGTATAGTGTGTGAGATACGGACAAAGATATAGAGCGTCGCGTTGGGGCGCAGGTGGACTCATGCGCCCTGTGCTGGCAACTGCTGCCTTCTTTGCCGGAATAACCTCCGCCTTTTGGCAGGGCATCACGGTCAAGATAGTCCCGCATAGTGGTAGTCGTGTACTCAATTTTCGCATGAATGTGCTTTCTCTCATTTTCATGTCCGCCGTACTGGGCATGCTTGCATTTTCTATCTACTATCTTGCTGTGGGATCTCATGAACAGGATCAGGTTCTCAATGAACGTAGTCGCGAGTTGGAGTCGGCACAGGCGAGTCTTGACATTGTCCTGAACGAGCTCTCGGAGCTCGCTGGCCGTAGTTCGTCGTTACAGGCATCTATGGGGAGCACCATGCAGGCGCTCATAGGTCTGGACGGTTCCTCGGCTGGCTTTGAGCAGTCAAGCGGGCTTATTGAGCTCATTCGGGCAAACCCTACTGACGGCTCGAGTATTCCTGAGATTGAAGAACTGAAGAAGCTCTCGGCAGTGCTTGCTGGAGCGGTTGAGCCACTGCGGCGGATAGACGGTGTGCTTTCAAGCCATGCCGAGATACTTAAAAACATTCCCAACGGCTGGCCGCTTATTGGTGGTCGGGGTCGTGTCACATTTGAGTTTGGCCCGCATATTCACCCATTTACCGGTCAATGGTATCTCCACCAAGGGTTTGACATTGCAGATACCCCAGGTGTGCCAATAGTGGCAAGCGCCAACGGACGTGTAATAGCGGCTGGTTATGATCAATACAACCATGGCTGGAACGTCATTATTCAGCACAACTATGGCTTTCGCACACGCTACTCGCATCTACGCAGGCTGAATGTCTCGGAAGGGCAGGTTGTTGAGCAAGGGCAGCAGATTGGTACCCTCGGCTCCTCAGGGCTTTCAACCGGGCCACACCTTCACTTTGAGGTGCACTTAGGCGAGAACGTAATTGATCCGGTGCCGTTTCTCAAGATGTCCAACCAGTTTGATCGGCGCACATCACGGAGCAGGCCCACCGGTCCCGGCAGCCCCTAAGAGATCGTTCCAGATAATCCCTTAAATGACCTCAGACAATCGCTAAGATGGGCGGGTAAAGGGCAACATCTCGTTGAGCCCGTCAATTTGCTGCTGCTCCATCGCGTTGATCCGGTCTATGTGCATACCCATAAGTGCGTTCATACGAGGATCGCGGAATAGGTGCATGCTGTAGTTGGGAACCGCCATGAACCCGCGCCGTACCTTGTGTGCCGAGCCAATGCCGGGATCGAAACTTTGTATGCCTTCAGCAATTGCCCAATCTATGGGTGCGTAATAACATAGCTCAAAATGCAAATTCTCATAAAACCCTGCTGAGCCCCAGTAGCGACCAAAGAGCAGTTTACCCTTACGAACAAGGAAACTCAGTGCCACCGGGTCGGGGCCTGCCTTTGAGTCATAGGCAGCAACCAGGACTATGCTGCGTTCGGTGAACTCCCGTGCCGAGGTTTCGGCCAGTAAGGGAAAGAACTGGTTGCTGAGAAAACGGGCGGCCCAGGGCCCAAACTGATCATTTGTATTGCGATAATAGACGTTCATGAGCCGCAACAATTCCTCGGTGAGTTCAGCGCCCTGCAGAATTCGTATTTCCAGCCCTTGTTGTGCTATGGAGGCCCGCTCGCGCCGAATGTTCCTGCGTTGGTTTTTCCGGAAGAGCGAGAGATAGTCACTGAAGTCGCGTAGGCCCGGATTCCGCCAGATAAAGTTCTGATGCTTCCAGCGGATGTATCCATGCTGCTCAAGCTCATCCGCGAAACTGGGTTCAACATAGTTAAAGGCACATGCTCCGAGTTCCAGTTCCTCAAGCAACCCATGAACTCCGGCCATTAAGGTGGTGGTAACCTCGGATGCCTCCTCGGCCGGGTCAATGAGTGGTCGGAAACAGACCGAAGGCGTGGCCGGACTCATTCCCACCAGCTTGGGATAGTAAGGGATATCCATTTGTTCGGCGACATCTGCCCAGGCAAAGTCAAACACAAACTCACCCATGCTGTGGCTCTTGAGGTAGAGCGGTGCAACCGCAGTAATACGCCCGGCGCGGCGCAGCACCGCATGGTAGGGCTGCCATCCGTTTTGTGGGGTAATGCTACCACTACGCTCCAGTGCCGCAAGCCACTCCCACTCAAGAAAGGGACTCGGGTAGGGCTGAGCCAGCCGGTTCCAGTCGGCAGCCGGAATGTCAGAAATGGAGGAGCAAAACTCAAGTTGTAACGGGTGAGCATTCACCTGCATGGGTACAACTAGACTGCGTTGACCGGATAGACCGGGGATCGCCCTTTCAGAACCTCAAGGATGTTATAAGCGGCCTTGGCCTTGAGTTCGGCAATGGACTGTTCACTGTAGTAGGCGCAGTGGTCGCTGAGAATGATGTTGTCCAGTGAGAGAAGAGGATCATCTGCCACTGGCGGCTCGCTGTCCAGTACGTCGAGAGCGGCGTAGGCTATGACACCCTCCCGCAAGGCCTCTACCAGGTCTGGCTGCTTGACAATTTTGCCTCGCGCGGTGTTCACCAAAATGGCGCTGGGTTTCATGAGTGCCAGCTTCTCACGGTCAATAAGCCCGGTAGTTGAGTCAGAGAGCGGAGCATGGATGGAGACGTAGTCGCTCTCCTTCAATAGGGTTTCCAAGGGAACCGGTTCGGCGCCAAGTTCCCTGACGAAGTCAGGGTCTTTGGAAGGGTCGTAGACAAGGGTTTCTGCAAGCTGAAAGGTGGAAAGCCTTTTGTGAACCTCGCGCCCAACTGCACCAAAGCCAATAATTCCCAGGCGGCGCCCGGCCATTCGGTGTGCCTTCTGGGTGTCTTGTAGGTTCCAGCCTCCGGTGCGTACCGCGCGGTCACGGGCTGGAATGCGGCGAATAGCGGCAAGAAGCAGACCCACGGTATGTACGGCTACCTCATCTACGCAGTAGCTCGGTACGCGAGCTACCCAAATGCCTGCCTTGGTGGCGGCTGTGACATCTACATTGTCTATGCCCACACCGTAACGTGAGATTACGCGGCAGTTCTTGAGACCAGAGATAATGTCGCGGTTCATGTTAAATAGGTTTAAGAGAATAGCGTCGGCCTTTGCCAAGCGTTCCTTAGCCGCAACCGGGTCATGGAGGTCACACACCACTACCTCGGCGTCGACCTCTGCCAATATTTCACGCTCTATACCGTAGTCGTTGTAACGGTCGTCCGTTACATATACTTGTGCTTTCAATGTGCTGCTCCCGTTGGGTGGTCAACCTGCTGAACTATGATGATCTGTCTTGATCTAGTCCGAGAGCGAGGACCATATCTCGAGTTTGTTGCGAACACGCCGGATCACCTCGTCGGTGAACTCCGTTGTGGCAGCCGAGCCTCCAATATCCGAAGTTCGGATACCGTCGAATACGGCTTCTAATGTCGCCTCATACATGGCGCGACCGGCCTTGTGTGCTGCCGGGTCATCAAGATACGACAATAACGAAGCTGCAGCAAAAATCATAGCCATAGGGTTTGCAATGTTCTTGCCCATAAGTGCTGGTGCGGTCCCGTGTGGGGCTTCAGCCATTACACATCCAATACTGCCAGCTTCATCTAAGGATATGACCAAGGACTCGGCACCGGCTATGGAGCCGAACATCTGGAGTACCAGGTCCGACAGCAGGTCACCGTCACGGTTGAGGCTGGGTATAACTAAGGGCTCCCCTGTGGTTGCCAAGAGTAGGGCAAAGGTTGCGTCAATTAATTGTGGATCATAGACAACATCCGCGTGGCGCGCGGCGGCGGCATCGAGCTCTTCCTTAAACATACCTTCGTAGGTTGGGCTGACTGTGAACTTTGGCCCCCCGAATACCTTGGCGGAACTCTTACGTGCATGCTGGAAGGCATACTCGGCAACAGCCCGGCACACGCCACGTGAAATCTTTTCTTTGCGGTAGGCAATCTCATCTGGGGCCCCGGGCGTTCCTTCGCGGTGTTCCTCGGCCCCGTATGCGTCATCTCGAGCCATGCGCACCACACTTATTGGAGCGTACACGCCAGCAATGGGACGCACACCGGGTATGCGCCGCCCGGTTCGCAGAATTACCTGAGCGTCGATCTCTTCACGAAGGATCTTGTTGGGACTGCCGACGTCACCCTGTTGCTCCGGGGTTATGGTTGCTGCCTTAAGCGAGAGCCGCGAGGCCCGCATGGCCTTGGCGGCCTCGTACACTACAGCATTTTTGGTGGCACGCCTGTTCTCCAGGCTTAGGTCAAAGTGTTCAAATTCAAGTTCAAGGCGAATTACCGTTGGGTCAATTACTCGCAGCGCTTCGTTGAGCAGTTCCTGTCCCGTTTGGTCTCCGTCCAGTATGACGATCTTGTGTTTCATCGCTACAAAATAGCCTAGAACAAGGTTTGCGGCAATTGCAGGAGCACCGTATACTAAGCACGGAATGGAAAAGCAGCCGAGTTCGTCCGCTCTGATCCCAGGGCTTATGTTTTTTGTATTTTTTGCTTCTGCATCTATGCTCCTCCCTTTTTTCGGACTGCACTACCGGTCGGTAGGCATGAACGAGTTACAGGTTGGTGTGCTTGCCGGACTTAAGCCTCTTATGGTTGTTTTTGGCGCAGGTATTTCTAGTGCCGCCGCCGACGCTACTGGGAGACACGCAACTGTGCTCGCGGTGGTGCTCCTGGGAATGGCGCTCACCGTCTTTGGAATTCTCCATGCCGCAAGCTTTCCGCTGCTCTTTGTTCTCACCCTTATGTTTGCCTTTTGCTTTGCATCGGTTGGGCCTATTCTGGACAACACCACCCTGCACATGCTCGGCAGTCGCGCCGACAGCTTCGGTCGGGTGCGAGTCTGGGGAGGTATTGGATGGGCTATTGCGGCCTTCGCTATTGGCTACGGAGTGGAGCACTGGGGTCTGGTGGCATCATTCTATGGATTTATCGGCGGGATTATGCTCTCGCTTGTTGTGTCTCGCTTTCTGCAGGTGCCACGTTCCGGGTTTGCGGGGGGCATGCTGAACGGCTTAGGTACAATCCTGCGCACCAAGGGATGGCCGCGTTTTCTGGTCTTGGTCTTTTTTGGGGGTCTTGGCATTGGAGCTATGAATAGTTATCTGCTCATGTATATGCAGGATATTGGTTCAAGCGGCCGCCTTATGGGAATGGCTGTTTCTATTGGAACCGTGAGCGAGTTGGCTCTCTTTGTCTTTGCTCCGCTGCTTCTGGCACGAGTTGGGCCGCGCCGCCTGATAATTGTCTCTCTCTTTGGCAACGGTATTCGACTGCTGGCCTACTCGGTAACGGTTGTACCGCTCCTTGTACTCCCTATTCAGATGCTGCATGGTGCCGCCTTTGGCCTGCTGTTCATTGGTGGAGTTTCCTATGCGGCCCGCATTGCGCCATCAGGACTTGGTACGGCCGCTCAGGGCGTTATGAACTCAGCCCTCTTTGGTCTTGGTGCCTTTGCCGGTGCGGTCTTTGGTGGGGCCTTGTATCAGCATCTTGGCCCCCTGCTGATGTTCCGGGTCATAGGCGCGGTGGTGCTGGGTGCAGCACTGCTCTTTAGCTGTGTTCCAGGGCTTGCACCCAAGGACGCAGTGCCACACCAGACAACCTAGTGCGTATCTTCTGTATAGTGCTCCTAGTGCGGTGGCCATGAGACCACCGGGATTCCGGCGTTAAACTACCGGGATCCCGGCTCCCGAGGTTACAAAGGAGCGGTTAAAGGCGCTCACCATGGCCAAGAGACCGGCCATGTTAATATCGCTGTCAATGCCTGCTCCCCATACCGTTTTACCGGACTCAGTTTCAATTTGCACAAATGCTACTGCGTCTGCATCGGAGCCTGACCCAATTGCCTGTTGCATGAAGTTTACCAGTCTAAACTTTGGCCAGGGCATATCCCTAATTGCTCTTGCAAAGGCATCTATAGGCCCTTTGCCGTGACCGGGAAGGGTGTGGAGCTCACCGTCATAGTTAATGACCGCCTCACAGTTGATATCGTGGTTCATTGCCTCACTGCTCAGAATGCGAAATTGCTGGATCTCAAGCGGCTGGCTCTTGTTGAGATAGGCCTCGGCAAAGAGTTCATAGATTTCAGCAGCGCTGAGCTCGCGTCCTAAGGCATCTGCTCTTTGGTTGACCGCCTGTCCAAGGTCTGGCTGCATCGGCTTGGGAATATCAATGCCATACTCACGCGAGAGTATATAGGCAACACCACCCTTGCCGCTTTGGCTATTTATGCGAATGATGGCCTCGTAGGTACGGCCAATGTCCTGCGGATCAATAGTGAGGTAGGGTACTTCCCAACGTGCCTCGGCGTCCGGCTGAGACTTAACGCGGTCCATGCCCTTCTTAATGGCATCCTGGTGTGAGCCAGAAAAGGCGGTGAAAACCAGGTCCCCGGCATAGGGGTGCCGCGCATGTATGTCCATCTGGGTCAGCCGTTCATACTGCATGCGCAGGTACGGAATGTCATAGACCTTGAGTTTTGGATCTACTCCCTGGCTGTAGAGGTTGAGCGCAACTGTAACGATATCGAGGTTGCCGGTTCGCTCCCCATTGCCAAAGAGTGTGCCTTCCACACGGTCTGCTCCCGCCATAAGGGCAAGCTCGGTTGCTGCGACGCCGGTGCCACGGTCGTTGTGGGTGTGCAGACTTACCTGAATGCTCTCTCGCCGCGACACGTTACGGCAAAACCACTCAATTTGGTCTGCATAGACATTGGGGGTTGCCCATTCAACCGTTGCTGGCAGGTTAATGATTGTTTTTCTCTCTGGGGTTGGCTGCCAGACGTCCAGTACCGCCTCAACCACCTCAAGCGCATACTCTGGCTCGGTGTCGGAGAAGCTCTCGGGTGAGTACTGGAATGCAACCTCTGTATCCGGGACGCTTGGTACCAGGTCGCGTACGATCTCTGCACCCTTTACGGCTATACCCTTGATCTCATCGCGTGAGAGGTTAAAGGTGATCTTGCGTTGCAAAGGTGATGTGCTGTTATAGAGGTGAACAATTGCGCGTTTCGTGCCTTGAATGCTCTCAAAGGTACGCCGAATCAAATGCTCACGAGCCTGGGTGAGCACCTGAATTGAGACATCGTCTGGAATCATCTTGTCGTCTACGAGTTTGCGAACGAAATCAAAGTCAATCTGCGAAGCCGATGGAAAGCCGACCTCAATCTCCTTGAATCCCATGTCCACGAGTAAGCGGAACATCTCAATTTTCTGATGCACGCCCATGGGCGTTGCAAGGGCCTGGTTGCCGTCGCGTAAATCTACGCTGCACCATGTGGGTGCGGTGGTAATACTCTTGTCCGGCCAGGTACGGTCGGGCAGATCCACTTTAGGGAATGGTCGATACTTTGACATTTCGCTCCTCCTTGTAGGGCGCAGGTTCCGTTGGTCGGTCCGGGGCCGAGTTGAGCTCGGCTCCGGAGCAAAAAAAAACCCGCCGTCCTTTATGACAGCGGGTTCTCCAAGGCCTAAGTGGCCCATGGTGTCAGCAACTACGTTGCTCACCCGCTGTTGAGAGGCCTAGTAGGGATAGAAGGCTGAGAGCGAGGTGGTTTTGTGTAGGGGCCGACAATGATTGTTTCATATAATGTTCCGTTCTCATATTGAATACTAGAAAAATATCACGCTGTCAAGCCACAAAGACTCAGGAATGCATATAATGCAGTGTGCGATGGAAAACTTGTTTGCACATACCGCCGACTACTACGACCTAGATACACGCTTTATGCCAGGCACCGATCTTGACTTGTATCGCGAACTGCTAGAAATACAAGGGACTCCGGTACTGGAACTTGCGTGCGGAACTGGCCGAATTAGCATTCCTTTAGCCGAGTCTGGCGCCTCGGTCTGGGCCTTAGATAGGTCTCCAGCAATGCTTGCTATTCTCAAGCGCAAGAGGGCAAGCCTCCCATGGAAGGTGCGACGTCGACTGCACCCCGTTGTCGGCGACATGGCAAGCTTCCGCTTTTTGCGGCGCTTTCCCCTCATTATGATCCCGTTTCGGGGTTTTCAAGCCCTGACCGAGCAGCGGCGTATTGAGTCCTGTCTCCACCATGTGAAGCGTAGTCTCGCTCCTGGGGGGCTGTTTGTGTTGGATCTCTTTGCTCCCCGGGTGGGTCCGGCCTTAACCGAGTGCGCTACCGATGAGCACATAGACTGGGTGTACGAACGACCGGAAACCGGTGAACTCATTACCCGAACGAGTCGCCGCCGGGGAGTAGATACCGCGCGCCGCATTCTGCATACCGAGGTGGTCTACTACGTGGAAACGCCGGACGGCAAGCGTGCCCGGCGAGCCGATGACTTCTCACTGCGCTACTATCAGCGGTGGGAAATTGAAACCTTACTCTGCTCGGCGGGATTTGAAATCATTGCCGAGTACGGCGGATATGACAAACGGCCTCTACAGGCGGGATCGGACATGGTTTTTGTGGTGCGTGTCGCTCAGAAACCCAATACTTTGCGGATAATGGAGAGTTGGCGCTCCGAGTAAGGAGCGTAGCGCAGGGGTGGGTCAAGGAGTAGTGACTGTGAGAATACCCCTTTTTTGTGAGAGAAGCTTTCAAAGCCCCAGCGTCCATGATACAGGCCTACTCCACTTGCACCCCGCCCACCAAAGGGCAGAGCGGTATTCCCTACCTGCATAACGGTGTCGTTTATTGCGGCACCACCACTTGGTACTCGTTTAAGAAAGCGTGAAGCCGCTTTGCGGTCACGGCTAAAATAGTAGAGTGCTAAGGGGTTGGGATTGCGCGCAATTATGGATTCGGCTTCACCAATGTGGTCAAAACCCAGCACCGGCAGGATTGGGCCAAAAATCTCTTCCTGCATAATAGGCGACTCGGGTGACGGATCACGTATGATTGTGGGCTCAATCCGTCTACCGGCTGGGTCGCTGCGGCCGCCACTGAAAATGCGGCCTTCCTTGCTGCCTTGCTTAAGGAACCCTGCAAGCCGACTGAAATGATTGTCGGAAATGAGTGAGGCGTAGTCTTCAGACTCAAGCGGTGAGGGGCCGTAGGCCCGTTCAATTTCATGCGATAGGGCAGTGCATAGTTTGTCCTTAATCTGGTTGTCTACCAGTACATAGTCGGGTGCAATGCAGGTTTGTCCGGCGTTTACACACTTGCCCCATACAATTCGCCGTGCGGTGGTTTTGAGTTCGGCATCCGCAGCAACTACACACGGGCTCTTTCCGCCCAGCTCAAGAACTACCGGCGTAAGATATTTGGCTGCCGCCTGATACACGAGCCGCCCGACCCGTGTGCTGCCGGTGAAGAAGATGTGATCCCACTGCTGATCTAGCAGATCCCGAGCCACCTCCGCTCCACCAATTGCGGTTTCCACCTCACCATTGGGAAAGGCGGCGGCAACAATGCTCTCAATGACGGTAGCTGTATGCGGAGCAAGCTCCGAGGGTTTGAGCATGATGGTATTACCCGCTGCAAGTGCAGAGATAACCGGAGCAAGAGCGAGTTGAAAAGGGTAGTTCCAGGGTGCAATTATGAGAACCGAGCCCCAGGGTTCAAACTCAACACGTGACGTCGCAGGCTGCAGAAATAGTGGTGTTGACGCCCGGCGGGGGCGCATCCAGCGCTTCAGGTGTCGCTGTGTCTGAGCAATTTCGCCGCGTATGAAGGCGATCTCGGTGCTATAGCTTTCAAAAGTTGGCTTGCGGAAGTCACGCGTCAAGGCGTCGATAATTTCCGTCTCGGCCCTTCGAATGGCTCCGTCAAGTCTGGTGAGGGCCTGTTGCCGAGCCCCGAACTCACAGAGTAATCCGCTGCGTTGACGGGTGCGTAGTCTTGCGGCCGAGGCGTTCAAGCTGTGTGCCGGTACCATGTGAGACACTACCATGACTGTCGGTAGGTATCAAGGTGAAAACAGACGCGGCACGCTGAGGGCGCCAAGCTGAGGGCAGGTGACATTCTCGGGTGCCTGAGGTATAGTATGCGTGGACGCCTAGTGGAGGAAGTGCTCAGTGTGCCCTGCTTTTAATGAATTAGACATTATGGAAGAAATCTCTGAGATGGATGACAATGAGCTTCACGATTGTTCCTTCGGCGTAATAAAAATGTCCAAGGATGCGGTGGTACAGGCGGTGAATAATGCTGAAATTGAACTGACAGGACTGTCGCGCAGTGCATTTATTGACAAGAACTTCTTCACGCAGGTAGCTCCCTGTACCAATAACTACATGGTGGCGGAAAAGTATCGGAAATTCGATGAGCTGGACGAGACTATTCCCTACGTATTCACGTACATGATGAAACCAACACCGGTGCATCTACGCATGCTCAAGTCGCGGGCTTACGACTCACAGTACCTTTTGGTCGACCGAAAAGACATGTAAGGGTAGTCTGAGTACACCCTGTATGCTGGACTCATTCGTGAAATCTAAAGAGAACGAACACGAAAAACTTCTCCGCTTCTTATATCTCGCGCCTGTTGCGTTGCTTGAAATAGATGCGAGCGGGAACATTCACTTAATGAACGGTTACGCCTCGGGGTATCTCATGCCTCTGAGCAAGACTGGCGAGCTAACCAACTTATTTGATCTACTCTCGGAGACCGATATCGACCTTTCGGAACTCGTGGCAGGATTTGCCTCAGAGACAGGCACCCTTCTTAAAGATCGGCGGCTTCGCTGTGCCCTCCCTACCTCAAACCCGGTCTACTTCTCGCTAACTGTTGAGCGACTGAGTACTGAACGATATCTGGTTGCCATGAGCGACATCACTGTCCAGGTGCGGCAAGAAGAACGCATGAGCATAATGATAGAGCAGGAGGCCCTCCAAAGAGGGCGGGCCGAGATAGCCTCTGAAGTTCTGCACGATATTGGTAATGCAATTACGGGAGTAGGTACAGGTGTGAACCGGCTGCTTGGCGAGACCTTGTGGCCTGAGGAAGACGGCTTAGTCCGGCTGGAACGCATGTTCAAAGAGTCCTATGCCCCCTTGTGTAGCACCTTGGGTGTAGCCACGACTGACGCACTACTTCGCTACATGACCGAGTTGCGCGCCACTCTCACGGCCCGTAGGGCGGAACTGAACAAGAATCTGCAGTGCACAGCAAAAACGGTTGCACATATCTCTGAGGTATTGGCGGTACAACGTAAGTACGTGGGTGATCAAGCCGAGCAACCTTATGTAGTTATGCCGCTGGTACAATTGGTTGAAGATGCAATTTCTATGCAGAATGCTGCGCTTGAGAAGCGACGAATTAGCATTCGTAGGCAGTACAACGACGAGTCTGCCTCTGTGGCGGGGACAAGGAGTGGGCTCGTGCGTGTTCTGGTGAACCTACTGCGCAATGCCTTTGAGTCCTTTGATAGAACTGAAATGGCTGAGGAGCCTTGCATTCTGCTGGAAACGAGCTGTAATACAGATCGAACGCGGGTGCTCTTGGCTATGAGCGACAATGGCGGGGGTTTTACGGTTGACCCGGCAGAACTGTTTGAGCTAGGCGTGAGTAAGAAAAAAAATAGCAACGGCATTGGCTTGTTTGCATGCCAAAAAATTATAGAATCACATAACGGACGTTTATGGCTGACAAGTGACGGCGCAGGGAAGGGAGCTGTCGCGCATATTGAGCTTCCGATTCAGGAGGAACAGGGCACATGACTAACGGCTTTAATACTCGGGTGCTAGTTATAGATGATGAAGAGGCAATTCGTGACAGCTTTCGCGAGATTCTTATGCCCCACCGGGAAAAGTACGCAAAACTCGAGCAGGCCGGAGCGGAGCTTTTTGGCACCGCCCCAAGAGGAGGCGGATCGGGAGAGACTTTCGATTTTGAGTTTATAGAGGCACCAGACGGCGAAAGCGGTCTGCACTTAGTGGAACAAGCGATACAGGAAGAGCAGCCATTCGCTGCCATATTTGTTGATATGCGAATGCCCGGCTGGGACGGATTGGAGACGGTCAAAAGAATTCGAGCAGTAGACCAACGAGCCGAGATTGTGTTTGTCACTGCGTATAGTGACTACAGCATTGAAGAAGTGGTGATATCTGCAGGGCCAAATGTTGGGTATCACACGAAGCCCTTTGCGTCGGAAGAGATCCGACAGATTGCTACCAAAGCGGTATATGAATGGAATAAAACGCGAAACCTGGAGCAGCTTATTGGAGTCGTCTCGCAGCTACGAGCGGAGCGTGGCGATACGAACCACCTGCTGCAACGGATTCTGCATCATATTTCCATACTTGGGGGTTCTGAGTCGGTAATGGTGGCACGAGCCACAACCACACAGGGTTTCAGAAAAGTATTGGGGATAGGGCAGTTCAGTGAGGATGACTTTGCCAACGAGCAATTAGCGGGTATACCCCCGCTTGAAGGAAATGCAGTGGAGCAAAACGACCACAGGATCTTTTTGCACATGCACACCTACACCGTAGTGGTACTGCTGGAGCCATCTAGTCTCCGAATCAACAGTGATCGTTTATATCTGTTGCAGCTCTTTGCCGAACATGCTAGCCAGACACTGGAGAAGGCCGAACTGCAAGACTCTCTCATGCAGAAGGAGAAACTCTCTGCGGTAGGGCAGGCTGTGAGCATGATAGCCCATGATCTGCGCTCGCCACTTTCGGGAGTATTGTCGCTGGTCGATCTCATTCGGCAAACCGACTATGAGCCGGACTCAATGCAAGAGGTATTCGGGCAGATTTCCGAGGCTGTCAACTCGGCCATAGAAATTGTGAATGACATTCTTGACTTCACTCGCAACAGTGATATTTCGCGTAATCTTATCTCCTCGGACGGGCTCATTGAGGAGGTAGAGTCGGCAACGGCAAACTTTGTATCCAGTATGCGCGCAGAGCTGGTAATTGAGAAGGGATCTTCCTTCACCTTCTTGGGGGATAACGGCAAAATGCGCAGGGTGTTGGTGAACCTGGTGCGGAATGCCGGTGAGTCCTTGCCTCGTAGGCCTCGAGGTGAGTCGCGCATTACTTTACGCAGTGAGTTTTCGGGTGAGTATGGGATTTTTGAGGTAGAGGATAATGGGACCGGAATTCCGCACGAAGTACAGGAGACTATGTTTGTTCCGTTTTCGGGCGGTGGTAAACGTGGAGGTACCGGTCTTGGCCTTGCCATTGTAAAGAGCTTTGTAGAAGCGCACGCCGGTAGCGTGGAGTATGAAACTGACGCCACCGGAACCTGCTTTAGGCTCCGGGTGCCAGCACGAGTGGTTGAATAGGTCGGGTGCAGGGTGGCCCGTCCCACGGGTGGCCCGTCCCACGGGTGGCCCCCACACCCAAGCAAGGAACCGCTTAGGTTGACAGTTGCTTTGTGATACTGGCCATTTCAATGGCGGCCATTGCTGCATCCCAGCCCTTGTTACCGGCCTTGGTTCCGGCCCGTTCAAGCGCCTGCTCAATGTCGTTGGTAGTGATAATACCGTTGATCACCGGTATGCCGGTGCTTAATGATGCCTGAGCTACGCCCTTGGCAGACTCAGCTGCGACGTAGTCAAAGTGTGGCGTTGAACCACGAATGACAGCGCCCAGACAGACAATTGCATCGTAGCGGCCGGTCTCGGCAGCCTTCTTTGCCACAAAAGGGATCTCAAAGGCACCCGGAACTCGCATCACCGTTATGTCGCCCGCGTCACCGCCGTGACGAGTAAGGCAGTCTACCGCGCCAATTATGAGTTGTTCACCAATGAGTGAGTTAAAGCGCGCAACAACAATAGCTATGCGTAGTCCCTTGGCATCGAGGATGCCGTTAATTTCCTGAGTAGTCATTCTTGTCCTCCATGTTCTCTTCCATAAGTTGTCCAAATTTTTCTTGTTTGGTTCGGATGTAGGCGTGGTTCTCTGGGGTTGTTTCCATGATCAGTGACACACGTTCAGTGACCGTAATGCCACCCTGCTCTAGTCCGTGAATCTTGTCGGGGTTGTTGGTCAGGAGCCTGAGTTCTGTGAGTCCAATCTCCTGGAGTATCTCGGCAGCGACAGCGTAGCTCCGGTCGTCGGGGGGCAGGCCGAGCGCCGTATTGGCTTCGTAGGTGTCGAGGCCCGCGTCTTGGAGTGCATAGGCGCGAATCTTGTCGGTTAAGCCAATGCCACGGCCCTCCTGGCGTAGATACACAACAAGCCCGCCTTCCTGCTGCACGCGCCGCATTGCTTCATCCAACTGTGGGCCGCACTCACAACGCAGGCTTGATAGACACTCACCGGTAAGGCATTCACTGTGCACCCGGACGAGCGGGGCAGGCTGCTTTTCGGTTGCCGCTCGCTTTGAAGGGGCTGTGGTTGCAGCGCCGGTGCGCGACTCAAGTTCAGCTATGAAGCTCTCGGGAATGAGCACAAAGGGTTCACGCTCCCGACCCGCTGCGTCGGCATATACGCGCATTTGAAAGCGCCCAAAACGCGTGGGCACCATTGCTCGTGCCGTTTCCACCACCTCAGGTTCATTTGCCAGGGCAGCCTCGTACTCAATAATGTCCTGTATAGAAATCTCAGGCATTCCGAGTCGGTCGGCAATTGCCGAAAGGCGGCTGCCCCGGGCCATGGTGCCGTCCTCATCCAGGATCTCACAGAGCACCGAGCTTGGCAGCGCCCCGCACAACTGCGCAAGAGCTACGGCCGCCTCGGTGTGTCCTCGTCGCTCGCTCAACCCGCCCGGCGCCGCCACCAGCGGAAAGATATGGCCGGGGCGCGACAGCTCCTCGGGCGCACTCTCCGGGTCGGCCAAGGTGCGGATGGTAATTGCGCGGTCGGAGCTTGAGATGCCGGTAGTGCAACCCTTAATTGCGTCCACACTCACGGTAAAGGCGGTGCTGTGAAGCGCGGTGTTGCGGCTCACCATTGGCTCAAGCTGCATCTCGCGGGCACGCTCAGGCGTTATTGCCTGGCACAGCAACCCGCGACCTTCGGTAATGATGAGGTTGACGGTATCCGGGGTTATACGGTCCGAAAGGGCAATGAAGTCGCCCTCATTCTCGCGGTCGTCGTCGTCTGTCACCACCACAATCTTGCCAGCCCTCAGGTCGCGCAGCGCATGTTGCATTCGTGCACAGAGCTCGTTGCGATCCTCGGCATCCGGCATCCGGTCAGTCTGTGTTTCTGTATGTACATTGCTCATGTTATTCTCTCCTCATGCTGAAGCCTAATAGCCCCAGCCGCTTAACTGCTTCTCAATGGAGTCAGCCGCCCCGGCGGCCCTGGCCTTTCCAATCCCGCCAGCCGCCCCGGCCTCTCCAGCCGATCCAGCCGCCCCGGCGAACCGAGCCTCCATGAACCGTTCAACGTAGCGAGCTATGATATCGGTCTCAATATTCACCAGGTCACCTGCTTGACGGTCCGGTAAGACGGTAATTGAGGCATCCCAGGTATGAGGAATGATGTTCACCGTTACCAGGCGCCCATGGAGTTGGGCAACCGTCAGGCTGACTCCGTCTATGCAAATGGAACCCTCGGCCACGCAGTAGCGCGCAGCGGCTTCGCTCACCTCAATAGTGAAGTAGATGTTCTCCTGATCCCGACGCACCGACTCCACCCGTGCTGTATCGTTTACGTGGCCCTGCACCAGGTGTCCACCCAAGGGCGTAGCTGCAGTGACCGCCGGTTCCAGGTTCACGCGTGAGCCTGTTCGCAGAGAGCCGAGGGTGGTCTTCTTCAAGGTTTCGGCCAAGGCCTCTACCGTGAAGGAGCGCTTTCCTACCGCCACCACCGTCTGACATGCTCCGTTTACCGCTACCGAGTCACCCACCACGAACTGCGGTGAGAGTTTGGGCGCGCTTACCTCGATCTCTGCCTTGCCTGCCCCCGGGCTTAGCCTTGCTACCGTTCCGACCTCAAGTACTAGACCGGTGAACATGCGCTTCCTCCTGTGGCAGTACACAACCGGCCGTCTGCGGCTGTGGTGCGGTTTCCCATTTCAGTCCATCCAACACTCGGCGCGTGTTTGGGTTCATACCCGTGATTGCTACCGTGTCGCCAAGTACATCGACCTCATGCGCAACAGTTGCTATGGAGGGACCTGGGGCATCCGGGGCAAGCACATTGCCTTCAAGCAGTGTGGGGCCGATGTATACAGTAAGGCGGTCCCAGAGTCCGGCGGCCAGGAAACCGGTGTGGGTCACTGATCCGCCTTCAACAAGAACCGAGCGAATGCCGCGTTCATACAGTGCGTCGAGTATGTCCGCCGGATCAAAATCACCCTCTTCTTGGACTGGAAGTTGCACAATCTCAACACCAAGGCGCTTGAGAGCTGCTGCTTGGGTTAAGGATTCGTCGTTGAGCGCGCCACTGAGGATCAAGGTTTTGGCGGCCTGATCCTGGAACAGCTGAGACGAGATAGGCGTCCGTAGACTCGGGTCAAGTACAACCCTTAAGGGTTGTCTGGCCGGGGAGACTCCGTGGCGTGCCGTCAGGCTCGGGTTATCAAGCTCCACTGTGGCTCGCCCTACCAGGATTGCGTCTACCGTGGCGCGCAAGCCGTGGCTGTGGCGCAGTGCTTCCGGCCCGCTAATGGGCGTTTTTCCACCCTCGGCACGCGCAATGCGTCCGTTCAGCGACTGCGCCCATTTGAGGTGCACCTGTGGCCGCCGGACCGCTGTGGAAAGGAAGTAGGACTCGTTAAGGGTGAGTACCTGGTCCTCCATTAGCCCGCAGGATGTCTGAATCCCGGCTGTCCGGAGTGCCTGTACTCCACACCCCGCAACCGCTGGGTTGGGGTCACGGGCGGCAATGATCATGCGTGTGATACCTGCCTCAATGACGCTCTCGGTGCACGGTGGGTTGTGTTTGGTTGGGCTTCGAAAAGAACAAGGCTCAAGAGTGCAGTACATGACTGCTCCCCGTGGATCCTCTCCTCGTACTCGGGCATCACGAATGCAGTCAGTCTCGGCATGCGGCCCCCCGTATTCACGGTGGTACCCCTCGCCAATAATTCTGCCGTCACGCACAAGTACCGCTCCTACAGCCGGATTAGGTGAAACGTTCCCTATTCCAGCCGTAGCAAGCTCGATGGCCCGACGCATAAATCGTCGATCGGTCATACGAAAGCTCCTTGCTGGTACAACCGGTTGAGCAGTGCTGCCGCACCGGCTGTGGTGTGCAGGGCATAAAAAAACCCTGAGTCGCGGTCGACTCAGGGCTTATGTTTGAAGGTTACGCTTACTACACCATGTCCGAGACCCCAATCACAGCTCGATGCCGTTATGGGTATGAACAAGGAGCCCCGTAGATGTGAAAACGACTACGTGTCGCCGGCGCCCTACGAGTATATAGGTCAGCGATTTTCTTCCATCCGGACTATACCGTCGGCACCGGAATTTCACCGATTCAGTCACCGTGCCACCTCTTGGAAGGGGATGCGGTGAGTCGCGGGCTATAACCGCCGGTCAGGAATTACCCCACAACGTGAGATTCACCTGGCCCTGAAAATCGTGTTCAGCATACATCGAGAACGGCCCGTGGTCAAGGACATTGTTGGATGGGGATTGGTGGGTCGCCAGCAGCTCGTGGACAGCCAGCAGCTCGCATCTTGGCCACAAAACAAAATACGGAGGAGTATCAGGGTCACGTTAGATATTACTAGTTTTGTTGTAATATCTCACGCGAACCTGAGCATGGAGCGAAATTGCTTTGGCCTCGGGTTCCCCAGGGTGATCCCGTGCCCCGGGCCTGCGGCGGTAGAGGGCCCCAGGACGGCGGGGTCTACGCCCCGGGGACTGTCGGGAGCTGGACGCCCGAAATGGGGAGTTCGCAGTCGCCCATATCGAGCATAGCGTTGATAAGGCATATGCTTTGAAACTGGGGTAGGTCGCGGAGGTGGATTGGGGCGGTGTGCAGAAGTCCGGCAGCGAGGAGTCGCGCGCGTGCGGTACCTGCAAGCAGCGGTCGCTCCGGGGTCAACAAACGGCCCCCTGCCTCTCGCAGTACCAGGTTGGCGTAGCCGGAGTCGCTCAGGTATCCGTTGCGCGTAAAGAGTGGCTCGGCCTCCTTGGCCTGGGGCTGTAGCCGCTCAAGCTCGCTCCTGT
>REEM01000155.1 GCA_007695055.1 Spirochaetaceae bacterium | reverse complement strand
GTCGGGCGTGAGGGGGCCGCTCGGCGGCGCTGCGCCGCCCCGGGCGCCCGCGAAAACATCGACCTGGAGCAGCTCGGCAACTATGTCAGCGAGCTCCAGCGCCGGTACCCCATACGCCGCCGCGGTTGCCGAGACCCGTGCCTGGTGGTACTCAAGATGCAGGGCGTGGCCAGCCTCCACCCGAATGGTCTCAAGAAACCGGCACATTGATCTTTTGAATGAGCTCGTGATACTCAAGCTCGAGGTTGCTGTTAATGGTTATGCCTCCGCCGGTCTTAAACACGTATCCCTCCGCCGACTTTTCAATGAAGCGTATGAGCACGCCAGACTCCAGTGCCTTGCCGTCAAACAGGCCCACAATCCCGGTGTAAAACCCACGCCGGTAGTTTTCAGCCTCACGAATAATGCGGCAGGTGCTTTGCTTGGGTGCCCCGGATATTGAACCGGCTGGAAGGAGCTCCGAAAAGATTTCGCCAATGCGCTCATGCCACCCGGCTCTGAGTTCACCCTCAATGCGGCTGCTGACCGCGAGAATTCGAGCGCGGGCGCCAACAATTTCCTCAAGGTAACGATATCGAGGTACCCGTACCCGGTGTGCTACACGACCAATATCGTTCCGTATGAGATCCACAATAGTGGTATGCTCGGCGCTCTCTTTTTCATCTGCAAGGATCCGTGCTGCGGCATTAGGCAGTTCAGCATCTATGGTACCTTTCATGGGGCAGGAGGAGATGGTGTTCCCGGAAATGCGCACAAAAGGCTCGGGAGAGAATACGACAAAGTGCTCGGGCCAGAAGAGGCGAAACTTGGCGTGGGACAGTTCGTAGATTTCTTCAAGTGAACGGCGCACCTGTATGGGTACCGCAGCTGTGAGGTTGCAGAGGTAGGAGTTGCCCGCGCGCTGTTCGGACTGCACGAGGTCAAAGGCGCGCTTGTAGGAACTGAGCTCTGGAGGGTAGATCTCTACAATGGGGTCAAGCGCTTGCGGGCCTTGGTTCTGAGCCTGCGACTTGCGGGCGGGGCCGCCACTGACGCCGAGGCCGCCGTAGTCCGAGCGACCGTTGGGGAGCTGGTAGCGAATGCCACGGTCCTGGATCTCGTCCACTGTTAATATCTGTGGGGACTGCAGCTCGTAATCCAGAAGGAACAGGAAGGGCCGCCGTTCTGTTCCGAGTTTGTTCATGCGTGCAAAAGCTTCCGATGCAGGACTGTTCACCCGGCTATTGTACCAAGATCCGCGAGCATCGCAAGCCTTATGCTACACCACGGGTGCCGGTGACGTTTACACGGTCTGCGTTCCCAGATACTATTCCGCACTATGGCATTTGACATTGACCCACGTCTCCCCACATCTACCACCCAGTCTGGTCTTTTTCGTAGAGCCGCCACCGACACCTTACCCTTTGTGCTGGGCATACTGCCATTCGGCATAGCCTACGCCGTGGTTGGTATTTCCAACGGGCTTACGCCGGTTGAGGTAATTTCCATGTCGATACTGGTGTTTGCTGGGTCGGCACAGATGGTCGCAGCCGGAATAGCCGGAGATGCGAGCGCGGGAGTTGCGGTATTTCTGTTTACCACACTTATGCTGAATGTACGACATGTGCTGCTGGGCGCGTCCAGTGCAATACAGGCACCACATCGATCTCGCGTAGAAATCCTTGTGCAGTCCTTCTTCCTGACCGACGAGGTCTACGCCATTGCCTCGGCGCGGGCTCGTCGCCATGGACATCAGGCACGCTACTATCTCACTGCTGGGTTTCTGTTCTACCTGGGATGGATAGGCGCGACGGTCGTTGGTGTATTGAGTGTCGGCTTGGTACAAGACCCTTTTGCCTTGCCGCTTGACTTCATCATGCCTGCAACCTTTATTGTCTTGTTGGTTCCTTTTGTCGAAGACCAGGCCGGAAAGGTTGCCGCTCTGGGAGGTGGCCTTGCGGCGGTGGTGGGAGCACTCGTGCTTCCGGGGCACTGGTACATTATTCTGGCGGGGCTGTTTGGCTCGGCCCTTGGGGCGTGGTACGACGCCCGCTTTTCGTCCAATGCATCCAATGCACAGAGCACCTCAGGAGCTGTCCAATGAGCAACTCAATATGGCCCGCAATTGTTGGAATGGCGGCGATCACCTACGGCACTCGTGTTATTGCGCCGCTCCTTATGCGTTCGGCAACAATTCCTCCTTGGTTTGAGCGGTGGCTGAGATTTGTTCCTGGCGCAGTGTTAGCAGCCTTGGTTCTTCCCGCTGTGTTTGTTCGCGAAGGGGGCTTGGTGCTGTCGCCGCTGAATCCGTACCTGGTGGGGGCAGTTGTTGCCGCAGCGTTGGCTGTTCGCACCAGGAATTTGCCATTAACGGTGCTTGTGGGCCTGAGTGTAGTGATTCTACTCGAGCGGTTTATGTAGTTTCTATGTAATAATACTTTGGAATTCAGTCCTTTTCTCTGTTTCCACCTTCTACAATCCCTGCTATTTTACTGGTATGCGTATCTCGGTGAAGACACGGAATCTGTGTATCCGTTGTCTTGCGGAAAGCTTTGATGTCCGCACCATGAATCACGTAGCTAGACTCATTGACCGTAATTATGACATTCACGAACGTTCCGGTTTTCCCGATTCTTTGGCCATTCCCGGTCGCGATGCAGCCAGGCAAATTGTATTTGATCTTCTATCGCGGAATCGGTTCATTGAGCTCATTCAGCACATGGCACGCATCTCTCGTGATGGCCTCTCAGGTCGGAGGTACCGCATTGCCGGACTGCAGGCTCTCGTGAGTTCAGTTGAGGAAATGGGCTTCCACTTTGATTCTCAGACCTGCACATTTCATGAAGACTCCACCCGTAACCGGACACCGAACTGGGGTGTGCTCGAGGAAGGCCGCAACTACGTTGTGTCGCTGCTCCGCATAGATATTGTAGGCAACTCGCGCCTTGTAAAGGACTACCCAAACGACATTATCCAACAAACCTATGCTGAGCTTCGTGAGATCTTTCAGGCCGCGGTCGACAGGCGTAACGGGAGGGTCTGGAACTGGGAAGGCGACGGAGCAACCGCTGCATTCTATGGTGAGAATACCCAGCTCACCGCTACCCTTGCAGCCGTCAACGTCGTGCACGAGCTGTTCTTTTATAATGCTCTGCGGTGCCGCTTGCCAAAAGATTTGCAGATCCGGGCGGCCGTGCACAATGGACAGATTGAGTATCACGAAAAGTTCGAACGGATGAAAGGCCCGGCCTTTAGCACCTTGGTGGAGATTGAGTCTAAGCATGGCAAACCGCAGTCGGTGTACCTGAGCGAGACGGTATATACCGCTCTGACCGCGGAGGTGGCAGACTGGGTAACCCCTGTGCGTCTCCGGTCCGGAGTGAGCCTGTATCGCTATGAACTCAGTTTCGGCGAGTAGTCGAGAGTGGAGAGAAAGAAGTGCGCGTACTGATCTTCTACAATTCTAAAGAGATTGAGAAAAGCTTTGGCTCCTTGTGCCGGTCTCGTAACTCGGTGGTTGAGCTAAGGGGGCGAAATGAGCTGGGTTCATGCCTTTCGGTCCTTGAGCGCTCCAATGAGAACCTTGCCGATGGAGCTCACGGCGACGGTGCTGGATGCGGCGACGGCCGGTCTCAGGCAGCGGTAGACCTTCTGTATCTTGATGTATCGGGAATGCCTGCTGCCCAGCGGACAAAAAGCCTGCGACGACTTCTGGCCATTAACCGCACCGCGGTTGGAATTCTTGATCCACAGGACGACCTTGCTGACCCTGCCGCTTGGATTCGAGAGGGCGCAGCAGACTACATTGGAGCTAAGGCCGGTGCACTCAGAATGAAGCCGAGCCGTTTTGAGGAAGTGCTCAAATGGCGTAACGTGAAGCCTGAATCGGTAGTAGAGCAGGTGAATGGCGTGTCCTCACCGCAACTGCCAAACCTTATTCCCTCGCCCACGCAGTGGAGTCGCATTCATCCGGGAACCGAGTATAGTTTTGTCATGATGTACGTTGGACTGGACCTGGAACTTGGTGTGAGCACCAACTCTCGAGCCGCCATGCTGCAAAACTCACTTAAGGATTTTCGTGCAGCGCTGAAGGAACAGGTATCACCCTTCCACGGAAGACTTTGGTTCTGGAAAGATACCGCCGGTTTGGTACTCTTTCCATTTGACGGAGAGTCCGGCGACGCAATTGTTGCAGCCATGCGAATTGTACTGGGTCGCCTCTTCTGGCAGGCGGAAGGGCGTACGAACTACATCACCAAGAACTTCCGTCTTGCTATAGATGTTGGCAATACCGTGTACAGCGACGGCTCACAGCGTGAAACCTTGGTATCTGACATGGTGAACTATATGTTCCACCTTGGAGGGAAACACGCCAAGGACGGGCAGTGTGTAATCTCAGAAGAAATGCTCAGTCGTTGCCCCGAGGGTCTACGTTCCTATTTTGTACCTTGTGGGAGCTTTGGC
>REEM01000241.1 GCA_007695055.1 Spirochaetaceae bacterium | reverse complement strand
CCGACCGGTATCGGCAAGCAATACGAGCTGAGAGGCTCCGTTTTCACGTGCAATCTCTTCGAGTCGTTCCCAGTTGCCATCAGAAATTACCTGGACAATTTCTTGCGTTGACGCATCGCGCATCAGCAGCGCCTGAATCATCTGCTCCTCTTGCGCGTCCATTTCGGCAATGAAACCCGGCGCCAACCTTCTTCGTTCCTCGCGGGTTTGCTCAGCCGCCGCAATTGCCTTTTGGTACTCACGATCTCCGGTTTCAGGGTCAGGCGCTACCGCCCGACTGATAGACGCAACGGAGAGCATCATCTCGTACATCCGCTGCGTTTCCGCTTCGGAGTAGGTGGCGCGCATCCTGTCGTATCGTCTGCGAAGCTCTTCGATCTGGCGTTGAGTGGTTTCGGTGGCTACGAAGGTCTCTGACGCTCGATGAAACTCGGCAAGCTGTCTACGTCCGTGAGCCATGAGTGCCAGAATCCATCGTTCACGACTGACGGGCTTCCAGAACGGTTTGTCGCCACGCGTAAAATAGGTCAAAGCGGAGTTGGAGACGATGTTGAAGTGGGGGCGTATCACCGAGCGGTAAAATGGGGCCGATTCCTGTCCCCACAGCGGAGGCATGTCGCCAAACGGGAATACCTCCCGGTACCCAACCGGATGGGCCGACCTGAGCGCGATAGTCTGGTCACCGGCGCCCTGTATGGTTGGTGGGAGCAGGTAGAAAGGGGATTCTTCATCCGCGAAGAAGGCAGTACCAAGAAGTTCAAACGGATCGTTGATTGCTACTCGCACTCCTGCGACAATGTGGTATTCCATCACAACAAAGAACTCCAGACCAAAGTTCACCTTGAACTGCGCTGGTCCCGGACTCCCCTCAATGAGTGTTGTCCCCGGGTCTGTGTGTAGCCGAGGAATTACGTGGAACTCCTGTGGTGGATTGAATGGTGGAAGGGCGTGAAAGAGCGGCAGTATCGTGTCGAGATGCCCGAGGAGTTCAAGCTCTGCTGCACTAACCGGCTCAGTTTGCCGCCCGGTTTGTAGCTCGCGCCAACCCTCCTGTGCTCCGAGTGAAAACGCCAACGGCAAAAATAGAGCAAGTGTGAGGGCTCGTTTCATGAGGGGCCTCCGATCACTTCCAGGGTCTCTATCGTCGATACAGAATCGTGATGGATACTGGATACCAGAGGGGGGACATCTCTTCCAAGGCCCGTTCCCAATGTGCAAGGATCTCCTGGGCTATGCGTTGCTGTTCTGCAGATGGGCCGCGTGGGACGGACGGGCCTACTGGCCGATCTCCGGCTTGACGCCGTTGCATGTCGTCCGCCATGTCCTGCGGCAGCGCCATTGCCTCTGCAATGCGGCCTTGCATAATCAACTCCATTCGCCGCTGCTCAACATCCCGCATTCCTTCCAATCGCTCATTCTCTTCGGCATCCCACTTGTTCCGTGCGGCCTGCGCAATTCGGATCTCTTCCTGCCGTGCCTCGCGGGCCTGTTGCAGTTGTGAATGCAGCCGCTGTGCGGCTGGTTCGTATTGCCGATATACAAGCATCACTTGGTTGACCGGTCTCCTGCCATCCATCTGGTCGGTGTTGAGGGAGGCGCCACCTAGCCCGTCGAATCGGCGACGTAACCGGTCGAGCTCCTCTGCAGGAAGCTCTTCGGAACGCACCAGTCGGTCAAGATCCGTCAAAACGGCTCTCCGTGTTGCGCAGGCCGGTACCGAGGTAATTGCGACCCCGGCGTACAGTGCAGATACCCCCATCTTGGAATACGCGAGGTCATCCATATCCGGTCGTATCCAGAATGCCGCCCCTCCGCCCCGTTCGTCGTAGCCTTCTGGCTCAGGAAAGCCTGGTTGTCTTCGGTAGAAACTGACCACCTCGGCGATGGAGTCACGAGTGAGAAATTCCGCGAGACCCTGCTCGCTGGATGGTCTATTTTCAATTGCCCCGGGATAGACCGCCGCGAGTAAGTTCTGTCCGTAGACCGGTATTCCGGTCACACCCAGTGCGAATATGATTCCCATGATAACGGCTGTCTTCATGAACTCCTCCTCGTTTACCGCCTTTAGTTGCAGTCGCTAGCCCAATCATGAACTTCAATGAGACCGATCTGTGCTGCGTATCGAATGAGCTCCACAGTATCAGCCAGGCCGAGCTTTCTCATAATCCTAAGGTGGTGGGTTTCAACGGTCTTATGGCTGATTCCCAGGTAATACGCGATGGACTTGTTGTTCATTCCGTCGGCTAGAAGCCGAAACACCTCCCGCTCGCGAATGGTAAGAGACCTATAACGAGCGTCGCCGGTCTGCAGCGTATCCTCCGGGGTCATGGCGATTGTCGCAACAAGCACACCAGCCAGTTCTGGGTCGACATAACACTGGTTTCGGATCACCGACCTAACTGCAGCAATCACCTGTTCGTTTGCGGCGTTTCGCGAAACAAGTGCCTGCGCGCCAGCTGTCACGGCCGCCCGCACGCGGTTGGGACTCCTGACTGATGTCAACACAACAGTGCGGATGTCTGCGCACAACTCTCTCACTTGGATGAGCATACGCCGAGCTTCGGCATCGTCCGTTCCTAGCTCGACAATGACCACATCAGGAGGGTTCTCCGAACAGAGTAAGAGAACGTCGGTAGCGTTTCGGGCCTCGCCAACAACTTCAAACCCTGGTTCACTAGCAAAAATGGCGCGTACCCCCTCAAAAAGCAACGGGCAGTCGTGGATTACCACAACCCTTGCGGTCGCTTGCATCGTGCGCCTCCTGGTACCGGGGGAGGCCCCCCGTGCGGTACACCGCGAATTGTACGCCACAACTCACATGCGCGCATCGTACTCAAGTCGTAGTTTTGTCCGATTCGCCAAATCGCCGCTACCTCTACTCACCGAGGCTGTTCACTCACCGCTACCGGCCAGCGCTACCGGCCAGCGCTACCGTGACCGTGGTGGCGGCGTGCCAGGCATCTGGGGCATGCCACCAGCTGGCGGCTGCGGAGTACCACCACCACCAAACATCCCTCCCATTCCACCAAAGGGAGACGAGTATCCAGCGGGAATCTCGAACAAGCTCGGATCGACTCTGCGTTCCTGAATGTTGGTGAGCTCGAAAAGACCACCGTCATCACGTTCGGTTTTAATGGGAAACTGGAGTCGGGTATCGTGCCAGACCGTCATTGGCTTGCCGTCGCGGGGGATGCACCTCCACTTTTCTACTGCGCGACCGTGGAGCGTCTCACGTCCAAGCAGTGTTGCCTCACCAGGAACACCGCAGGCGGTAGGCGTGTCCGACCCGGCAGCGAGGAAGGCGAGGTTGTCCGGATCCAAGGGAATCTCCATGTACATCCGGTGCTCAGGAACCAGGCTAATCATCTGTTTGTTTGATCTATTGTACAGGGTGACGAACGATGTCCCGCCCTCGCTACCCTCCATGCGAAAGCCGGGGTTGCCAAGAAAGTACTTTCCCACAACGGTCTTGCCATCCTCAACAGATCTATAATCTGCGGTGAACTCAACTGGTGGACCGCCGGGATCAGCCATAAGATTCTCGGCCGCCAGAAGTGTTAATCCCAGAATGGACGCCATTGCGATCATACCTGTGCACGAGACTACTGACCTTTTCATGCTGTGCCTCTCTTCCCGCATTACCGGTGCGCGTAGTACTCAGCTGGCGTCTGACTGACTACAAAATCAACCGCCCCACCTATGGCGTTACGAATTGCTTGCTCCATTGGCGTTCCCGCGTAGGTACTCAGCGCTCCCGAGGTATGTGGTGTGAGTACCGAGACGCCCAGGTCATAACTACGGGCAGTTCCAACTACATTGGTTGCTGAAACAATTCTGCCGGTTGCTGTATCTACAATACGCATATCAATCCCAACATGCGCCCGCTGGGTAGCGCCGGTGACGCCTCTCAGTGCTGTGCTTCCGAGCAGCCCTGTTGCCCCTTGACTGCCAACAGCGGCGCCAGTGCCGCCAACATCCGGATCAAACTCCGTAACAGCAGCGACAACCATCAACTGCGCGCCTTCTAACTCGCCAATGGGTGCAGCGGTGTCTTGACGGAAGCGAGATGACGCTCCGCGGTCCTGCTCGGCCATGACTGACCCAAGGTGCTCGCGTTCCAGGACAATGAATCGATTGGTATCAAACAGCGAGGTCATGAGCATGTCCTGCATGCCGTGCCCATACTCGCGGCGATATCGTCCTCTACCAACCGTCTTGTCCTCGAATGACGCAACGGCTATAGCAGCCTTGGGGCCGTGGTACGACTCGCTTTGGGCGCTTGCTATATCTGCTCCCGATGAAGACTGTACCCGCGAGGTCGGCGGCGGAGCCATGCATCCCGACAACACCAGCAGCAGAACGAGAAGCGCGGGAATCCACAATCTATGAGCCATTTCATTATTAGCCATATAACATTCCTCCTATGCGCAATAGTCACCATTCGC
>REEM01000061.1 GCA_007695055.1 Spirochaetaceae bacterium | reverse complement strand
AAGCTGCCTTTGCACGCTGTTGCAAGCTTCCTGTAGAGCTAGTCGAGTAGCATTCGTGGTATGAGGTTTCCGATAGGAGTGTGAAATGACACGAGCTACAGTGCTAAGAAACAGGGTTGCGGTTGTTACCGGCGGTGCTGGGGGTATTGGTTTGGCCACGGCACAGAGGCTGCTCGAACAGGGCTGCTCGGTTGCTGTGTGGGATCTCAACTCAGCAGCGGTGGAGGACGCGGCGTGTACGCTACGCTCAATGCATGCGGACTCTGTCGGGGTTCTTGGCTGCAGATGTGACGTGACCCAAACTTCCGATATACAAGCCGCCAAAAGTGAGACCGAGACGACGCTCGGCCCTATAGATATCCTCATCAACAACGCTGGCTACGTCCGAGCTGGGTCATTTCTTGAGCGCCCTTTAGAGGACTGGAACACAACAGTAGCGGTGAATCTCAACGCCGTGATAGCCGTCACCTATGCCCTACTTCCCGGAATGAAGGATCGTCAATTTGGACGCGTCGTCAATATCTCCTCGGCCTCGGGCACGCTAGGTGTATCGGAGCTTGCGGTGTACGCAGCAAGCAAGTGGGCGGTGTGGGGCTTAACCGAAAGCCTTCGGCATGAAGCCCGTGACCTCCGCAAAGCGGAGTCAGGGGCAGGCAGGCGCACAACCACCGATATCCGCTTCAGCTCGGTTCATCCAGGGTATATCAAGACCGGGATGTTTGAGGGGGCCCGTATCCGCGGGCTCGGAGGGCTCATTGTCCCCCTAGTGAAAGACCACGATGTCATTGCCCGCGCAGTTGTGCAAGATGCGCTCATGAAGGGCAAACCAGTTGTAATGCGCCCACGCAGCGTACGCTTGGCTATACTATTGCGTGGCATACTCCCGGCTGCAGTCTTTGACCAGGTGGTGCGCTTGCTCGGCATCAACCAAAGCATGCGGAATTTCCGCGGTTCCAAGAGCTGAGCCTATTTCTCGGTCAGATTTATGACGCCGTCCCAGGTGTCGCGCGGCTCTTCATTGAGAAACTGGTCACAGCGCTTCACAAACAGTTTTGAGGGTCCGTCGTCGGAATAGATGCGCAGCACCGTTTCAAAGCGGTTGCGAGCATCGCCCCATTCACGTTGCTCAAATGAACTGAGTCCCCGCTCAAAGATCTCTAGCGCTTCACGGAGCGGTGCCGATGACTCCGCAGAGTATCCAATCAGCTCATACAACCGAACGGGGTCATCAATACCATGTACCCTTACCCGATCCATACGCCGCAGAAGAAAGCCCGGGGGCAGTTCGGTGTAGGTCAACTCACTCACACACATAGCTGTGCCGTACTGCTTATTAATGCCTTCAAGGCGTGCTGCAAGATTCACCGCAGGGCCCATAACAGTATAGTTGAGCCGCCGATTCGTACCAAGATTACCCACAATCATGGAACCGGTATTGACCCCAATGCGGGTTATGAGTGCCCGCGGAGCGGTACCGTTACGTACAAGGCGGTCGTTGAGGAGCGTCTCCACCCTTTTCATCTGAATTGCAGCCCGACATGCTTGCTCTGCATGGGAGTCATCCATGAGCGGAGCACCAAAGAACGCCATGATCGCATCCCCTTCGTATTTGTCAATGGTGCCACGGTGATCAATGATCACATCACTCATCTCGGTTAGGTACTCGTTGAGTAGCGCCACAACATCTGCAGTGCCAAGAATTTCGGAGATGCGGGAAAACCCGACTATGTCGGTGAAAAGTGCAGTGAGTTGCTTTTCCTGTCCACCAACTCCAATTCTGTCTGGATGTTCAACCAGCTCGTTGATTACCTCCGGAGCAAGGTAGTGCTCAAAGGTAGCACGAATAACCTGTCGGTCACGCAAGGCATCCAGGTAATTTCTTGCCAGGACTGCAAGCGAAACAACGACTACCGGGAGCATGAAGGAAACAATGGGAAGGTAGTAGGATGTAAGCCGCAAGACAACAGCGACAATAACTATTGGTAAAGTTATCCCTGCAAGTGCGAACGCAAGTGAGCGTTGACCCGAGCTGTATCCTACTACGACAGCTACGGCTAGCATCCAGATAGTCCCAAGAACCCAGGAGAGTATCCAGGACCCCCGTTGAATAAAACTACCGTTTCGCATCATCGACATTACCGTGCCGTGCAAGCCCAGGTTCGGAAACTCTGCATCAAAAGGGGTAACTCCCAGGTCGGTGGTGGAGGTTGCAGTGTAGCCGACCATGCTTCTGCTGCTGGCAAGAGAGTGATCGAGGAAGCGCCGAAGCTGTTCCACCTCTTGATATATTTCTCGGGTCGCCGGAAAGATCGTATTCACATCTTCCACAATGTCCGCCAGCTGATTGGCAATTGAGTCAGGTATGTCGCCCTCGGCCATTTTGCGAAGGTCATCTAGAATCTGCTGCTGCGCGCCGCCTTGCAGAAAGCCCCCGGCCAATGCGATGAATGCCTGTCGGAGTCGACGGTATTCTCCAAGCAGGGTTGGATTCCCAGATGCGCGGGCAATAGCTAATGTGTCCGCAGCGGCATTCGCCGTTTGGAGGAGCGCTTGTGAACGTTGATCTAGATACCCTGCCTCATCCATAATCCTCAGATTGAACTCCAGATCCGCAATTGCTTCCTGATACTCAATCAGGGTAGCCCACGAAAACTGATGGAAGCTCTCCGCAAAAGAGCTTCGAGGCCAGCGAATTATCATCTCCCCTTGATTGTTGAAAGGTATGCGCAGTGTGTCGCCGCTTTCTGTAGTAAATGAAGCCGAGCTGTTCATGAGCCGCCCCATTTCATTAAACTCGAGCCGCTCCGGGTCTGAAGGGCGCAGCCCCAGAACGGCAGCCCCCAACTGCATCATCAACTCACCGTCAATTCTCCGAAGCAGCTCTACATGTCTGCTCACACCGTCAGCGTCAATCTTCTGGTTAACAAAACCCTCACCAGCGGCTGCTCTTCGAATGATGGGGATAGCGCTCCGCAACCGAACAACGTCACCCTCTTCAACGGTCACCGGAATGTAGACATTGCCCAGGGCTTCGACGGATTCAGCAAGAAGCTTATCTCGGTCAATGAGCACCTCATCAAGCACCGACCTCGGCACGGCCTGAGGATACTCCGCCGCAATTCTTTGCCAGCGGCCTCGCTCAACTAGCCAAGGGCTTTGCTCACTCAACTCTATATCTAAAAGGATTGAATGCGGCGAGAACTCAGCTACGGTAACGAGTCCATCTGCCAAGACCGCCCGACTCCATGGCCACTCTCCAACACGTTCGAGCGCGCGGTCGTCAATAGCAACAACGGTGATTGTATCGTCGGTCGGGGATTCAGGCAGTACCCACAACATTCGGTCGAATACGCGGCTTTCAATAACCTGATACCACGAAAACTGGTTGAGAAGTGAAATAGCCCCTGTTACAACAAGCGCCAGTGCAATAAGAAGTGCACGAGCTCGGGACAAAGTGTGTATACTCACCATATGCTACAGTATACACATACAATCAACTGGAAGAGCATAGGTTGTGCCTTCTTATTCCTTGGTTTTGCTTTCATAAATTCACCGTTAGCGGCACAGAATGCAGAGTTTCTTGAAGAATTCGCTGAGAGTTCTGCGGTCACCCGAGGACAACTGCAAGACCTTCTTGAGTCAGCGGGAATCAATGCGTCGGTTGATGCTGCTGTTGATGAGCCGCTTAGAGCTGGCGAACTTGCATATGTAATTATGCAGTTGAGCGGTGCCAACGGCAACCTGGGCTATCGCCTATTTCCTGGGCCCCGATACGCTATTCAATCGCTTCGCGAAGACGGTGTTTTCCCGCATTCTCCACGGCTCCTTTCCAACGGGATGCCGGTGGACGGTACTACTACTCTTCAGTTGTTGCGTTCTGCGTTATCATCTGCCGTTGTCAACGGTACCGCTACCCAGATAGATATCAAACCACGGTATCTCCAAAGCTCTCCTGCCAGCCCATGGGTCGAATGGGATGTTGAACAAGCGTTGGGCGTGTCCTACCATGAATCTGACGACACCACTACGGAGTTTAGCTCCTCGTCGGTCTTGGATGCTCAACTCATTTTTTCCGTAAATGCTCGGTTTTCGGGGCGTCTGGAAATGCTGGGGGCACAGGTCGATGATGGTTCAGAGTCATTGGACCTCCGTGTTGCCAGGGCCCGCATTGACCTATTCCAAGAGGAAACTACTGAAGCGTGGAATGGATCCCTATCAATAGGAAGAATTGACGATAGGCCGGTCGTCCACGACGGAGTGGCAGCTGGGCTCTCAACGGGAACCGTAATATCCTCGGTTTCGGCGGGCTACACCGGTCTGGTGCCAGCGACCCTGAATAATCTACCTGTGAAACCTAACGAGTCACTGTCGGACAGACCTTGGGGAGAGGGCTCGTTTTCTCCTGAGTGGATTGTGACAACCGCACACCTGCTATTCCCGGAGGTGT
>REEM01000085.1 GCA_007695055.1 Spirochaetaceae bacterium | reverse complement strand
CGACGGTGCTGCGGTAGTGCTCCTGGACTATGAGCGACTGAAGAACGGAAGTGAGGCCTACCACAAAGAGGCGAGCAAGCTGCACTTTGAGGCGAAACGTGACGGCCCGGCGCCGCCGCCCGAGTATCTCTTGCATAGTTTTGAACGCTTGGAAGATAGCTCACGTCTGATTCGCTTCCACACCTTGTCGGCCCAAGAGCCAGCCATTCGCTTTGCCTACGATCCTCCACGGTCTTACTTCGGAAATATGGAGTTCTTTCGAGAGGAGCTCGGATATCTCTTAGGTGCTGGCTACCAGGTCTACATTCTTGCGGATAACGAAGCGCAAGCGGCCCGTATTGGACATATGCTGTCCGAGAGTCTTGAGTCGGGGAAACTTGAGATTCTGCCGGAGAGTATTTCGTCTGGTTTCGCAGTGCCGGAAGCAAAACTCTGTATTGTCCAAGAGAACGAGATATTTGGTCGTCGAAAACGTGTTGCACAGTCGGTGAAGAAGGCCGAGAGTAGTGCAATTGACACCTTTGTGGATCTTTCTCCCGGTGACTACGTGGTACATGTCGGTCATGGCATTGGACGTTACCAAGGCATTAGTCGTATTAAGGCAGCGGGCTTTGAACGTGACTACATGCACCTTGAATACGCAGGCGGCGAGTACGTTTATATTCCCATTGAGCAGGTTAACCTTGTTCAGCGCTACATTGGTCATGGAGGTACACCGCCGCGCCTCGACACCATAGGTGGTAAGAGCTGGGAGAATAGAAAGACCAAGGTTCGCAAAAGTGTTGAGGATCTAGCCGAGCATCTGATCAAGCTCTACTCCCAGCGTAAGCGTGCGCGTGGTTATGCCTTTCCGCCTGATATTGACTGGCAATATGACTTTGAGGCGGGCTTTCCTTTTGAGGAGACGCCTGACCAACTTCGATGCATTGCGGAGGTTAAACAGGACATGGAGAGACCGGCTCCCATGGATCGTTTGGTCTGTGGCGATGTTGGCTACGGAAAGACCGAGATCGCTATGCGAGCTGCCTTTAAAGCCGTTAGTGCCGGAAAGCAGGTTGCGCTTTTGGCACCAACTACCATACTTGCAGAGCAACATTACGAGAACCTCAACGAACGTCTACAAAGATTTCCGGTCAAGACCGCAATGCTGTCACGTTTTGTACCCAAACCGGAGCAGAAGAAAGCCTTGGCAGCCTTAGCCAAGGGGGACGTCGACCTTGTTGTGGGTACGCACCGGATTCTCCAGAAGGATGTGGTGTATTCGGACCTTGGACTCATTATTGTAGATGAGGAGCAGCGCTTCGGTGTGAAGGACAAAGAACGGCTTAAGGAACTCAAACACTCGGTTGACAGCCTGACGCTCACCGCGACACCTATACCCCGGACCTTGCATATGTCGCTTTTGAAGATTCGCGACATGTCCATTTTGCAAACACCTCCAAACAACCGTTTGCCGATAGAGACGGCCATTCGGCAGTTCTCGGAGGAGGACATTGCCATGGCTATACAACGTGAGGTTGAACGCGGCGGACAGGTATATTTTCTGCACAACCGGATAGAGACTCTCGGCAACGTCAAACTCTTCATTGAACGTCTTCTGCCGGAAGTCATGGTGGAAGTCGCACATGGACAAATGGCGCCAAGCAAGCTTGAGGACATAATGCATCGCTTTATTCATGGCGGCTTTCAGGTTTTGGTCTCCACCACGATCATAGAGAACGGGATCGATATTCCTAACGTCAACACGATTATTATCGACCGTGCAGATATGTACGGTATAGCTCAGCTGTATCAACTACGTGGCCGTGTTGGACGCTCTGACAGGCCCGCTTACGCATACCTGTTCTATCCCGAGGAGCGGGCGTTATCGGAGATTGCTATGAAACGTCTCCAAATTATTTCTGACTACACCGAACTTGGGTCGGGATTCAAAATTGCCCTAAAGGATCTGGAGGTAAGGGGAGCGGGCAATCTGCTTGGAAGTCAACAGAGCGGGGATATTCTCTCGGTCGGGTTTGATATGTATCTGCGATTGCTTGATGAAGCAATACGAGAACTTGATTCTGAAATGGTGGGAGAGCCCGAGATTGACGTGTATCTCGAGCTTGAATATTCCGGCTTTATTCCGGACGCCTATATCGACGAGCCTCTAGAAAAGATGGCGCTGTATAAGCGCATTGCTGGAATTGGGAGTGATGACGAGCTAATCTCCGTGGTGGCAGATCTTGAGGATCGCTTCGGGCCAATGCCGGATGAAGTGCAGAGTTTGCTCTCACTAGCCGAGATCCGCATACTCTGTCGACGGTTAAAGATATCTAGTCTGCGAGAGCGCAAGGGTGTTGTTGAGGTAGAGTTCTCAAAGCTCGTTGAGGTCTCGGTTGACCGGGTGTTGCGCATGATTGAGAGTTCTGGAGGTAGGGTACGGCTAAACCCTCATCGCCCTGATATTCTCCTCTTGGATACCGGAGGTGTCGGGCTCAAGGAGAAGTCGGAGTTTATTCGGGGACGTCTGTCGTCTTTGCTATAGTTTACCTATATTTGCAGCGTCAGCTGTGATAGTATGTGCCCGTTCTTGGGGTCGTATCAACAATTGGGAAAGCCGAGTCTATGAGAAACGAACGAAATAGTATTGATTTAATTTGGAACGTGGCCGAACTGGCTGGCTTATTCGAGAAAAAAAGCACTCTCGAAGGCTTTCTTTCGGATGTCGTCAGGCTGATCGCGGAACACATGCAGTCCGATGTGTGCTCGATCTATCTTTATGACTCATTTCGGGACAGCCTAGTACTACGTGCTAGCCACGGTCTTCAACTCCCCGACGACACTCAGGTGGAGCTTCGGGTTGGAGAGGGCATAACCGGGCACTCATTCGCGGAGCTCAGACCCATTCGGGAAGCAGATGCTCCAAGCAGTCCGCATTTCAAGACTGTCCCAGGCTTGAATGAAGAAGAGTTCCGCTCGTTTCTGGCGGTTCCAATTAGACGCGGTCCGAACCGCATTGGAATAATGGTTCTCCAACACCGCCAAGGCGATCACTTCACCCAGACCGACACCCGCGCAATGCAGGCCATAGCATCGCAGCTTGCCACCACGCTAGAGAACGCGGAAATGCTGATGCAGCTTCGGCGGGTAGCTCCGGTACCCCAAAGACAGTACGAGACCTCCACTCTGTCGGTGGTGCGCGGACAGTCCGTTTCCGAAGGTTTTGCCGAGGGTCGATCCGTACTGCTTGAGGATCGCGCCGTGCAAATATCTACCGGTGACGAACAGGAAGCAGATGAACAAGAGGGTCTGAATAAACTTGCCGCAGCTCTTGAAGCGACTCATAAACAACTTGAGAGTTTACAACGCGAGATCGAGGACGATCTCTCGGACGTTGCCTCCATGATCTTCACCGCACATTTGCTTATGCTGAAAGACCACGAGTTTGTGGCGGGTATGGAAAGGCTTGTTCGCAATGGCTCAGGGCCCCAGACGGCGGTGCGCAGTGTTGTACACCGATACGTAGAGTTGCTTGCCGGTTCTTCCAATGCTCGAAGTCAAGAAAAGGCACAAGACCTCATGGATCTCGAGCACCGGCTACTACGGAATCTCCAAGGAGCTGTTGATGAGGGCGGGGACTATACGGGACAGGTGGTCTTGGCTGCGGACATCTATCCTTCGGAGTTGGTCCGGATTGTCGCGCAGAATGCCGAGGGTTTGGTCATTGCAGAGGGTGGGGTCACTGCACATATCTCCATCCTGGCACGTTCGCTTGGACTGCCCGTCGTTTTGTGCAAAGAACCGCGGGTATTTGAACTGAGGGACAACACACCGCTCATTCTGGACGCTTTCCAAGGCAACTTGTATGTGGACCCAGATGACGAAGCCCGCCGGCAACTGCGAGGGATGCGTGATTCGGTGCAGAGTGAGGGTGAGGACGGCCGTCCTATACCGGAACATGGGTGCACGAAAGATGGAACGCAGGTTAAGGTTATGGCAAACATCAACCTGGTCTTTGACGTAAAACTCGCTGGGCGTAACAAGGCAGAGGGCATTGGGCTCTATCGTAGTGAGTTTCCCTTCATTGTCCGTAACAGCTTTCCCACCGAAGATGAGCAGTATCATATCTACCGTAAAATTCTCAGCGCGATGCCGGGTTCCGAAACGATACTTCGTACACTCGATATCGGTGGCGACAAAATGATAACGCAACCCGGGCCTCCGGAACGCAATCCCTTTCTTGGCTTCCGTGGAATACGTTTCTCGCTTGCCAATACCGATATCTTTAAAGAGCAATTGCGTGCAATGGTGCGAGCAGCCGCAGATCAACATGTGAATATTCTGTTACCGATGATTTCCTCGGTAGATGAGTTCCATCGCTCACGTCAAATTCTTAACGACTGCTTAGCCGAACTGGAACTGGAGCATATACCGCACTGCGAGAATCCTTCACTTGGCATTATGGTGGAACTACCTTCGGCTGTGGAGTGTATTGACGAGTTAGCCGAGCGGGCGGACTTCCTGAGTATTGGAACCAATGATCTGGTCATGTATATGCTTGCCGTCGACCGTACCAATGAGCGTGTAGGAAGTATGCACAAGCACCATCACCCAGCGGTTTTACGGGCGCTTGCTCGTACTGCGGATGCCGTTTCCGCGACTCCGGAAAAGCTTTCCATTTGTGGTGAGATGGCGGCGGATACTCGCATGCTTCCGTTTCTCGTTGGAATTGGAATTCGTAAGCTGTCGGTAGAACCTCGGCTCATAGGGAAAATGAAGCTTGCACTCGCAGACATTAGTCTGGATTACTCTCGACGCACCGCGCTTGAGCTTCTCTCCCTCAGAGATATTGCCGAGGTCGAAAAATATCTTGGAATTGAACCGGGGCAGGTCTAACACGGCAATGCAGAAAGATGTCTCTCATATTCGAAGCTTCGTTATTCGCCAGACCCGGATGAGCGAGTACCAACGCCGGAGCTTTGAGACTTTGTACCAGGGGTACTCACTCCTATGTGACGATGAGAAGTCCACTCGCAAGCAGATTCTAAGCGCCTTCCCGGGTTGCGACCGTCTTGTTGCCGAGATTGGTTTTGGAATGGGTGAGGCGACCCTGGAGCTTGCCGAGAAGTTCCCGGAAACTGCTTTTCTTGGCATAGAGGTGCATAAACCAGGAATTGGTAAACTACTTGGTGAGCTTGCATCGAGAAGCATTACCAACGTGCGCGTCATTCGTGAGGATGCCATGGTAGTGTTTGAACGCATGCTGGCGCCTGCGGTTCTTGATGGAGTCCACGTTTTCTTTCCCGATCCATGGCCCAAGAAGCGACACCATAAACGAAGGCTGGTGAGACATGGCTTCACTGCAATGGTCGGGAGGGCGCTGCGCCCAGGGGCCTACGCTTACCTCACTACCGACGTACGTGATTATGCCGAACACATGCTGGAAGTCATTGGAACAGATGATGAGTTCTTTGAGAATCCATCGGGTGGGTTCTGTGAGCCACTCAGTTGGCGTCCGCGCACAGCTTTTGAACGTAAAGGTTTGGCACGCAGCCACGAAATCTTTGAGATCTTCCTGAAGCGGCGTTGATAGGCGACCGATTGACTTGCTCCTATCCAGCCTCGTACTATGTGGTGAGACACAATAATCGGGGTATATATGGAAAAAAAAACACGAGTTGAAGAGTTTATCGAACGCGTCGCACCCGCCGCGGAGGTAAGCAACAGCATACCTCCGGAGAAGTATCAGCTCTATGATGCAAAACGTGGACTGCGCAACCAGGATGGCACCGGCGTTCTGGTAGGCTTGACCGAGATTGGTGAGGTTCATGGGTACTTCGTTGACGACCGGGAAAAGAAGCCGGATGAAGGACGGCTGCTGTACCGCGGCTATAACCTCAAAGATATCGTCGAGGGCTTTCAGGCAGAGAAGCGTCTAGGGTTCGAAGAGGTTTGCTACCTACTTCTGTTTGGACACCTTCCTACCGCCGATGAGCTTGCCGAGTTTCGTGCGGTAATGGCCGAATCTCGGCAACTGCCAGCCGGGTTTGTTGAAGACGTCATGCTGCGCTTTCCGAGTAGTGATATCATGAACAAACTTGCCCGCACAACGCTGGTGAGTTACTCCTTTGATGAGAACCCCGAGGATTTGTCCTTTACAAACGTGTTACGGCAAAGTGTCGAACTGGTTTCTCGGTTCCCCATCTTTGCCGCTTACGGTTATCAGGCAAAACAGCACTATCACGCTGGCGAGAGTCTCTACATTCACGCCTCAGCCCCTGAGCTTTCAGCTGCAGAAAATCTTCTCCAGATGATTCGACCAGACCGTCAGTACACCGAACTCGAGGCCGAAGTGCTGGATCTTTGTCTTGTGCTCCATGCGGAGCACGGGGGCGGTAACAATAGCGCCTTTGCTGTCCATGTCGTAAGCTCGGCTGCAACCGATACCTACTCGGCCATTGCCACTGCGGTTGGTTCGCTTAAGGGAGCCAAGCATGGCGGTGCCAACTCCAAGGTCATGGGAATGATGGAGACCATCAAGAGTGGTATTTCCAACTGGGAAGATGAGGTAGAGGTGGCCGACTTCCTGAGAAAAATCATACGAGGTGAGGCCCATGACGGCAGTGGCCTTATCTATGGTATGGGGCATGCGGTCTATACACTGTCGGATCCGCGTGCGGTCATAATTAAGAGTAAGGCGGAACAGCTTGCTACTGAGAAGGAATACCTCAAGGAGTTTAACCTATACAAGCTCATTGAAGAATTAACACCCAGGGTTTTTAGTGAGCACAAGGGAAGAGAGATGGATATTGCACCTAACGTGGACTTCTACTCTGGATTCGTCTACAAAATGCTAAATATCCCAACAGATCTGTACACACCTATTTTTGCGGTGGCTCGAATACCGGGTTGGTGTGCGCACCGGCTTGAGGAAATCGTCAGTGGTGGAAAGATCATTCGTCCAGCATATAAGAGCATTGCTGGTCGCAATAGATACACACCAATGACCGAGCGTAGCTGAGAGCGGCCATCGATACAGCTCCGTACTCTCAAAAAAGACCGCCAAACTGGCAAGAAATAGAGCCTGGGAGCGCAGTATTGCAACCCAGGCTCTGCAATTATGTTGAGCGTTCGTGATATGCGAGACCTATGCGTGAGCCTCGGCCGTCTGCTGCGAAGCCTTAATCACATCGTCCGCAATCTTTCCTGAAACTGGGTCATAGTGGCTGAACTCCAGTTCAAACGCACCTGTGCCGCTCGTGATCGAACGAAGGTCTATGGCATATCGCAATAACTCCGCCTGAGGAACTTGGGCTCGAATAGAAATGAGTCCACCACCGAGTGTATCCTGCCCAAGGACTCGCCCACGCTTGGACGTAAGATCTGAGAGTACATCACCCAAATACTGATCCTCAATGAAGACCTCAAGATTCACGATTGGCTCAAGTAGGGTAGGCTTAGCCTTTGCAACCGCCTCCCGCATTGCACCCTTTGCTGCCAGTTTAAAAGCCATTTCCGAGGAGTCGACCGAGTGCTCCTTTCCATCTAACAGTTCCGAACCGATATCGACCATGGGATATCCGGCCAGGACACCTTCCGCCATTGCCTCCTTGAGACCTTTTTCAATACCTGGAATGTAGCCCTTGCTGACCGCCATACCACGAATAAGGTTATCAAAGGCGTACTGCTCTCCTCGCTCGAGAGGGCGAATCTTTATGGTGACCTCACCAAACTGACCGTGGCCACCGGACTGCTTCTTATGCCTATAGGTGGCTTCAGCTGGCTTGGTAATGGTCTCGCGATAGGCAACACGCGGAACATGTGTGTTTACTGCGACTTTTTGGTGGGTTCGGATTCGGTCTAAGACGATATTGATGTGTAGCTCGCCCATGCCCGAGACAACGGTTTCCTTGGTTTCTCCATTGAAGTCTACGTGGAGGGTAAGATCTTCCTCTACAACCTTATGGAGTGCTTCACCGAGCTTGTCCTCGTCCTTCTTTTCAGCCCCTTCAACCGCTACCGCGTATACCGGTTGCGGCAAAGCGAGCTGACGAAAGGTGAAAATATGAGAAGGGGTGCAGAAGGTGTCGCTGGTATTGGCCGATGTCAACTTAGCGAGAACTGCAATGTCACCCGCACAGACCTGCTGTACCTCCTCGAGTTTCTTACCCTGCGCAGTGAAGAACTTGTTGACGCGTTCTTTCCTTTTTTCGCGGGCATTCGAGAGTTCGGTTTCTGAGTTAAGGCAACCGGTTACAACCTTCACAAAGGAGAGTTTGCCCGAGAATTGATCAATGGTGGTCTTAAAGCAGAGTCCGGAGAACTCAGCATCCGGACTTATTGCCAGTTTGGTCTCGGTTCCGTCCTCGCTAATCACCGTTTCTTCAATTCCCATAGGTGAGCGAGCAGCATTGGCAATGAGGTCAAGCAAGGTTGCCACGCCGCTTCCGGACAGGGCTGCACCACACGTAACCGGTACTAAGCGGCCTTCGGCCGTGCCTGCCTTCAAGCCTCGTATAACATCCTCGGTGCTAAGAGTTTCCTCAGCCAGAAACTTCTCAACAAGTTCATCCTCGCCCTCAGCAGCTAGCTCAATGAGTTCGGCGCGTGCGGTCTCTGCCGCATCTTTGAACTCAGCCGGAATCTCGGTCTCAGCCTCCTTACCGCCTTTACCGGCAGTGTAGGCCTTCATGCTGATGAGATCAATCACACCGGTATGCCCAGAACCTGCGCCCATTGGAATGGAAACTGGTACAAAGCTTGTTTCAAAGCGCGTACGTAGACTGTCCAACGCGGCTTCGAAGTTGGCCCCTTCCTCATCCATCTTACCAATAAAGACAAGCCGCGGTTTCTCCCGTTGCTCAAGGAGCCGCCACAGTTTGATTGCCTCAATTTGAACGCCAGCTTTGCCGGATATCACAAGTAATGCAGACTCGCATGCGCGGAATGAAGCTATGACTTCACCAATGAAGTCGGCCGCACCCGGCGTATCCATCATATTGATCTTGCAGTCCTTCCAATCCACATGCGTAAGCGAGGCGTGAATAGAAATACCGTTGTTAGCCTCTTCCTCGGTGTAGTCGCTGGTAGACTTGCCGCTCTCCACGGCCTCGGCCCGACCAATTACTCCGGTCTGAAACAGGATCTGCTCCACTAAGGACGTTTTCCCGGTCGCACCGTGACCGGCTATTGCAACGTTTCTGATCGAATCGGTCTGAAAGCTCATACCATAGACTCCTTGCCGCAGCAGTTGTACCGCTTGTGATGGTTCTTGCTCGTTTGTTCTCTTATGTGAGTGAAGAGCAGGTTGCTCATAACTATAAGAGCGCCCTTTTTGAGTTGTCAAGGAAATTTGGCATTGAGCCTGCTCTGGTGGTAGTTCGCGACCGAAACGGCAGCTCAGCGCTTAGAAACGGCGGGCAAGGCCAAGCTGCAGATACCGAAACGCAAGCCCGGCAGCATCACTGTAAGGCGTACTGTCGGCGAGTGCTCGTGGGTCAAAGCTGAACGATGTTGCTGCCCTTAGGGCCCAACGGTCGGTCAGTGCCACGGTTATGCCTGGTTGAAAAGAGAGCATTTGATACAGAAACCAGATGCTTTCTCCCTCTGCAAGGAAATCCTCGGGTTTCTCTTGCTGCTCAAACCATTCGTATTGGCTGACATCCTTACGGGCAGTCACACGGGCAGTACCCAATGAGTAAATGAAGGACAAATCTATTCCAACTCTCCCAAGTGAGCGGTAATGTAATCCAACTCCCGGCAGGAGTATCATGTTGTCGGTTTGATCCCAGGCCGACACCATTTGGGCGTCTTGACTTGTGTCGCGGCGCCATTCGTAGAAAGGAGTGCTGCTGTTGAAGTCAACCGACATACGAGCAAGGAGACCAAAGCTGCGAGAGCGGAAATAAATGAGCTCGGCCACAACGGGGAATGGCGAAAGCACTATTTCTGTCTCGTCGGAGTAGGGCCCTTGCCCCGGGTCTTCTTTGTACCGTAGGGCACGGATTTCGGTAGCCCACAAGGTCAACAGAAAACGGCTGTCGAGACGGTCTTCAAGTGAGAGAATCTGCTCCACCTCTTCCCGTCTACTACGCTGTACGATCTCGGCCTCGGCGAGCGGGCGTTCGACTGGTACGAGATGTGGAACAAAGGCCGCTGTCGCTTCCTGAACGAGTTCTTGGACCTCGGCGAAGCTGAGCCCCCTGGAAGGTAGAGGGCGAGTTACGCGTTCTACCTCCTCAGCGCCGTGCAGCAGACGAACAGCGACCAGCCCGTGTCCAGCAGAGTCGGTGCTTAGTGTTCGTGAGGCGGTTTCCGTTTGAGGTTCTGTCGTGAGTTCGGTACGTATGACCGAGTCGGCCTGCTCGGGAGAATCGCTTCGGAGTAGTGGCTCGGCAACTGCGGTTTGCAAGAACACAAGTTCCGAGAGAACGCCAAGAAAGGCCAACTGGACTTGGGTGACACCCATTAATGCGTCGTCACCGCGTTCCATTTCAAAGGGCTCCGGATATACCTCGCGCGGAACAACTCTGGTCTCTGACGCGTCTACTGGCATGACTACAGAGAGAGCAAGGAGCGCTACACCAGTAAGAAGTGTCCACTTGGCATAGGGAAGAACGAGTAACGCTCTCACCGGGTGCCTCCAAGGCGTAGGCCATAACCCGCATATAGCATGACGTTCTCGCTCAGTCCTGTAAGGTCGGCGGGAAAGGAGGTTCCTACCTCGTATGAAAGAAAATAGAGTTTAATACCAAAGTTCACAAAGGTGTTTGGGCGCGAGAATCTCTGGTGTGTATAGAGCCGAATGCCGGTGTCAAGAAAGCCGTTAAGGTGGGAATACGGGCCGACGGTTGCTTCGACGGTTTCGAACTCATCTTCATCTCCACCGAGGAAACGGGGGGCACTCACATTACTTGCAACTGCATAACGATACTCAAGACCTGGACGCATATATATATCTAGTGATGGCGACCCGTACAGGACCTCGGGAGCAATGCTGAAGGGTAGATCTAGGGCCGCATCTTGTTCGGTATCACGACCACCTCCGCGACGCGCGGTTGTAAAGTCCGGAACGAATGAGGCAAAGATGCCCACATTTGGTCGCACCTGAAAGGTATACGCAAGACCTACAGAAAATGTTGGTCCATCTCGGCGTAATACGTCGTCATTATCACCGACTGTCTCCTCTTTAATACTTGGAGCATTCCCGAAACCTATCGAAGTTGTAACAGCGTGGTGCTTTGCGTGACGCCTCAGCACCACATCTCGTTCCACGGAGCGGCGCTCACGACCGCTGAGTTCCTCGCTTAAGAGTTCGGCCGTGCCTGTTGTGTCCTGTCCACGTGCTGGCAAGACCCGGTCAACCGACTGCGACAAGGTAGCGGTCATGTCATCTACGGTGTTGAAAATCTCGAGGCCAGCTCGGCCGGTGAGAAGTGTGCTGGTTTTGATGCCGCGGGTGCGAACATCGTACAACCCTGCGCTTACAAAGAGCTCCTCGCCTCGAGTTGTGTAGAAGCCAGCAAGAATGAGCTCTGCACCAATGCTCTCGGCATAAGCGTAGTCCGGCTGGAAAAGCACCACTCTCTCTTGATCTGCTCTACGCGCAGGTAGATGCCCGTCGGCGAGGACACGAATGCGCTCATCCTGCGCCAGCATGGTCTGCAGAGAATTGCCAAAGGGGACGGAAAACAAGTCGTCCTCGCCGTCCACCAAGGTTGCAAAGCGCTGCAGCAGAAGCCCATACTCGCTTAGTTCAGGAATGGCGATATCGGTGCTCTCGACGAGCTCGACCTGCAGTTCGGCGTCCGAGATAAGCTCGGTTATGATGCGAGTAGGCTCATATCCGTCCTGGCTCAAGTCAAGCGCATAACGGCCAGCCGGTAGTTGAAGGGCAATAGGAGTACGCCCTATTGGTTCGGCGTCTATTGCAAGTTCGGCGCCGGTCGGAGTGGTAGAGACCGCTAGTCTAAAGCGGTCCGTCGCGCGGCCAAGTAGGGTAGTGTAGCGACCAAAACCAAAGAAGCTACCACCGGCCCAGCGGTGGAAGCGGACAAAGTCCGACAGGTCGGTCGCGGCTCGTAGTTGGTCGGCCTCGGTGAGCTGGCGTGCAGATGCGGATGCGCGGAGCACATAGGGAAAAAGAGTGATATTTTCACGCGGAATAACAAATGTATGCTGCTGTGCTGCGTTGGGCGTGTCCTGCACTGCGTACTCGCCTGCAGGTAGTCTTAGGTACCGTACCTCGCGCTCAGTCGGTGATAAACGGATAGATTCATGCAAAACAAAGTCTCCGTTTGGGGCACGGCGCATGAGGCGCAGCTCCCTTTCGGGGCCGGAGCTTGGTTCGGTAAGAATGACAAGTAAGGACGGTTCCTGCGGGTGTGGAGCTGGAAGCGCTGCGCAGGAAACCACCAGCGCGGACAGTGCCACAGAGAACATGAGTACTCGAACCGACCAGAGCTTTCTCACACTCGATTCCCGTCCTTGTTCTTCTTTTCTTGGTTAAGCGTAGGTCGCTTTATCACCCAGGTCAAGCGAAAACTGAGCTTGTTACCGGTGTAGTCCTTTGCCCCTGCAGTTGGTATCTTTTGGCAACAGGGGGTACCGAATGACCAAGATTGAGCGAGTAGATGCTTCACTTTCGGGCCGTGAGTTTGACCGTCCGCCAATATCGTTCTGGTACCATTTCGGGGTACAGCATGCACCCGGCGCCCGTATCGCCGAGCTATCCTTGGAGTTTCTTCGGTACTATGACCTGGACTTTCTCAAGCTCATGAACGACTACTATTTCCCCTTGCCGGATGGACTGTCAGAGATCAATAGCGCCGCGGCGCTTGGTCGGATCAAGCCTATTGATATACACAGCTGTGACTGGGCCATGCAACTGGACGCCATAGATATTCTGGCTCGCGAGCTCAAAGACGAGGCCTACTTCATAGACACCGTGTTTGATCCTTGGCAGGTGCTGCGCCGCAGTCTTGCAGGCGAGCACTTTGAGCGCCTTATGGTTGAGCACCCTCAGGCAGTGATAACCGCCCTTGATGCCATTACCGAGAGCGTGATTGCGTACTGCAAGGAGTCAATCAAGCGGGGAGCCGCTGGAGTTTTTGTTTCCACCTTTGGCGCGGCACAGCAGATGTCGCAGGAGCGATACCGCACCTTTGCCAAGCCCTTTGTGAAGCAGATCTTTGAGGAGATCAAGGGCAGCGCACACATGAACACTCTGCATATGCATGACTACGGCATTTTTGTCGACGATATCCAGGATATTCCCATAGATATCCTCTCCTACGAAGACCGCTATCCATCAAATCCGTCGATGCCGGAGATACGGCGCCAGTTCGACGGTAGTGTCATGGGCGGGCTGGATAAATGGCGGTTGCAACTCGTCACGCCAGCCGACGCGGTGCGTAACGCTTTGGAGGGGGTTGAGCTTGGGGGTGATAGCAAGTTCTTGTTGGCTCCTGGCTGCAGCTTTGAGGCCTGGTTTGATCCGCACTCAGCAAAAGCAATGGTTGAGGCAGTAAAGGCACTTGGTAGCTAAATATTCGTAGTCGCGGAAGGCCTTTCCACGTTAGTATGACTTCACTGCGGTATGGAGGCTGTAGCACATGGACGGAAGCAAACGTGAAAGGGTGAGAATTGGAGGGCATGTATCGGTTGTGCTCAAACACCATCAGGCCAGTGGTGAGTTGACTGAGGGGATTGTAGAACGAATTCTGACGAACTCCGCCACGCATCCACACGGCATAAAGGTCAAGCTCGGCTCGGGACAGGTGGGGCGGGTCAAGCACATTCACGACTAATCAAGCACAGCAACAAGCGCCAAGCCTCATAAGATTCCTGAGACAGTATACAAAATAAGACAACCGCCCCCATTTTCTCTGAGTTTTCCTGTTATGGGACGTGGTTTAAGTGTATTCTGTTCGGCTGTACTGCTACGGCAATGTGAATGCCCCGGCATGGGCGCTATCAATATTTGAGGCCAGAATGAGCGAGTCATACCACATGGACAAAGAAAGCTACCGGCGATTGGTGCGTACATCGCCTGTGCCCTACGCCTACCATAAAGTTCTGTATAATGGGGCTGGTGTCCCCGAGGACTTTGTGTTCTTGGAAGTAAACCGCGCCTATGAGCGCATGACTGGCCTCAACACCTTGGATATTTTAGACAAGCGTGTGAGCGAAGTCATGCCGGAGCTGCTTGGTGATGAGTTTGATTGGTTGTCTTTGTTCGCGGAGGTGGCTCTTAAAGGTGAGCTTAAGTTCTTTGAGCGTTTTTCGCGAGCCCTGAATCGGTGGGTTAAGGGGCAGGCGTTTGGTGTAGAATCGGATCACTGTGCAGTGTCCTTTCATGATGTGACGCCAGAGTACGCGCTATCGGATGCCGCACAGTCTTTGCATTCTTACAACTCGGAGAATATTGACTACCAAGAAATGTGTCGCGTTATGCAGGATATCTCGGGAGCGCGCTTTACTGCGTTGAATGTTCTGCAGGAGGACGGGGAGAGTTCAACAACGGTCGCGCTCTCGGGTCTACCTCAAGTTGTACAGAAGTCCATAGACATTCTTGGCTTCCCCATTGTGGGGCGCCGCTGGCCACGGGACCCCGCTTGGGAACGCCGATTAGGGGAAGAGAAGCTCAAGGTTTTCAGCTCGCTACCGGATGTTGCGGGAGGCAGTATTCCCCACGGGGCTCTTCTGCTTATTGAGCGGACGGCGCGAGTTGCTAAGGTCGCCATTGTTAAGACCATGAAGGGCACAAGCACTACCGGCTACTTCTGTTTGATTTTTGGACAAGGGTCTGCACTCGAGAACCGGAGTCAAGTAGAAGCATATGCCGACATGGTTGGCTTGTTGCTCTCCCGTATTCGCGCTGAGACGGCCGAAAAGAAGATGCGAGACACCCTCCAGCGGAATACCGAGCGCTTGAACGCCTTTATCTCCCATACACCGGCAGTCATTTACGGATTCAGTATTGGACAGTCAGGTCTTATCCGAATCACCTACGTGAATGAGAACGTGCGCGAGGTACTTGGCTACGAACCGGAGGAGTTACTGGGTTCAGGGGAAGTTTGGTGGGGCCTGGTACATCCGGACGATGTTGAGGCCTTGAAATCGGTTGGTGCGAAGCCGACAGCACCCCAGGAGTATCGGGTTCGGGATAATTCCGGCAACTATCACTGGATTCATGATCGAAGGCGATTGCTGTCACGAATGGACGGTAAGACCGAGGTCGTTGGCGCATGGTGGGATGTCACCGATCTTAAACAGGCTAAGGAGAAAGCTGAATTGGCAAGCAAGGCCAAGACTGAGTTCCTAGCGAACATGAGCCATGAGATTCGAACTCCGCTTAATGGAATCCTCGGTACCTTGCAACTTCTTCAGAGAACGGGACTGGAAGGAGTGCGCGCCGACTATGTACGCATGGCGCTTGGTGCTACGAACCGACTAACTCAACTGCTGTCTGACATTCTTGACCTGTCAAAAGTTGAGTCTGGAGTACTTAGTCTACGTGATTGCCGTTTTTCCGTCTTGGAACTCGTTGATTCGGTTCTGGAGTTATTTACCGTGACTGCGACCGACAAGGGCTTCACTCTTGAACGAAAGATTGATGATGAACTACCTGCCTATCTAATTGGTGATGACACGCGTATACGGCAGATACTTTTCAATCTTTTGGGTAACGCAGTGAAGTTTACCGAGCGTGGTACCGTGAGGCTTTCGGTGTCCCGAGCATGTGTGAATACCCGCGAACTAGGGGATGTGCCAGCGGTCAATGCAGAGACAGAACTACGAGTGCTCATTTCTGTTGCTGATACCGGTGTCGGGTTGAGTCCAGAGCAAGTACCCAGACTTTTTGAGCCATTTTACCAGGTTGAACACGTCTATACTCGCACCCAGCCGGGAGTGGGTTTGGGCCTGCCTATTGTGGAACGGCTGGTGCGACTCATGAATGGTCAGGTATGGGTAGATAGCAAACTTGGCGTGGGCACCTCAGTTTTTGTGGAGCTCCCGCTTAAGGTTGACTCGAGCAAAGAAGCTACGGAACCGAGAACCGAGACAAGCAACCTCCTTGATACAGGCGCAGCGGCCGTTCATTCTCGACTACGCATTCTTGTTGCCGAGGACGACCGTATGAACCGGCTTGTACTACGGCGTTTGCTTGAGCAGATTGGCCATGAGGTTGTCACTGTCAACAACGGACGTGAAGCAGTTGAGACTCTGGAACAACAGGCGTTTGACCTTGTCCTCATGGACATTCAGATGCCAGAAATGAATGGAGTTGAGGCGACCCGGACAATCCGTACAACTGAGGGTCTTGCCGTGAAACCCGACATACCTATCGTCGCAATTACGGCGCATGCAATGCCGGAAGATCTCGCCACTTTTATCGAGTCCGGCATGAACGCATGTATTACAAAACCGGTATCACTAGAGGAGCTCCAGAGGACGCTGAGCGAGATTAACCTTGCTCGGCCCCAATAACATCTACTGGACGTTGCGTTCCTACGCAGGCGGTAGTACACTCGGAGTTACCAATGGCCAAAATCATTCAATTTCCTGGAGCCTCTGAGGAGGAAGACGGGGACGATTTCCGGGACGACACCGGGATGGAAGACAGACAAGAAGACCTCCCGCGCGAAGACGTACAGATACTCGGCCCAATGGGTCGCAGTGGCCCTGAGTTTGCGATATTGAAGGCGTTGTACGGAAAGGATCTGGAGTCTGTAGCTTCTACCTTTGAAATTGACACGCGCATGACCCATGAAGACATACAAGCGGTTCCCGTGCTGGGCCGTGTGCGAGAGTTGCTGAACCTCATAGGGGAAGCAGAGCGAGTCAAGATGACGCCAGCAGGCTACCTGCCGGTAGCATTGGTTGGTAAACTGGTAAATGGAGCCTATGGCGAGCTTCCGCGACAGCCACGAAGCGGCAGCCCGCGCGAGATGGATATTCGGCATCTGCGTTTGGAGCGCACTCTGGCCGTGCATGCCGGACTGCTGGAGATTGAGGGCGGGTGGCTCAAGCTGAGCGGTCGTGGTGAGCAGCTTCTGTCTGAAATGGAGTCATCCTCCCCAGAACAACCCACCACTGCACTGAACCAAATGTACGAATATCTGTTGCGAACATACCTTGGCAGTGCGGAAGACTTAGACGAGTGGGATCGCGGCAACCTCAACGATATGATTCCCAAAGCGGGGCTCCTGTTTTTGTTTGCCCTTGCTGGTAAACAAGGCGAACTCGTTTACCAGGAGGATCTTGTAGATCTGCTTGCGCGTCTCCTTCCCACTGAGTTTCGAACAAGTATTGCGCGCAGTGCGGGCGAGCCGCTGGAAATGTTTGATTGGGATATCTATCGCCGGTTTTTCCAGATGTTTGCGGTTCCCTTTGGTCTGTGTACCGAGCAGGAGCCACACAGCTTCCGAGAACCTTTTGCCTCGCTTCTGGCACATCGTGAATGGTGGTATCTGAAGCGAGATCATGGCCCGTGGCTCGTTAATGATCTGTTCTCCCGAGTCTTCCTGTTTCACCAAGAAGCACCTTCAGAGTGTTTTCTCAGCGACCGTCAGGCGGCATTGCTCCTTACAGACTTAGCCGCTGGTAGTACCTTTGAATATTTTGCAGAGCGATACTGCGTAAAGGCAATTGAACGTGACCCACAATGTGCAGAGGCATACGTGTTGTTGGCTTCCATTAAACGGGAAAAGCCTCAACGGGCGTTACAGGTGCTCGAAGCCGGGATTGCCGCAGGCGCGGATCAGAAGCCGGATCTCCCCTCGGGGGTTTCGGTTTGGCGTGACCATATGTATCGTGATGTGATGCGACTGCGCTTTGCCCGTGCTGAGTACCTGGTAACCATGGGCCGGCATGCGGAGGCAATTACGTCCTACCAAGCGCTCCTCCAGCTTGACTCCGAGGACAATATTGGCGTTCGGTACAAGTTGGTTCCGTTGCTCATTGCTGGGGGCCGAGTTGAGGAGGCCGAACACTTGGTTGAGGCTTTCGCAGGCGGTACGGACGAGGCTGAGTCAGCCTTTGTGCGTTGGAACCGTACCCTCATAGCCTACGCGCAGGGTGGAGCCAAGCAAGCAGGGCCACTGCTTGAAGCAGCAATGAGGGCGAATGAGTATGTTGTGGAGGAACTGCTCTATATCGAACCTTTTCCAGAGATGATGCCGGACTCCTACTACATTGGTAGTCCTGAGGAGGCCATGGTGTATGCCGAGGAGTCGCAGCTCGCCTGGCGTAAGGTCAAGGGTGTACGAGCTTGGTTGCGCCGGAAGGTTGAGGGCTGATATGTATGAATCTACGTGGTGTATGCCTCTTCCTTAGCCTTGAGAAGTTTCATAAGAACACTGTTCACCGGAGTCGGTACCTCCAACTCCTTACCAAGTTCCACGACCTTGCCAGCAAGCATTTCGACCTCGGTTTTGCGGCGCCCCTCTACATCCTGTAGCATAGATGTCTTACCGTCGGGCGAGAGGCGTGGAATGACGGTGTTCCATTTCTCAATGTCCTCTTCGCTGATATCTATTCCACGTTGAACTGCTAAGGCAATGACCTCCCTCATGGCCGTGACCATGAGCGCATGCGCATGTCCGGGTCTTTGAAAGGCCCGGTACGGTTGTTCAAGCACTGCCGAAACCTGGTTAATGCCAACATTGATCATGAACTTCCACCACAGGGTGCGAATCATGTCGGTAGGGGTCTCGTAGATAATGCCGCACTCGGCAAAGAGCTCCTGAATGAGGCGAACCTCGGGCGAGATGTGTTCGTTGTTGGCTCGTCCGAAATAAATCGTGCCGAGACTGCTATAGCGAACCTGTTTACCCTCCCGAACGGCATCAATACCAAGACTCATGCCGTACAGAATCTGCTCGGAATTGAATGATCTGGCGAGAATTTCCTCGCTGTCTATTCCGTTGAGAAGCGAGAGAATCACGGTGTTTGGCCCCACAAACGGACGCATCAACTCCACCGTATCCGCTAGGTGATGATACTTGACCGTTAGGAGGATAAGGTCGGCTGGCGTGACGTCGGCGCCTGCCGAGGTGACTGACTCACCGGCAGTCTGCGGCGGCTCAACTACCGGGAGGAAGAACGGGGTACCGTTAACCACCACTCCGTCCTGTCGGAGTCGGAGGGCACGACTGCCGTCCGCAAGAAAGCTTAGCAGACCAGGTTTCGTGGTGTGAATAACGGTTCCATAGGCAGCCCCCAAACCGCCTGCGCCAAGAATAAGAATTGAGTTAATGTGCTGCATAGTCTTATCCTTTCATACCCTTAGGGCGTACAGTCATTTGGCGGCGTTCCACCCTCGGCAAGGTGTTTCATCCAGCTCACGCTGTATTGAAACCCGTCGGGCCGCACGTCGCGGTGGCGTGCCTCGGGGAGGATCTTAAACTGCACTTCACTGCCGCCACGGCACAGTGCAGCCACAAAACGTTCTTGAGCAGCGGTGCTCACAATAATATCTTGAGCACCATGCAGGACAAGTGAGGGAAGGCCATGCCCCTCAAAACCGGCCCGATTTTCGCGCAGAGCCTGCGCCATTTCCGGAAAGACACGCGCCAACCGAAAGCCTTCTATGTCAGCGTGCAGTGCGTTATAGAACTCCTTTGTGAAGAGTTCGCGGCCGTCACGAGGGTAGTGATGCTGGAACTCCTCAACGCAGAGTCCGTGAATATCCTCTTCAAAGCTTGGCAACCACTTGGGTAGAAGATAGTCGGCCGGGTTAATGCGCTCACGGCCGTAGATTTCTGCGTAGGTGTAAATGATGTAGGGACTGTAATAGGCCATCTCCCGCATGAGCATAGCTACGTCGTTGGTCTGTCCGTACCCAACAAGTCCGGTGATCTCTATCTCCGGTGCATACTGTGCTTGGAGATCTGCAGCCGAATGAGCAGCATGCCCGCCTTGCGAAAAACCTCCAAGAAAGAGCGCGTCCGAGGGCCGAGCAAAGGTGTCGTGTTGTTCAAAAAATGCGGTCACGGCGCGGGCGGCATCCAGCATTACATGGGCCTCGGCCACCTTGCTGAAGTAGCGTTGCGGTGTTTCTGGGTCACCAAAGCCCAGATATTCGGGAAAGAGAGTAATGAAACCCTCACCAGCATAGGCCAGCATGTTGGCCCGGAAACTGCCCCAGCGGTTAACCACCGGGTCCTCTTTAATGGGAGCGCACTTTTCGGAAACGCCGGTTGTGCCAGCCGCAAAAACGTATACGGGAGCTTCAGCTGAGTCCGAGAAACGTGGCACAAACAACTGAGCTCGAATGCGCGCGGCCGAGCCGTCTACATCGGTACTTTGGAAATGGAGCAGGTAATGGTCTACCTCGTAGCGTGGATCCGGAACCCCTGCGGTTTCAAACAGCATCTCATTTTCAAGCTGTATGGCCTCGGGACTGTAGCTGCCGAGTAACTCGACATCGAGTAGTGTTCCGGGACCAATGGCAGACAGCTGTACTCCGGACAAACATAGGAAGAAGGAAATAAGGGCCAGCGACTTTTGTGGCAGTGCGGCCAAACCGCGTAAGTGAAAGATATGCATTGTGTCTTACTCCTGAGATAAACTCTGTTCAATCATCCAGTTAAGTGCCTCGGTGAAACCAATCTGGCGCGTGTCGTGCCTATTGCCCGGGTACACGATGTACTCCACCTCGCTACCTCGATCCCGCAGATCCTGGGCAAACTCCGCTTGATCTTGAAGATTCACCACAACGTCGTTTCCGCCCTGAAGAATAAGTACCGGAATGCCGTGCCCCGACAGGCCGGTGCTGTTCTTGGTGAGTATGGAGTGAATCTCCGGGAATGCAGTGTCAAGCTGCCTGTTACGAAGGGCGTTAAGAAATGGGCGGCGAAAGAGCCCCTCTGGTCCCCACGGATAGTAGTTCTGGAGACCAAGAATACATAGACGCCGAACATCTACAGCCAAGTTCTCTAACCAACGGTCCTGGAGCATGAGGGCGGGGTCAAATCGATCTCCACCGTAGATCTCAGCGTAGGTGTAAATGAGCGGTGCCGCTACAACAGAGAACTCTCGGAAGAGCTGCTCGATGTTGGTCGTGGGGCCATATCCGATCAAACCCGAAATCTCCAGCTCCGGCGCGTACTCGGCGGCAATGTCGGCCGCCGCAAAAATGGCGTGCCCACCTTGTGAGAATCCGGCAAACACGGCACTCTGCGCCGGTCGGACGGCTGTCCCTGCATCCTCAAAGAAGGCATGGGTTGCACGAACAGCATCCAAAAGGACTCGGCCACCTGCATCCGGAACGAAGTAGGCTTGCAGGCGGTCTGCTACGCCAAAGTACATATAGTCAGGGAGAATTCCAATTACTCCCTGCCCGGCAAAGGCCAGCATATGGTTACGGTAAAGGCCCCAGTTCACGCCCGCCTCGTGTTCGCGCGAGGTACGGCACCCGTCGCTGAGGCCGGTAGTGCCCGCGCCAAATACGTAGAGCGGACGGGTTGTTTGCCGAGCATAACGGGGCACAAAGAGATGGGCGTAAATGGGCGTCGCCTCTAGTTCAAGGCCGGTGCTTTCGTAACGGAGCGCGTAGACATCCACATCAAAAATTGCAACAGGTGCACCTCCGCCGATGAAAAGGCGTGCGGAGCTTGAATTGACCTCGCGTGCGCTGTAGCTTGCTTCATGAGTGACCGAGATTAAGGAGCCAGCTCCCGAGAACAACGGCGCCGCGGTGAACCACAGGAGTACCCCTGCGAGGACTC
>REEM01000240.1 GCA_007695055.1 Spirochaetaceae bacterium | reverse complement strand
CGACGCAGATGTTTGGTCGGACTTTTCGGATATGTACGAGGGTAACCCCCTGCTTGATTAGTATGGATTACAGTGTCGCTGTGAGAATAAGTCAGGGCACTGATCGCCTAGGATAGATGCAGCAGGGCCGACGGTGTGGCAACGGCCGGGAGTAAGTTGTGCAGGTTAAGATCGACTCCATCATCATTAGAAAGCGCATAAGAAAAGACTTAGGAGACCTCAGCTCACTCAAACAAAGCCTCAAGCAGCATGGTTTAATGAACCCTATCGTCATAACGAGTGACAACATGCTCATTGCCGGGCACCGGCGCTTTGAAGCCGCTCGCCAACTCGGATGGAACACCATAACCGCGCGAATTGTTGATCAGCATGACGAGGTCTCGCAGATAGAGATGGAGATTGACGAGAACACCCAACGGAAGAGCCTCACCACCGACGAACTCGCGGAGGCCTACTTGCGGCTCGATAAGCTTAAGAACCCCGGGGTGTTTGTACGGTTCTTCCGTTTCGTTCGCAATCTGATACTCCGCGTTTTCCGACGGAGATAGCTCCGTCGGAGATAATCCGCCATCCAAACTACCAGATCTCCGAGAAGCTATGCGGATGTTCGCAGTAGCGGCAGGTGAACAACTCATTCTCTGTCCTATAGAACTCCGGAACAACCGGCTCACCATGCGATGTATGTGACACACAGTCTTCGTTCTTACAGCCTATACCCGGCAAGTTGTACACACGGGGTGGCATTCTCAGCCGGTACTTCTCCACTACCCGCTCGTTCATGATCTTATTTATGGTACACCCCGGCGCGATAGCACCAAGCATTTTCATCTGGGGCGCATCAAGATCCTTGAAATCTGGTACGGAGATGATTCCCTTGTGGTGCTTCGTACGAACCGACTGAAAAACCCCGTGCGAACTCACACAATTGAGATGGAGAATCTCACGGATTTTTGAAATGTGATCAAAAATCTGCTGCGGACTTTTCCCGGTACCAATATGATCAATAACAATACCGGTCTCAACCGGTTTGATTCCAATTTTGTACTCTGGTTTACTACGCTGAACAATGCTCGCCGTCTCGATGAAGTCGTCCGGGAACTCCGGAATCTGCCGAGCCTCGCCCTCAAAATCAAAACCCAGTCGGCCGCCCACCATGGCAATCTCAATGATCCTTGTGTAGTAGCCGTTCATGGACTGTCTGTCCCAACCATTGACCGGAAGTGAGTCCAAGAAAGTGGGAATAACCGGCGTCTCTCTATGACGAGGTAATGGGTGGAAGAACTTGGTATTTTCGGGCAGTCTGCTTAGGTCGGTCTTTACAAAGGTAACGGCCGCGCGGAGTGACTCGGCTTTGTCGCGCAAACGCTCGCCCATACGCTCAAGTTGCAACCTTGTGAAATACCAGGTGGAAGCAACCTTGGGCTGTGACAGATATTCATCAATTGAGCCAAAGACACGTACCTGAAAGCCGTTATCCCGCATCCGCGAAACGTAGTATGGAGGCATTTCAAGCTCAGAGGGAGCAACAAGGTCGACCTCGACCTCATTAAACACCTTCAAGCCATTTACCTTTGAATGAACTGTCCGGCCGTGAAATAGGTCACCAACCAACGCCAGATGTAGATGCGACCGGCTCCAGTTCTGTTGTTCCAGAAAACTGAACTCGTCCAGGAACTCCTGAGTCGGGTGTTCGTGCCGTCCGTCACCAGCATTGATAAATGCAGGCCGATACAGCCCAGCAGACTGAGCATACTCGCCAATTGAGGACTCCAGCCAGCGGCACACCCCTTCCAGCTTGGTACGCACCACAAAGATTGAGGTCTCGGCGTAGCCTGTCAACATTCGTATTGTGTCTGTAATGCTCTCTTTCTTATTGAAAGAGGAACTCCCAGCAGTGAAGTCGTTTACCCGCAACCCATGAAACTTTGCAGCGTTGCGAAATGACTCCTTTGTTCTGGTGGAGTCCTCCATGAACAAGAGATACAAAGCTCCATCGCTACGCTCCAGTCGGAACTCCTCGGTGGGCTCATGATTCTGAAGCGCGTGTTTTAGCCTTCGAGTTTTCTCATACAGGTAGACCTGCTCGTCGACCGAAAGATCCTGCACCACCTGTATGGTGCGACCGAGAAAAGGCGAGTCTTTCATTGTTACTCCGTGGTCATGTTGGTTTGGTTAAGAGGCCGGACACTGCCGTCGCTTGCCTGTACGTAAACTCTTGGCCCGGAGAAATGGATGTAGGTGTCTGGGTCAACCGCTACACTCGAGCGCTCAAGCAGCTCAAGTCCCGCAGTGAATCTGCCAAGATACCATGCATTGCCCTCACGCATCACTGCAAATACGGCCCCTCCGCTGGTTGTCAGCATGGAACCCGCCGCAATCTCCTGGTCACCGAACACGATCGGTTCAAGCGAGTCGGTATCTACCTGGGTGAGCCGCGGTGTTCCTGCATCATTTGCAATGAGTATGTAGTTGCCTTCCAGCTCCAGGAAACGGCGTCCGTACACCGTGTCTAATGACGACCTGTGGGTCTCTTCTCCGGTTGCAGCATCTACTCGTGCGAGCCTGCCAACCACCACCCCATTCTCCCTGCGCACCAGCATATACACCGTGCGTTCGGGATCAGGTGCTATCGCCGCCGGTGTCGGATCCTCGGTCGGTTCCTCAACCACTTCTGCCTCAGGCTCTTCTTCATCAGCCGGAACCGCGGCGACCGCATCTTCTTCCTCGCGGTCTAACACCGTTTCTATGTCGTCCGCCAGTTCATCGCGGAGCCGACGAACATCCTCGGTAAGATCTTCTACTGCTTCTTCACGTTCCGCCAACTCAGCCTGCCTGCGTTCTACAGCCTCACGTTGAGCAACAATCTCCTCACGCTCCTCCGGACTCAGCTCTTCGGGAGGCTGCCGCTCAAGCTCGGCAAGCTCCTCGGCCTCGGTCTCAATTTCCGCGCGCTCAACCTCAATCTCGGCAACTGTTTCGTCAATAACCCGTTCAAGCAGATCCACCATATCACGTCGAGTATCTATCCCCATGTCGGGACGATCTCGGAGCGACGCAATAACCTCTGGTTCCAGAAGCTCTCTTGGGCCCACAGCGTCAAGACGACCCGGCCGAGCACCGTCACGCAAAGGAATAACCATTTCGGTGCCACCCGGCCAGTCAGAGTACAGTACCGAAAGGCCAACGTTTTCCTGACTGAGGTGCTGAAGCACAACCGCCTTGTAGCGCCCTTCAAAGAACTCAAGATTGCGGCGAAAAACCGCGTTGTAAATGGTGATGTACTCGGCAAGTAACCTGGAATCGGCGAGACTGTATTCGTAAGCGGTCTCCAAGTAGGCCGAGAGGATGGTTCGAAGATTATTGATGTGGTCGACGCGAGCATCCTCGGCAAGCAGCATTATGTCGGCATCAAGCCCTACATCAATTGTGGGATCTACCGCATGAATCACGGTATAGCGGCCAAAGTAACTAAAGGTACCTGGCTCCGGCACAAACTGTGCGCCAATAAACTCCCCGATACCTCGTATTTCTTCAAGAGTCTGAATGACTTCTCGGGGTCCCTCATAGTTCTGAAACTCAATTGTGGTGTCGATATACGGTGAGAGTTCATCGCGCGCCACGTCTAAGGCTACGAGGCTAAGCGGAGCGCACATCAACAAAACAAGTATGAGTCTTTTCACAACTAGTACCCCTCATCCTTAGTATAAGAGCCAGTACCGGATTGATCAATCTCACGCGCACGACGAAGCGAGTCTTCCCGTAGTTCTCGCGAGAAGTTCTGCTCAGACACCACTCTATAGGCCTCGCGTAACAATGGATCAAGCCTCGCGCCTTCAATGCCGCGCAGCGACCGCAAGGTACTCAGGGCCGCTGCCGCCAAGGGTTCGTAGGGCCGAGGCCCAGCCTCTTCCTTCAGATACCTCAAGGTGAGTTGAGCGCCACCAAGATCTGGATCAATCCCAAGCTGCACGAGCTGCTCAAGGATTGCGACCCGTACCTCGCGGTTGCGCTCCACCGCTCCTAGACGCAGAAGGAAGCTCCGGGTTCTCATGTCGGGCCGTTTTCCCATTATGCGTAGCGCCTCGACCCTTGCCCACGGAAAGTCGTTTCGAATCATTCCATCGCGGCGAATTGGGCTGAAATAGGCCTCTCCTGCCAGGCTTTCAAGAATGTGCCTGAGATACGCAATATCCGCTCCTGCTCGGCCGGGCTGGTAGCGCCGTTCTAACTCCCTCAGCAGCTCACGCCTGGCGGCGCTCGACTCACCGCGAAGTATGTCTTCAAGGTATAGAAAGTCAGGAACTGCGCGCCACTCAGCCGGTCCATCTCGCTGGAAAATGACCCCATGAGGTCTACCCCGTGCTGCGTAGTCACCCCGCGGCGCAGTCCAGCCAGCCTCAGCACCTTGCCCTACGCCTCTCAGGCCTGGGCTAAATCCCTCTGCCCCTACCCTGACCCCGTACACTCCCCAGTTCTCGGCGGCCATGAGAACATGCCCATGGGCTTGCGTTCCACCTATAAAGCCACCTGCCTCCTCAAT
>REEM01000132.1 GCA_007695055.1 Spirochaetaceae bacterium | reverse complement strand
CGTATGATAGACCACCATGTTAATGAAACGAAACGACGAACCGACCCGGACGGGACAAAGGAGCTCATGTGAAGAAGTATCATGTTGTGGTTATCGGTGGTGGCGGCACTGGCGCTGCTATCGCGTATGACCTTGTGAAGCGCGGCTTCAATGCGACCGTACTTGATCGTGGTGAGTTGACTTCCGGAACCACCGGACGGCATCATGGCCAGCTTCATTGCGGCGCGCGCTACGCTGTTGGTGATAGGGAGATTGCGCGCGAGTGTATGGAGGAAACCAATACACTCCGCAAAATTGCCTCGGAGTCGCTTGAGTCCAACTACGGACTCTTTGTAGCGTTGAATGACGAGGATGAGGCCTTTGCGCCGACCTTTATCAATGCCTGCTTAGAATCAGGTATTCCGGCTGAAAAGGTGCCTCGTAAACAGGCGCTGCTTATGGAGCCAAAACTCTCCGAGAAAATTGGAACCGTCGTGCAGGTTCCAGATGGGACTATAGATGCATGGAGACTACCGCTGCAGTTTTTTGCCGGTGCCCAACAGGGGGGAGCGGTTATTCGCCCTTTCTGCCCGGTCACCGGAATTGACATTGAGGGCGGGCGTGCGGTGGCTGTTCGAATTCGTGACCTTATACAGCGGCAGGACGAGCGCATTGAGGCGGATCTCATTGTTAACGCGACCGGTGCTTGGGCGCCTCAAATAACAAAGTTTGCCGGAATTGATATCCCAATTACTCCGGCTCCCGGTACCATGCTTGCCGTACGAAAGCGCCTCTGCAACATGGTTATTAGCCACCTGCACCCTTCTGGTGACGGCGACATTATTGTGCCGCAACGTGGCCTTTCTATTATTGGAACTACTCAGTACAAGACTGACGATCCGGACGATATCAAGGTGCCTCGCGAGGATGTAGACTTTTTGTATCGCTGCGCAGATGAAATGGTACCGGAGTTCAGTAAACAGCCATTCCACGCTGCCTGGATTGCCGCTCGCCCACTGGCTGGCAAGTCAGAGAGCATTGAAGATGGCCGTGGCCTCAGCCGTGACTTCGTATGTGTGAATCATGGCGAGCATGACGATGTACAAGGACTCATGAGCGTTATTGGAGGCAAGGCAACCGTGCTGCGGGCTATGGCAGAGAAGACGGTAGATGCCGTTTGCCATGAACTGGGAGTCCAGGAGCCGTGTACCACCACCGAAACACCGCTTCCCTCACACCGACAGTACTACCGTAAAGGAGCTAAGTGATGAGTACACAGGAACGCAACTTTCGTATCCTGCGTGGAGGTGGGCCCTCCGGCTCACCAGCTGAGTTTCAATCCTACTCACTGGAGCTCAACGAACACGCCACAGTGCTAGACGCTCTGGAATGGATACGTGTGGAGCAAGCGCCAGACCTTATGTACCGACACTCCTGCCATCATGGTTCCTGCGGGACCTGCGGCATGACGGTTAACGGAAAGCCCAAGCTTGCCTGCCTGACAAAGGTCGAGGACCTCGCGGCTGGAGATATCAAACTTGAGCCGCTTGTGGGAATGGAGCCGCTCGGTGACTTAGCGGTCAGTCCGGTTCCGCTCATGAGTGCCTACCCAGCCAACAGTGGATACATTCGCGAAAGCGAAGTGAACAAAGACGCTGCGCGCCCAGAGGTCGTTGACCGCTTTGAACGATTTGAGAACTGCATTGAGTGTGGCCTCTGTATGGCCGCATGTCCGGTTGGGGATGAGTTTCAAGGACCAGCAGTGTTGGCAGCGCTCAATAGGGAGTTGGCAAAAACCCCCGAACGCCGTGCCGAGATACTCCATGCAGCAGGTCGTCCCGACGGGGTCTACCGCTGTGAACGTGCACTTGAGTGCAGCCGTGTCTGTCCGACCGCGGTCTATCCGGCGAAACATATCATGGAGCTAAGGAAAGAACTGGAGAAAGAGTCCGGCGCCGAATAAGCGCCGGACGAACTAGAGCTTGTCTATGAGCATAGAACACTTACCCGAAGGAATGGGGAGTGTCTTCTTTTTCTTGCCAAGAATATCAATAGTGAAGTAATAGAGTTTCTCCGACTCAAGACGGATCTCCCAGCCTCGGCCACTTTTGTTCGAAAGAATAGTGATCATATTGCGCCGTAGTGAAAGATTCTCAATGCCCATAATCTCGAGGGTTGGGACGATCCAGTCCACGGTCTTTCTGGGCAAGCTCACAAAGAGCCCAATAATATTCTCTATCATGAGGGTGATTGTTGAAAGACCTACGTAGGCAAGCAACATGGGCCGCGGGTAGTCTTTCTTTCCGCTCCATTGTGCAGGGCCATCTTTGCGTGGTGCGTATGCCTCCCAGACCATGCCCTTGTCCTTGCCTTCCGGATGTAGGGTATCAAGGATGTAGTACATATGCCGGATAGCACATTCGCGCGCAAGATCAAAACGGGCATACTTTTCAAGGCCCTTAATAACCATAAAAGTGAAGGGCGGGTATACCGAACCGCGGAATCCTGCGCCCTTTTCGCTGAACTCCGGCTCATCTGCCGCGAGGGACGGAAATGGATGTTCTACCCCAAAGGTCTCAGGATTACTCAAATGCGAAATCAGGGCTTCTGCTTTGGCATCATTTGGGAGCTCAGCCAGGAGAGGCCAAAATGCGGCAATGGTCTTAACCTTGACCTGTTCCTCATTCTTGTCTAAATCGTAGTAAATCCCGTCTGCTTCGTTCCACATCATTGAGTTGATGCGTGATTTGAGAGAGAAGTACTGTCGTTTGTAGCGGAAGCTCACCTCTTTGTCGTTGAGGATATCACCAAGTTCCGCCATGTAAAGCGCGTTCATTGCCTGCTGCGTGTTGAAGTCAACCGCATAACGCATACCCTTGCGAGGGGAGTTTGTCATCATGGTGGCGGATAGTGGTACCGCATACAGACCATTCTCTTTCTTAAAGGTCGCCTCCAGCCAGCCGAAATAGGCTTCCAGATAGGGCATAACGTCCTTTACACGTTTTTTGTTGCCAATCTTGTGGTACATGTTGTACTCAGCCCAGGAGAACAAGGGTGGGCCAACCGCCTCGGCGTTGTCTTTCTGGGGTACCGCTTTTCCGTCTTTGACGCTGTACTCACAACGAATTGCACCGTTCGACTCCTGCATCTGATAGAAGTTGTCGATCTGTGGTGTCGCCGGGTGAACACGATTGCTGTATACCAGAAAAAAGGTTGAAAAACATGCCTCAAACTGGTTGATAACCTCGGACTCTGTGTGGTTAAAATACCGAGGTTGGAGCTTGTTGCGCGTTGTGCCTTTGTGCCAGCTGTCGCCTATCCAGGCCCAGGTCTGGTCGTATACATCGACGAAGTCTTGATCATAGAAATGAACAAGCGGAAATTCTTTTTTTAGCGTCGGGTCAGTCTGAAGTTGTGTTGCTGCGTATGCCATAATATTCCAAGGGTAGCGGCCGACATTGCTCCGTCCGTGCGGAAAACGTGAAAACGCGGCCGAATATACGTTTCCATCGTAAGACTATCTCGCAACATAATCTATCGCGATTGAGTTGTCAAATCTTTTATCCCCATCAGCACTTCTGGCATTCATTTCAAGCATCTCTACGGGCTAAAGAATCCCTTGACTTGCAGCCGTGTCGTGCCGCGCGATATACTTCAACTTTACTAAGGAGTTGAAATGGCCCGGATTCTCGTTGTTGATGACGACAAACTCTTTCTACAGTTCGTTCGCGATACGCTTAACAATGGTGGGCACCAGGTAGTTGAAGCCTCTGGTGGTATGAAGGCAATGGAGATAATGGAATCTGAGGCGTTTGATCTCCTTATTGTTGATGTTGTCATGCCTGACAAGGGCGGGATTGAGACCATGATAGATGCTCACGCACTGAGCCATGAGCTTCCCATTATCATGGTTTCCGGGAAGGTGCCAACGAACACCGAGGCCTTCCGGCGGCTCGTACAAAAATTTGGCGCTCGTGAAGTCCTTAGCAAACCCTTTGACGAGGCTACCCTTCTCTCCACCGTGGATGACGCACTCAGTTAAGCAGCACATATACCACAAGTCGATGTCTTCTGGTTCTCCCGTTTGTGAATCTATAACCCTGCTCGTGCCAGCCTCGGCCTTGACACCCATGGGAGCGAATGTAATAGTGAGGCCGGTATGGACACTCAGGAGCTTTACGTTACCGCAGACCTCGCACACATTCAGCTAACCGAGGAAGAAGTCTCTCGTCTTGCGCTGCAGGTAGATCAAATGGTGGCCTATTTCTCTAAGATGAGTGAGTTCGATGTCAGCGGACTGGAACCTACTACGCATATGCAGGTGAGCCGTTCACGCGTACGCGCGGATGAACGACGAGACATTCCCGGTGCTCATCCGGACATTCTGCTAGATGCGGCCGAGGAACTTGAAGACCGCTTCATTGTCATACCAAACGTCTTGTAAACAGGTCGTCAACGTGCTTACATTCTGGAAAAACGTACTGGAGAACTCTCCAGATGCCTACGAGAAGGCGGTTCGTGCGCGAGATGCGCGCATTGGTGCCTTTCTTGAGTTTAATCCCAAGAGACACCTCGGCAATGCTGCCCATAAGGCAGCGTCGGCGGAGAAACACGCAGTATTGGCGGGGCTACCCTTTGGTGTCAAAGATAACATTGCTGTCGACGGGTTTCGACTCAGCTGCGGCTCTCGCATACTTGAGAAGTTTACTAGCCCCTATCACGCAACCGCGGTGCAGCGTCTTATGGATGTGGGTGCCGTTCCTGTGGGAAAGACCAACCTCGACGAGTTTGGCATGGGGTCGTCGACCGACAACTCCGCGCTTGGGAATACCACAAACCCTTGGAATGAAGACCATGTGGTCGGCGGTTCTAGCGGTGGCTCAGCCGCAGCAGTGGCTGCTGGCCTGGTTCCCTTTGCGCTTGGTTCTGACACCGGCGGTTCGGTGCGGCAGCCAGCATCGTTTTGTGGTGTCTACGGGCTGAAACCGACCTATGGGACGGTTTCACGTTTTGGTTTAGTTGCTTATGCCTCATCATTAGATGTAATTGGGGCCTTATCTGCGGATCTAGATGTACTTCAGGCGGTGTATGAGGTCATGTCGGGTGCAGACGCTTTTGATCAGACCTCAATAGACGTTCAGTCCTTGGGTTCGCGTGATGCCGAGGCCGGGGGCGCAGCCTCCCTTGGATATCGTGGTAAGAGCCCGTGTTTGGGTGTGCTTAAACCGGACCAGCTGGAGTTGAGCGCTGAAGTGTCAGAAACCTACTATGCCTGTTTAGAGGGATTCCGCTCTCTGGGATACGAGGTCAAGGAAATATCGCTGTCCATGCTCGAGTACGTGGCGCCGGTCTATTACACCATTGCTACAGCCGAGGCCAGCGCCAACTTGGCACGGTATAACGGGGTGCGCTATGGCCTTAGGCCCGACTATGCTGAGAACCCGGACGAACTTGTACGTCTGAGTCGCGACCAAGGCTTTGGGCCGGAGGTCAAACTGCGAATACTGCTCGGAACCTATGTGCTGCGAAGCGGCTTTCAAGATCAGTATTACCTTCGAGCCCAGAAAATTCGTACCGCTATTCGCCAGGACTTTGAGGCTGGCTTTGGTGAGGTTGATATGATCCTTACCCCGACCTTTCCTCGGCAGGCATTTAAGCATGGTGGGGAGGACATGAGTCCTTTTGAACAGAAGCAGGCGGACAAGTTCACTGCCAGCGCCAATCTTGCGGGTATTCCGGCCTTAAACTTTCCTGCTGGTGTCCTCAAGGGTTTGCCGGTAGGAATGCAGCTGCTGGCACCGGCATTTGGTGAGCCTCGGCTACTTGCAGCGGCACGAGATTACGCTACGCTGTACCAACCTGAGCTTGCGCCTGGTTATGAACGGCCCGCGGGCGAACAGTAGGGAGCCGCACTATGTACCAGTCGTTCATTGGTTTAGAGATTCATATTCAACTTGCGACCCAAACCAAGATTTTTTGCGGCTGCAAAGCAGCTTTTGGGGATGAGCCCAACAGCAATATTTGTCCAGTCTGTATGGGGTATCCTGGTGTCCTTCCGGTACTGAACCAGGAAGCCATGCGGATGGCCTATGTGGTTGCCCGCACCCTAAACTGCACCCTTTCTCCGCGCAGCGTCTTTGAGCGCAAGAACTACTTCTACCCAGACCTCCCCAAGAACTATCAGATTAGCCAGTACGAACATCCGCTCGGACGAGATGGCTTTGTTGATATTGAGTTCCACAAGAAAAAACGTCGTGTTCGCATTCACGAGGTTCATCTTGAGGAAGATGCTGGGAAGATGATCCATGCTGGCGATATGTCGCTGCTGGACTACAACCGGGCAGGGACTCCACTGCTAGAGATTGTTACCGAGCCTGATTTAGAGGTGGGTGAGGAAGCCGAGGTGCTCTTGCAGCAGTTTCGACGAATGGTTCGCTACCTTGGTGTGTGTGACGGGAATATGGAAGAAGGCTCCATGCGCTGCGATGCTAACGTCTCGGTGAATCTTTCTGGTGCCGGGCTTGGCAATAAGGTTGAAATTAAGAACCTGAACAGCTCGCGCTTTGTACGCAAGGCGCTGAACTTTGAGATCTCGCGTCAGAAGGATATTCTGGAACGCGGCGGAACCGTGGTTCAAGAAACACGTCTCTGGAACGAAAACCGGGATGTAAGTGAGGCTATGCGCACCAAGGAAAGCGCGCATGACTACCGCTACTTTCCGGAACCAGATCTGCCGCCGTTCATAACCGACGAAGCATTTTTACTTGAGGTTGAAAAGGGCCTCGTAGAGTTACCCGCTGCTCGGCGAACTCGGTTCATTGAAGAATACGGCCTATCTGAGCTTCAGGCTGAGTTTCTGATTGATGAACGAAGCACCGCCGAGTTCTTTGAGCAGACTATAGCCCTTGGTGCCGATCCTCAATCCGCGGCGAGCTGGCTTGCATCCGATGTTAAGAAGCTGCTGAACCGGCGCGATGAGAGTATAGATAGCTCGGTCTTGAACCCAGAGCGCTTTGCGGAGTTGTTGCGACTACTAGACGAGGGGCGAATCCACGGCAAGATTGCCAAGCAAGTACTTGAAGAGGTCTTTGCCTCGGATGCATCCCCGGCAGCAATCATTAAAGCAAAGGGCTGGGAGCAGATCACCGACCCTGCCGAGCTCTCGGACTACATTAGCACGGTGCTTGAGGCTCATCCGAACGCGGTTGAGCAGGTGCGCGCTGGTGATGCCAAACCGGTTGGATTCCTTGTGGGCCAGGTCATGAAGGCCACATCTGGACGGGCCGAACCGCAACTGCTGCAGGAGCTTATTTCTTCACGCCTGGCAGTGAAGGTGATCCACGTGCTTTCCTTTGGTGGCGCCATTTCGGGTGTGAGACGTGAGGACGGGCTCATTGGCCCCGGCGAACTGTTTGACCTACGTACCGAGTTCGCCGGAGATACCGGTCTTCCAGCTGAGCTGCGTCTTGAAGAGATTCAACTCGGTGCCTTCTTGAGCGAGGAGATAGCCCCGGCCGACTGGGCCGTGCTCGTCTCCGAGATAGCACGTCGTATTGAAGACTCCGAGGCTGCGGGCATTGTGGTGGCCCACGGTACCGATACCTTGTCCTACACTGCGTCATTGCTGTACTGGTTTTTCGGTAAGGCGCGTATTCCCATAATTTTGACGGCCTCTTCGGTGCCGAATGACTCCAAGCGCGGGAGTGCAAAGCCTCGGAGTGAGGCGGTAGCCAATATCAGTGCAGCCGTGAAACGGGCGGCCTCCGGCGCGCCTGGAGTTGGCGTTGTGTACGGTGCACAGGAGTTTGCCCCACTCAACTTGAAGTTTGAACGGGTTGAGGAAGGGGCAGATCGCGCTGGTGTGTTTCGCACCTGGAACGAGGCTGTAGTTCCCGCAGGCGCGGGCCCAATGAGCACCGGCCCAGCAAGTACCGGTGCGCCTGTCAGCGTAGATCTATCACACCTGCCAAACCCAATATACCCCGCGGCTGGCGTTGACCCCACCGACCGTAAGGCGGTACAGGCGGCATTAGAAGAAGCCATGTCACGCTGTTTTATTGTGAAGGCCTTTCCGGGTATGCGTGGTGACCACCTCATTACACTCATGAAAAACGGTGTGCGCTACTTTGTACTGGAGCTCTACGACACCGGCACCGCCAGTGTACGAGAAACCCCCTACTCTCTCCGAGCCGCCTTACAGTATGGCGCCGCAAACGGGGTGTCCTTTTTTTGCACATCACAACAGGAAGCCATGGTTGACTTTGCCGACTACGTAACCAGCCACGAGTTGTGGCGTGAGGGCGCAATTCCCATGGGGCGACTCACAACCGAGTCTGCATTTACGCGTCTCATTGTCGCCCAGCTGGGGTCTGAGGACGAGCTTGAGGTGCAGCGGATCATGGAGGATCAGTAATGAGAACACTTACTCGCGATATCGCCGCTGAGGCTGGAAAGCAGGTAGAGGTAAGCGGCTGGGTACACAGAATACGTGAACTTGGCGCTATCTCGTTTGTACTTCTTCGGGACCGCTCCGGGATAGTGCAGTTGGTTTATGACAACAAGCCGGACTTCACCCACGAGTCGGTCATTACTGTCCGCGGCGAGGTTCGTGCAAATGAAAAGGCCCCCGGCGGATATGAAGTAGCGGTGGTGGAAACCGAACTACTCGCACCCGCAGCACCGGATCTACCCTTTCAGGTAAACGGAGACCCCGACAAGGTTGGCCTTGAGGCTGTGCTGGATCACCGAGTCATATCGCTCCGCAACCCCAAAATTCGTGATATTTTTTATCTGCAGTCGAGCCTGCTGAACTCCTTTGCCGAGTATTTGAGGGGTCAAGACTTCACCGAGATTAAGTCCAGCAAGTTGATAGGCACTGGAACCGAGGGTGGGACCGGGCTCTTTGCTGTCGAGTATTTTGAGAATCGTGTGTATCTTGCCCAGTCACCTCAGTTCTATAAACAAGCCATGGTGGCGAGTGGCATGGAGCGCGTTTTTGAGATTGGCGCCGCCTACAGGGCCGAGAAACATGACACTCCGCGACATCTTAACGAGTATGTCTCACTTGATGTAGAAACCGCGTTCATAAAAGATGAGCACGATCTCATGGACCTTGAGGTGGAGATTCTGGCTCATGTGTTCAGCTGTGTGGAACGCGACTGTTCTCGAATTCTCACGGAGTATAATGCCCGTGTCCCCAGCGCCGAGGAAATCCGCAAGACTCCACGTATTTCACATGACGAGGCCAAGGAAATTATCAGTACCAAACTTGGGCGCCGTGTGTTCGAGATCAACCCCGAGGGTGAGCGTGTCCTGTGTGACTGGGCCGTGGAAACTCACGGAGTTGAGGCCGTTTTTGTGAACGCATTTCCTCGGAAAAAGCGACCGTTCTATGCTTATCCCGACGGACAAAAAACCAGCAGTTTTGATCTGCTGTTCCGCGGGCTGGAAATAACTACTGGTGGACGCCGTATCAACGAGTACGACATGTTGCTAGATGCGCTACCAAAGTTTGGTCTAACCGAGGAAGGGTTGGCAGATTACGCACAGATCTTTCGCTATGGTTGTCCACCGCATGGTGGTTTTGCCATAGGTCTGGAGCGCTTGACGCAGAAGATTCTTGGTCTGACAAACGTGAAGGAAGCTTCACTCTTTCCCCGAGACCGGAAGCGCGTTCGCCCGTAGAACCGGACAAGATCTGACCAGATCTAGGTTATTCTTCGTACACAAAAAGCTTTTCTATTGCCGTTACTACCTGTGGGTCCTTGTGTGGATCATGCTCGTGGGTAACGACGAACGGTAGTCGGCGCTCCTCAAGAATACTGGTAACTGTGTCCATATATTGGCGGAAAGTATCCGAGTGAGTTGAGTCGTAGTGGAGAATATACAGGTCGGAAGGGTCCGCGCAGTCGGATTGCGGTAGGCCTTCCGTATTGAAACGAGCTTGCAAGGTTATACAGTCGGCTTCGGCGAAAAGCACTCGGTTACACAACGGGAGCAGCGCCGCTGTTGCTGCCGCCTGGCTCTTCATAACCAATCGAACGTCATCTGCACTGCGCGGCTTCTCCCGCATAGTCATCCAGCGTTCGAGTGCGTCCGAGACGCAGACGGTGTCATAATGTCTTGCAAGTCCGTGCGCAGGATGTGAGTCTACCCCTGGAACTCCAACTTGCTGCGAAATACATGCCACGCGTCGGGCGAAATAGGGTTTAACGAGGTTTGGCAAATAGACCCAGTTGGAGAACGGGTCTTTGCGAATTTCAGTTGCAGATACCGGAAAGTTGTTGCGTCCCGGGTCTACTGGTACAAACTCCGCGGCAAGCTCAGCCGCAAGCTTGAAACCGTACTGTTCCGAGGCAAAGACGTAGTCTATGGGGTCGGGAATAATCTTTCGAATGAAATCCGCCCAAATTCTGTAGGAGTTGGGATTGTTGCGGTTTGCTTCAGGGATTTCTTCAGTAACGTGGATAATCTCCACATCGCAGAACATGGCTTGCATCCACTCGTACCGGAGTTTACCCGGAATTGGCTCGTCTTGCAGCGTGCATACCAACACCGTCAGGTGTTCCACAAACTCACGGGCGAAACCCACGAGGTAACGATGGCCTAAGTGGGGGGGCATGAAGCGCCCAATAATGACTCCGCGTGTAGGAGCGCGTAACGTGTTTTTCATATCTTATCCACATCAAACCCTAACCCATAAGCGTTAGAGACGCAAGAAGTGATGCGAAGCTGTTCCCGGAACGAATAATCACGGCTATATTGGTGTGAGTGATAGAAAATGTGAAGAACTGAGGGGAAGTAAATGCCAAGATACCTAATGGGCTTTGACATGGGCGCTACCAAGATGCTGTGCGCTGTTTTAGATGATACGAATAAGATAATAGTTAAGAACAAAGTGAGAACGAAGGGCTCAGGCAATGACGAGATTTTTTCTACGATCTGCCGCTGCATAGATGATTGCTTGGCTAAACTAGCTCCCGATTCACCCCGCCCCGATGGAATTGGAATTGCCTGCCCCGGCCCTATTGACGAGGTCAACGGTATTGTTCAGAGCGCTCCAAATGTGGGCGTGGAGGACTTTCCGTTGCGAGACTTGCTAGAAGACCGCTACGCTGTGCCTGTGCGCTTAGAAAACGACGTGAATGCTGGAATCTATGGTGAGTTTGTAGCTGGCGCAGCGCGTGGCCGACAGCATGTTATTGGGCTCTTTCCGGGTACCGGGCTCGGTGGCGGAATCATAATAGATGGAAAGCTGTATGCGGGGGCGACCGGCGGTGCTGGGGAGATTGGGCATATGACAGTGCAGACCGACGGGCGCATCTGCGGCTGCGGGGGCTATGGGTGTCTTGAGGCGTTGGCATCACGGAGCGCAATAGCCAAGGACGCTGTCGCCGCAGCCGCAGGCGGTGACGCCCCCACCCTGTATGCTGAGATAGGCACCGACCTGAAGAAAGTTACCAGCGGCGTGCTCAAACGTTCTGTAGACGGCGGCGATGTTGTCGTGAAGCGGATTGTCGAGCGGGCAGCATACTTTCTGGGCATTGGAATGGCCAACTGCGTTAACATCTTTAATCCCGAGCTTATTGTCATTGGCGGCGGCTTAGTCGAGAAATTCGGCAGCGAGTATCTTGGTGTTGCCGAGAGTGTGATGAGAGAACGGGCAATGTCGTCGCTTGCCGGTACGGTAGTGGTTTCAGCCGCGGAACTAGGTGACTATGCAACTGTAATTGGTGCTGCGGCTCGGCTGTCAGATAAACTCGAGACAGCCAAAAGTACAGCCAAATCGAGCGCCGGAGCGCCAAAGAAATGAGTGAGCCCAGCAAAGCGCGCCATGGGCCGAAAATTGCCGCTGTAATAGATATCGGTGCAACTGCTATGCGTATGGTTGTTGCCGAAATACTGTCCGACGGTGAATGGCGCAAGCTGGATCGCGTGACTCGCCCTATACCCTTTGGCCGCGATGTATTCACCCGCGGCGAAATATCGCCGGAACTCATGCGGCAGTCAGTGCGAATTTTCGAGTCCTTTAAAGAACTCCTTGCTTCTTGGCAGGTTGACGATGTCCAGATCATTGCTACCAGCGCCATTCGTGAGGCCAGAAACAGAGATACATTTATTGACCGTGTGTTCATTCGTACCGGTCTCCGGGTGAATATTCTAGAAGGAGTAGAAGAAAACTTCCTTACCTTCATTGCGGTTCAGCACCGGGTAAGCCCGCTGCGAGCCCAGTTTGCCCGTTCAAGCACCCTCATAATTGAGGTCGGGGGCGGAAGCACCGAGCTCATGCTGCTACAGCGTGGAAAGATGGCCGCCGCGCATTCACTAGGTATGGGTACTGTCCGTCTGGCGCAGCAGGTGAACCCCACCTACGACTCTGCTTCTCAAATTGAAGACTATCTGCGGGAGAATATCCGTGTTACCCGCTGGCTATTAGATGCCGAGCTTAGCCTGGGCCGGGTGCGTTATTTCGTGGCGGTTGGTGGTGATGCGCGTCTGGTGGCAAAGGTTGCTGGTAAAGAGAAAGGTGAAGGATACTGGATTGTGGAGAAGGGCGATTTCGTCGCATTTCTCACCGGCTTGCGAAGCTCGAGCGTTGAGGACTGTGTCCGTGAGCTTGGCATAAACTATACCGAGGCTGAGGGCTTGGTTCCGGCGCTGCTCATTTATAACGAATTTCTCAGCGCAACCGAGGCCGATCATCTCATTGTGCCGGACGTCAGTGTGCGGGAAGGCGTTCTTATGAGCTTTGCGCTGGGAACTGATAAGCTGGTGCAGCGCGAGTTTCACAGCCAGGTGGTTGCGGGTGCTATCAGCCTTGGTCGGAAATATCATTTTGACGAGACTCATGCGCTGCATGTAGCCAAGCACGCCCTTTCGTTGTTTGATCAGCTTGGGACTGAGCATGGTTTAGACGAACATGCACGCTTACAGCTTGAGGTGGCGGCTGTTTTGCATGATATCGGCAACTACATTAGACCCAGCGGGCATCATAAACATGGACAGTACATAGTTGCTAACTCCGAGATCTTTGGACTGTCTCGCAGCGATCTACGGGTAATCTCAAATATCGTACGATATCATCGCAAAAGTCCGCCAACCGGTTCGCATATGAGTTATGTCTCGTTGCGGCGTGAAGCACGCATAGTCGTGCTCAAGCTGTCCTCTCTCCTGCGCATAGCAGATGCCCTTGACCGCAGCCACACTCAGCGGCTTACCGAATTCCGGCTTGACCGAAATGACGACGAGGTACTGTTATACTGCACACATCAGGGCGATATCTCGGTGGAGCGTTTTGGGTTGGGCATGAAGCGCAAAATGTTTGAAGACGTGTTTGGCTACAGTATCAATATTGCACACTAAAAAAGGAATTGACGTGGCAGATGAAGACATGCGGTACCTGAACCGTGACCTAACCTGGATAGACTTCAATGAGCGCGTCTTATCCGAGGCGCTTAACCCCGAGGTGCCGCTGCTCGAACGAGTGAAGTTTCTCTGTATTGTCAGTATGAACTTTGACGAGTTTTTTATGGTGCGTGTGGCCACTCTTAAACGTCAACTACGCAGCGGCATTCGCCGCAACTGTCCCTCGGGAATAAGTGTCCGGACTCAACTTGAAGAGATTAGTCGTAAGGTCAAACGCATTGTTGAGATACAGTACAACGCCCTCCATAAAGAGGTTCTTCCGGGACTTGCAGAAAACGGAATAATCCTGCGGCGGCCCGAGGATATGAGTGCTTCACAGAAAGCCTTTCTACGTGCCAAATTTGAGGAAGAGGTTTTGCCCGCTCTTACGCCGGTGCGTGTGGAGACGGGTCAACCGCTGGCTTACTCTGGCAACATGCGCTTACAGGCCGCATTTCTGCTTCACCGTGATCCGGAGGCACGAGTACTGGGTGAGGATGTAGAGTACGGTCCGGCCGGGGATATGGGGCCGGAACAGTTGGGCCTCAATATTGATGGCCAACCCGCGGAAAAAATTGCCATTGTTCAGATTCCACGCTCGGTACCCCGCATTATCTACCTGCCGGAGCGAGACGGGAGAGTTGGTTTTGCACTGCTTGAACATGTGGTTATTGAGTTCGCTGCCACTCTTTTCCCGGGCTACAGCGTTCAGGAGAATGCCGTTTTTCGGGTGACCCGTGACGCGGATATGGGCGTTGATGAAGAACGTGATGAAGACTTTGTTGAAGCCATGGAACAGGTGCTTGAGCACCGCGAGCACGGTGATGCGGTGCGGCTATCCATAAATCGAGAGGCGGGTCGGATAGGTGAAGTGTTGCGCGAGGCCTTTGGCCTGCAAGAAGCCGACGTGTACCGCAAGGATGAACCCCTAGAGTTGGCCACGCTCATGCAGATTTATGAACTCCCCGGCTACGATAACTTGCGTGATCCGGTGTGGCGGTCCTATGAGAAACCGGCCCTACCTGGAGATGAACTCATCTGGAATGTTCTCCGCAACCAGGACGTCTTGCTGCATCATCCGTATGATTCCTTCTTACCGGTCATTCGGCTCCTTGAGACCGCGGCGAGTGATCCACATGTAATGGCCATTAAAATCACCCTTTATCGTACCTCGGGGAAGTCCCCCATTATCCAGGCGCTGGAAGATGCCGCCGCGGCTGGCAAGCATGTAACTGCAGTGGTAGAACTCAAAGCGCGTTTTGATGAAGAACGGAACATAGGCTGGGCCGAGCGCCTGGCAACCGCCGGGGTTATTGTGGTGTACGGAATAGCTCGGTTGAAGGTGCACTCAAAGGCAGTGATGATTGTACGCAGGGAAAAGGAAGGAGTACGACGATATTTGCATTTAGGCACCGGTAACTACAATGAAAAGACAGCTCGTCTGTATACCGACACCGGCCTTATGACATCGCGCGAGGACCTGGCCTATGAAGTAGGACTATTCTTCAACGCCATAACCGGATACTCATCTATTCCTGCAATCCAGAAACTGGTAATGGCACCCACTGGACTCAAGTCTCGTCTTCTGCAGCTCATTGAGCGAGAAGCTATGCGCAGCTCGCCCGATGCAAGCGGCCTTATCATGGCTAAAATGAACTCCTTGGCTGACCCGGACATTATTGAGGCTCTGTACGCTGCATCCGCAAAAGGGGTGCGCATTCACCTCAATGTCCGAGGAATCTGTACCCTCATTCCGCGAAAAGAAGGCTTAAGTGAGAACATATCTGTGGTGAGCATTCTGGATCGCTATTTGGAACACTCGCGCCTCTTTTACTTTCGTAACGGTGGTGTGGAGGATGTCTACGCTGCAAGTGCGGACTGGATGCCACGCAACCTTGAACGGCGTGTCGAACTCATGTTTCCTATTGAACAGGAAAACTTAAAGCGCAGGGTCAAATACATGCTCGAGGTATTTTGTTCCGACAATGTGAAGGCACATGAGATGAACTCCGACGGATCTTGGAAACGTCGTGTCCCCGGCCCTAAAGATACCCGAGTTCGGGCACAGGAGCTTTTTCAGGAAGAGGCTCAGGCGAGAGCGGAGGCCGAGCAGCCGCCCCACCAACGTGAGTTCACGGTACGACGACGCCCCCCGGATGAACAACGACGGTGAGACCTTGCATCATATATAATCGCCTTAAGAGCACCATGTTCGACGACCCCGTGTATCTGAGAGCGCTCTTTAAGCTTGCCTTTCCTATTGCATTGCAGATGCTCTTGGTCAGTTCACTGAACATGATTGATACCATAATGATTGGCCGTCTTGGAGAGGTGGAAATAGCCGCGGTGGCGCTTGCCAACCAGGTCTTTTTCCTACTCCTGCTATTCCTCTTTGGTGTTGGAAGTGGTGCCGGGGTATTTGCGGCCCAGTACTGGGGGACACGTGACAAAGCCGGTGTGCAACGCACGCTGGGCATTTCAATTGTGGGTGGCGGTGTCGGCGCGGTCTTTTTCTACTGCGCGGCAGCCTTCTTTCCCGAGCAGGTCATAGCCATTTACAGCCGTGATGCCGCCGTCATAGCGCTCTCAGCTTCGTATCTGCGCATGGTGGCTCCAAGTTACTTCTTCACCGCCATCACCATTGTCTTCTCCTCGGTTATTCGGAGCACCGGTAGTACAAAACTACCCCTGTTTGTGACCGCCATATCTTTGCTCATTAATACCCTGTTGAACCTGGTGCTGATCTTTGGACTGCTTGGGTTTCCGGCTCTGGGCGTACGGGGCGCCGCCCTTGCCACGGCAATCGCACGCAGTATCGAAGCCACACTTCTGATAGTGCTCGCCTACGCCCGCCGTGAAGCCGCGGTTGGAACGCTGCGAAACTACATCAGCTGGAACGCGGCCTTCATACGGCGCTTCTGGGTTACCGCAAGTCCTGTTGTTCTGAATGAAATAGGCTGGTCATTAGGCGTTACGGTGTATGTGCTTGTGTATGCCCGGATGGGAACCGAGGTAGTTGCTGCCTTTAATATTGCCGACACCGTCATTCGGCTCTCCTTTGTTGTTTTCATGGGTACTGCGAACGCCGCCCTCATTCTGACAGGGAACCAAATAGGAGCTGGGGAGCTCAAGCGCGCCTCGGTAGGCGCCCGACGCCTTTTGACATTGACGCCGGTCATGGGTGCTGCCGCTGGGCTTGTGCTCATTGCAGTCTCCCCCTTGGTGCCTATGCTGTTTGAGATCACACCCGAGGCACGCCGCATTGTCACACAGTTCCTGTTGATTTCCGGTTTAGTTGTACCGGTCAAGGTCTCCAACCTGCATATTGTGGTAGGCCTCTTGCGCAGTGGCGGCGACACGCGCTACAGCTTGTTTATGGACGTAGGAATACTCTGGGTTGTTGGAGTACCCCTGGTTGCTTTCGCCGGTTTGGTTCTTGGACTGGCCCCACCATTGGTGTTTCTCTGCACAATCCTTGAGGAAATAGTGAAGTATGTTCTTGGTTTGCGGCGCATTCTCTCTGACCGCTGGATTCACCAAGTCACAGAGCACGCTGATACGGTTCTCCCCCCGTAGCTGCAGGAGTAGCCTAGGGAGCTGCAGGAGTAAATGGAAGGCGGACCCGGAAGGAACTTCCGTGGTTCACCCTGCTTACCACAGTGATCTCTCCTCCAAGAATTGTGGTCAGGCTCTTTGCCAAGGCCAAACCTATGCCAAGTCCACCATGTTGCTTGCCGGTAGAGAGGTCGGCCTGATGAAATGCGTCAAAGATTCGGTTCATGTGTTCCTCTTCTATACCGGGGCCGTTGTCGTTCACATGGAACTCTATCCACACGGTACCCTTGTTGCCCGGCAGTTCGGTTGCAATGAGTTCGACACTTCCTGAGTCGGTGAACTTGACCGCATTGTGTGTGAGATTAAGTAGTATTTGTTTTACCTTGTGGGGGTCGCCAAGGAAGATATGCTCCGGATCAAACTCAAACCTATAGTCCACAGTCAGCTGCTTCTTAGACGCTTCTATCTCTGTAAGCCTTACCGCCTCTTGCGCCAGGCTCAGCAAACTGAACACAATAGATGTGGTCTTAAGCCGCCCACCTTCAGAGTTGGTAAAGTCCAGTAGACCGTCAATAAGGACAGTTAGGTCTTTCGCACTGCTCTCGAGCATCTTCAGCAGGGATTGCTGCTCATGGTCCAGCTCAGTATTTGATAGAACCTGTGAAAGCCCCGAAATACCATTGAGTGGTGTTCGCAGCTCGTGACTAATATTGGCCATAAACTGTGACCGGGCACGCATTGCGGCCTCGGTGGCCTCATTCGCTGCATGCAGCTCGGCATTTCGCTGTCCGCGGTGTTTCAGGGCTATTGCAAGACTCACGACAAGAATAATCAGGGAGGCGAGAACAATAGCTATTGAGACGACCACTCCCGGATTCTCCCGCACAACCGCAGAAAAGGCCGGAACGAGTTCACTTCCGCCAGGGATATCTCGTTGTGAAATGCCGTGCGTTCGAAGCGCTGCGCGACTAAATCGATATTTTACCTCAAGCTGCACCGGATCCGGTAACGCACCACCAGGGTTTGACAGCACCTCGTGCGCAAGATCGCTGATGTGAATACCTAGATCCGCCCCCTCTACAAAGGCACCCCCGACTGCACCAGCCTCCGGCCCTGCGCCCAGAAGTGAGAAAACCGGTGCCGCACTGGACTCAACAATGAGCTGTAAGGCGGTAAGGGTGGGCAGGCGCGTCCAGTTCTGGTCGCGCCTATACTCCAACGGGAGTATAGCCGCCGTAGACTCAATATCTTGCAGTTGAGTAATGAGGTCGCTAAAGCGCATATCGTGCAGGAGTAGTTCATGCACCTGCGCATCACCTGCGGCCTGTTGGAGTTCGTTCAGTTGGGTAGCGGTGTAGACATCCTCAAGCGCGTAGTCACTCACCAGATAGAGCGCTGAAAGCTCCGGCAGCAATGTGCGCACTGCCTCGGCCGTTGTGCTGAGCGGTGAGCGGCCAATAACCCCAGTCATGGACTCATGTTCCACCGCGTGTTGTTGCAAGCCGGAGTCATTGAGCCCACCAAAAACAATGGGTGTATTTGGAAAGAGGTCTTTGCCTTCGCTAAGGAGAAGATGCAGCGCCTGGTCATGAAGCACAATGACGAGGTCGTAGGGCGAGCTGTGCGCCATGCGTTCGGCAAGGTATCTACCGACGGCACTTCTCATACGTGGCCGCCAGTTTCCAATTGCGTTCAGGTACTCAATCTCAAACAGGTAGCCGTTCTTTTGCAGTCCCTTGCTCAGCGCGTCTATGGTATCTGCGGCTGTGGGATGATGCGCGTCGTAGGAGTACAGCACCAGTACATGCGGCATCTCTGAGGCGTCCGAATAGTCCTGTCCCGGAAGGTCAATGATCGTTACAAAGAGACTCAGAACGAGAGCGCAAAAAAAAACCAGCCACACAGCTGTGGTTTGTGGCCGGAAAAGTGGGGTCGTTGGGCACATCACGTATGTAAGATAAACAAGAGCGGAGCAATAAACAACAAATCGCTTTAGCGCTCTATCCAGAGGTGCGATATAAAACCGTGTACCCCGCTCCCGTCTCCCAAAGGCAGAATGAAGTCATGTGCGGGGTGCTGCGTACCATTCCAACTGAGGACTGGGTAGTGGAGTTCAAGTTCGTGCTGGGTGCCGGACTCACGGAACTCTGCCAGCGATCGTTCAAGTTCAGGACGAGACTCTGCTGGCAATAGCTCTGGAAATGGCATGCCAATCAGCGAATCAGCGCTTCTCCCTATCCTTGTCTGCACAGAGCTGGAGCAGCGGCGAATCCGGAAAGGAGCCCAGGCGTGGTAGCTGAGCAGCACCAGTGGGCCTGCGGAAGCCAGTGGCCAGTCGGAAGGGGCGGCCGGTTCAATAATTACCACCACTTCCCGCTCTAAAACTCGGTGTCCACGCAGTATCATCCAGTTTCCGGCAAGGAGGCGTCGAAGGCGAAGCTCCTCACCAAGCTCCAGTTCGGTCACGGGTGAAAGGAGCATTGCCGCCGACATTGCTTCTTCCTTAATCTCATTGAGCACCACTAACTCGCTTAAGGAACGACCAATAATAAGCGAGGGAATACCAACCGCGACCTGCTCCCCCGCCTCCCGGCCAATCAAGCGTGCTGCCGCAGCGTTGGCATCTACAATAACGGCGTCACTTGAATAGATCTCCATGTCATTGAGCCCGGTCTCTCGCAGTTGCAGGCGCAAATATGCGCTCGAGCACAGCTCAAGACCGGCGCGAACAGGATCGGAAAACCTTGTCATTTCTTACCTCAATACTTTTTTTACACAACCTCGGACAGGCGAGGCCGAAATTGCCATAGTTCTGAAATGAGCAGGCCAGCAAGAATCAGTCCACCGCCTGCAAGTTCATGCCCGTTTGGCACCTGTGCCGCTAGCAGGAGCGCGGCAAGGGCCGCAAAAACCGGCTCAAGCCCAAAAATAATGGTGGCTCTAACCGGGCTGGTGTCACGCTGGTAGCGTGTTTGTAGACCAAGCGCTACCGCTGTACCCAACACCCCAAGATACGCCACCGCCCAGAACAAAGCCAGGCTCGGGATAAACACCACGGTGCCGTCCATGAATCCCTCTACTACCACCGTCCCCACCGTGGCCAGCACCGCCACAGTGCCAAACTGCAGTACCGCCAAGTCTTGGGGACTACTCTGCAAACTGTAGCGGTCCAGCAGCACAACATAAAATGCAAACCCAACCGCACAGAGTAGGGTCATGATATCCCCTCGGTTCAAGCCACCAGCACCCGGCGCACTAAAAACCAATACCCCAGCCACCACGACCGCCAAACCCAGAAGGTTGCCCAACGATACAGTACGCCGCGCAATAAGGTACTGTAAAGGCGGTACCAGGACCGCAAACAAGTAGGTAATAAAGCCACTGCGCGCGGCGCTGGTATACTGTAAACCGGCAGTTTGCGCTAGATAAGATATCGTTAGAAAGAGTCCTAATACCACCCCCCTGCGGAGTGTGACACGAGATATTTCCAAAAGTCGGCGTCCGGCAAGCACTGCGAAAATACCAAAGGCCAACCAGAAACGTGCAGCAATAAGCAGAAAGGGCGAAATGAACTGCAACCCTGACTGGGTAACCACAAAGGTCGCACCCCAGATAACAGTCACACCAATGAGAATGAGCTCGGCCTTTATTCGTTGCGTGTTTTCAAGGTGCATGGCGGGCACCATAGCAAACTGCGCCCGGAATGTATATTGTTTTTTCGTACCAGTGGGGGTATCATTCAAACTTGGAAGCAGGGGAGGATTATGAAACGCATTGTTGTTCTATCTATTGTCGCGGTTGTCTTGGCCGCCTGCCAAACCGTACCGGTGCCGCAACGCGAGGGGCGCATTCGCGCTGTTGTAGATATCATTACCACTGCACCGGTAGAAGAGGTCGTCGCCTACTCACAGACTCCCTTTGCATTTGACAGTGAACTGCTGGTACTGGAAAGCGACCTTGATCTGCTCTGGACGCGACTCCGCGCGGCTGGCTTTGACCTCAAGGACGCCGAGATTATGCAAATTAGCCCACTTACCGAGGACAGTTACGCCGAGTTCGCCGAGAGCTATGAAATGCGTATTTTCTTTGAGGAGTATCTCTCCGCAGACGGCGCTGTTGTGCGTGTACGCAACGGCAGCGGTGAGTACCTGTTGCTGTTAAACGACAGCCGTAAACGCACCCCCCTCCTCTACGGCTTGAAGGGGCCGCTGTCATGAAGAACCTACTCCTTATTTTGATTGTGCTTGTATCGCCGGTGTTTCTTATGGCACAGGATGCCGATGTAGTGTATTACGAGGGTCGACCCGAGATTCGGCGCGACGGCAGCAGAGGTGTAGAGCTTGATTTTGGCGACGCAGTGCGACCCGGCGAGTCCGTGGTTACTGGGAGGCGCGACTTCGTTGAGCTTGATCAGGCAGGCGGAAACATTATTCGGGTTTCTCCCGACACGGTGTTTACCCTGCGCGAGGTAGAGCGGGACGGCCAACGTGAAACGGTCATGACCAACACGGTTGGCGCAGTGAGTTACCGTTTTGGCGCACTTGCTGGCCGGCAACAGCGCGTCTCGTCCGGCACCGTGGTGGCGGGTGTTCGCGGCACCGAGTTTACGGTTTTTGCCGGTTCGGACGGCAGCTCCCTCTTTGGGGTCGATACTGGAATGATTACGGTTGAGTCGGCTGGGGTGGAGGTAGACCTGGTCGCGGGTGACGCGGTTCAGGTAGTCGCCGGTGAGGCTCCCGGTGAGGTCGTGCGCTGGCTTGGCCCGGCCTTAGACTTTAGCGACTGGGAACAGGATCGCATAGAGGCCTTCCTTGACGACCCAATCCTTGGCCTCGAGCGCATCCAACGCCGCATGCGCGACTTCATGGACGACCAAGACGCCGCCTACGCGGTGTGGCAGGAGTCAACGAGCGAGTTGCAGGAGGCGTTGAAAGAGCTGGAGAGGCTACATAGTGAAGCAGAGCAGCAAAACGAAGCTCGCGATTTTCAACGCGAAGTCGTAGAGCCGTTATCGAGGGCGAGTGCAATTGCGTCGTTGAATTATCGTTACTATGCAGTATCTTCATTTTCACTTCGACGCCATGTAATAGCCAGGATGTACGTCAACATGAAGACTCGGTATCTAACTGACCTTGGTAATCCGCTGTTTCAGGAGTTCTTGGCATTGCATGGTCAAGTGCTTGCCGAGTTCGAGAACCGAGTGGTGCCTCAGTTAACGGTATTGGATATATAGTTTGAGCTGCGGCGGGAGGAAGTAAAGATGAGGTTTCGTTA
>REEM01000147.1 GCA_007695055.1 Spirochaetaceae bacterium | reverse complement strand
CTCCCGGAGACCCTGTAGTACACTTCTCCGGAACTCTGGAGCTTCATCCAAAATAAGAATACCGTTGTGAGCTAGGGACAATTCACCGGGAGCCAGGTAGCGCCCACCTCCAATCATACCCTCAGAAGAAGCTGTATGATGGGGCGCACGAACTGGTGGTCTCCGGCTATCCCGAATCTCCTGCTGAAATAGACCAGCAGTAGAGTAGATGCGCGCCACCTCAACTGCCTGCTCATGACTTAAGTCCGGACATAGTCCGAATAATCGTTCGGCAGCCATTGTTTTACCACACCCCGGAGGCCCGGAAAGCAATAGATTATGCCTTCCCGCCGCGGCAATCTCACAAGCCCGCTTGAGAACCGGTCGCCCCCGCATTTCCCGGTAGTTTGGCGCAATATCGGTTGCAGCGCTCGCTACGCTCTTATGCTTGACGCTAGACAATTCCACACACACCGTTTCGATCCCGTGTTCGTCGGAGATTTCCTGTTTGGCTGGCGCACCCAAAAATGCGTGTCTCAAATCACGTAGGTGCGAGATAGCGGCAATGCGACCTTTACCGAATGATTGCGCCTCACGGAAACCTTCGCGAGCCACCGTAAAGTGAGTTATGCCGCTACGATACGCCACCGCAACGGCCGATAGCACTCCCCGCGCAGGACGTACTCTCCCGTCCAGTAACAGTTCGCCTATTGCAAGTGTCGTTCCCTCAATTACGCTCGGTATCTGACCGGATCGACAAAGAAGAGCCACTGCAATTGCCAGATCAAAACCAGCACCAAACTTCGGCACATCGGCAGGTGATAGATTGACGAGAATTTTTAGTGGCGGATAAACGAACCCACTATTGGCGAGCGCAACTCTAATCCGCTCGCGCGCCTCTCGAACTGCGGCACCGGGGAGGCCGACAATTTCGGTTCCCGGTAACCCGTGGCGTAAATCAACTTCGACCGAAACCAGTTCCCCGTCGAACCCAAGCGGAACAAAACTCAGTACGTTCATACAGCCTCCATCTAAGTACTACATCTGAAATGGAGCTGCTGCTTCGTCACATATTAATGTTTAGTGCTATTTTTTTTGAGCAATCGCAATCTGAACAAGCTCATCACACCGCTCGTTGAGTGGGTTACCAGCGTGTCCTCTTACCCAAGACCACCGTGGCTTCATTTCCAGTTGCAGTTCCCTCAGGCCGCGCCAGAGCTCCTGGTTCTTCACCGGTTTCTTAGCGCTTGTCTTCCAGCCATTTCGCTCCCATGACTCAATCCAGGACGTGATTCCTTGTTGAACGTAACGGCTATCAGTGTAGACCTCAACCTCGGGCAATGTTGCACTCCCAGCCATGTCGGGTCCCTCGAAGCGTGAGCGAATGAAGGCAAGCGCCTTAATCACTGCGGTGAGTTCCATTCGATTGTTGGTCGTAGATGGATCGTAGCCCGAGTCTTCCACGGTACCGGAGCCGAGTTCGACCACATAAGCCCAGGCGCCTGGCCCCGGGTTCCCATGACACCCGCCATCGGTGTGTACACGCACACGCTTGTTGAAATCAAAATGTTCAATCATTCTGGACTTATACAACGCGCCTCGGCCAATTGTATAGGCCTTTTGGGACTCATCGATATGCCGCTCACAATGACTGTTCATCCAAAATGAGTACGGATGGCAATCCAGGGCACTGTTGAAATCTTCATTTCCAGCAATCTTCTCAATTTCAAGAAGGTATTTGTAAATTTCCTTGACAGGCAAAGCGCTATATGCTTACTATTTCCAGATAGTCAATTTCAATCTGAGTCGTTGGAGTATATATGAACCTCGAATCAAGTACACTAAATGGTCAACTTCACGCAGCTGGCAGGCCAGGCCTTGTTCTTAAGCACCAAGCAGTCATACTCCGAGCGCCATTGATCAAGGATGAAAACTCGCCTATGGGTCGTGACTTTCGAATAGTATCAATCAACGACTTTCCGGAGGCTGGGTACTTAAGTCCTCCGGAACGTACCATTAGGGTGCAGAGTATGCTTGATAAAGCGGAAAAATACCGTTTAGAACCTTACGACCTACTCCTAACTATTGTCGGAACCATTGGCAAAACTGCGATACTGCCGGAGCATATGGATGAACCATGGATTCCTAGCAGTAACATGCTCATTATTCGTTTCCGGGACGACAAGTGGGAGAAAGCCATTACCTTTCTTGCTTTCTTGAAGTCCAACTACGGCACACGACTTTTGGAAGAGCTTACCCATGGGCGCACCATACCCATAGTTTCAAAGAAGGAGTTTAGTTCGACCACAATACCAGCCTTCGAACATGACCTCGTCGAAAAAGGGAAGCACATCTTCGAAAAGGAAGTGAAAATCGCACAGGAGCGGCAACATTTGGCAGATCAGATAGCCACGGTACGAGCGCAGTTTCTTGAGTAGTGGATAGTTCAGGGCAGGGAGCCTCTCGGCTCATTCGTTGTGTATGATTCTACTGATAGCCTTTATCGTTGTGGCTGCTTGAAAACAAAATCTGGTACTGGGATTTCTTCTTCTGCCAGAAGCTGTCCACAGACGTCCCGTATAAGATCTGGATTATCGATTAGCTGAAGCTTTTGTTGTCGACTCAGCGATTTTAGAAGACGCTCCACACGTTGGGCAGTGCCCCGACCCGATGCAACAAACCAGCAGCCAACCATAGCCACAGGGCGGCGCGCCTTTGTGTAGCGTGCGCCTGATTTACCTGTGGCATGCTGCCTCATTCGCCGTTCCACATTTGAGGTTATCCCGCAATACAACGCACCGTCCCTTACTCGGAGAAAGTAGACCCAGTACCCTGGAAAATCGACAGCTCCCATAGGCGAAACCATCAGCCCTTACCACTCACCCGGTATGCACTTGAATTGCATCGAGATTTGCCCGTTCCAAAACCCCGTGAATATTTGTCGCCTCATGCCGCAATCCGAGCAAAGCATAGCCCGAAAGTGCACGGAACTTGATGGGAAGAAAGAGTGTCTGCCCGGTAGAAAATGCCGCTTCACCAGCGAATCCAATAAGTTTCTGATGCTCGCCTAAGGGACCACGCAAAAGTGCGACAAACCTTTGATTCATGACCTTTGTAGCAAACTCGGAGGAGCTTGGTATCACGAACAGTTCCGTGTCTTCACCTGGGATACCCAAAGAGTGTTGAACATGAAAGCCGTCTTCATGTGGTAGAAGCAATAGTCCAAACTGTGCACGCCAAATCCGGGTAAAGGCGATAAGGGATTTCACCATACCACTATCGGAGTTACGGTAACCGGCTGCGTGAAGATCATAGAGAACTCCGTCTTCGTTGATCAAAAGGGCCGAACGTTTCCTAGAGCTGCCTTTTGACGCATGAGAATGAGAATCCTTTTCATCTGCACGAGAGCCCTCTTTTAGGTCGAAACCAAGATCCTTCACATCAAAGAGCGAGTCGATTCCGGCGACCAAGACCTCTTCATCATGGACTTCAGAACCAGTACGCTGGGCACTATCGACAATTGAATCAACCAGCTCTTGTATATCCGGCTCAGTGCTAGCCTGACTTTCGTACATGGCCAGGTCAATTCGGGGAACTCCGTCTTCGTCCTCTACCCGTACTGCAACATGCGCCCCGGCCGCCTCAACTGCAGACAAAAAGCCACGCATTGAAAGAATATCGCAATCCTCAATCTCGGGAATCTCCAAGGCGCCGGGCTCTTGCGGCTCTTGCGGCTCTTGCGGCTCTTGCGGCTCTTGCGCATCTTGCGGCTCTTCCCTCTCTTGGGTCTTATCGGAATCATGCCGCATTTCGGAATCTTGGTGCGACGGTTCATCTTCCGAAACAACTACTTCGTCAATCCGCATGAGTTCATCAGTTTCCAGGGAGATCGCTTTGCTGATTGCAACTGGAACTTGGGGCTCATCATCTGCAAACTCCGAGGGCGGCTGATCAGCCGATTTACTCTCCGAATCCTTCAAATCATTACGACCAGACTCTGCGGGTATTCTTCTCACGAGACTTGGCCCGTAATCAATAAGCCCAAAGGAAGGCTCTATTGCTTCAATCTCGGTAGCTTCCTCGTCCTCGAAGTCATCCACCTCTTCCAGCACTTCCAGTCGCTCATCCCCAGGCTCTATCATGTCCACAGCTTCGTCAAACTCAGAATCTAACGGCCTTTGCGAACCTTGCCTATGAGCGCTGTCATCCACCTCGGGTATTCCAAAAGGTGGAAAATCACTCTGGGCACCCTCAGATATAGTTGCATCATCCTCGTCAGGAACCTCCTCTATCTCTAGACTCTCCTCAGCCGTGGGAAAGGTATACTGATCGGGCACCCCGTCCACGGAACCCAGCTCCCAGTCCTCTTGCACGGTATCTAGTTCCGCCTTGAGATCAGCAACCGGTTCCGCCTTGGCGGTTTCAGGTTCGTCAACAACCTCGAATTCATCGGCTATCTCCTCGGGCTCCTCTGCAAGCTCCTCGGATTCCTCGAGCTCCTCGAGCTCCTCAGGCTCCTCTGCAAGCTCCTCGGATTCCTCGAGCTCCTCAGGTTCCTCTACAAGCTCCTCAGGCTCCTCTGCAGGCTCTTCCTCGAGCTCCTCGAGCTCCTC
>REEM01000237.1 GCA_007695055.1 Spirochaetaceae bacterium | reverse complement strand
CTTGGTGAGGTCATTACTCACATGATTCTTGAAGCATATGGTTCATCGGTAGAAGAAGTGATCTCGTGGGGTGGCGTGATGCACAATGTCGCTCCTTCAGATATCGTGAACTTGCTACGAGACAACCGTGCCGATGTTACCTTTGATCATGTTGGTGAAGGCCAGGCGGCAACCTCAGAACTCGCCCTGACAACGGATATTCGTTTTATCAGCCTATCAGAAGAAGTACAGAACAAGCTGGTTGATCAGGGTTTTGCTCGTCGGCACATGCCTGCCGGTACATGGGCAAGACAGAACTACGATGTTCGTGCGGTAAACGCACCAGTACTGCTGCTGGTTAACGAAAATGTCAGTGATGAAATTGCATACCTTATCACAAAGGCGTTGATCGAAAACAAGGACTCACTTGTGGAATCTTATGCTGGTCTGGCGCCGTTCGATCCTGCTACCGCTTGGACACCTGACAAGGTACAGGTGCCGTTGCACTCCGGTGCCGAGCGGTACTACCGAGAAAACGGGATGATGCAGTAGAAGAACGTGGTCACGCCGAACAATAGGCAACAATAGACTGTTACGGCAGCATTACTACGAGTGATGCTGCCGTTTTCATAACCGGAGGAGCTCTGTGAATATCAGGAAACCACTAATACTGGGAGTGAGCCTTGTCTGGCTGGCGTTCCAGCTATATATCGGGTTGGTTCGACCTCTACACCCACTGCTCCAGAACTCGTTTCATCTCATGATGGCACTTGCTCTGATCTTCTGCTATTTCCCGACCGGAAAAAAGTGGTGGCAACTCGTTGACGTGGCGATCGTCTTGCTGCTCTTAGGTGCAGTATTCCATATTTTCACCAACTTTCAACGCCTGCAAACGCGGATTGCCTATGTAACGCCGGTTACTACCGTCGACATAATCGTAGCGATAATTCTAGTCGCAGCTGTTCTGGAAGCGGTGCGCCGCTCGCTCGGCTACAGTCTATTTGTCTTTATGGTCGTTGTAATTGCGTATGGGTTCTTGGGACGCCACTTTCCGGGTATTATGCGATTTCGAGGAATCAGCTTCTCAGCGTTTACCGATCTCATGGTAATGACAACGAGCGGCCTCTTTGGCACCCCGCTTGGCACATCCGTGAATACGCTCTATTACTTTATTCTCTTCGGCTTCGTGTTCTCCGAGCTGGGTGGCGGGCAGATTCTGCTCGATATCGGTTTGCGATTCTCCAACACCGCTTCCGGTGGACCAGGGAAGGCAGCCGTCATTGCCTCGAGTCTTGTAGGGACGATTAGCGGAAGCGCTGTGGCAAACGTGTCATCAACCGGTGTCATCACTATCCCCTTCATGAAGAAGGTCGGGTATAAGCCAGAGCAGGCGGCCGCCATTGAGTCCATCGCGTCTACCGGGGGGCAAATCATGCCTCCAATAATGGGCGTCGGTGCGTTCATTATGGCGGAACTACTCGGTAGACCATACGGGCAGATCGCGCTGGCTGCTCTGATTCCCGCTCTCGTGTACTATTTCTCCATTTTCATACTTGTGGACTTTCTTGGTCGGCGCCAACATACGAAATCTGATGCCGTGAAAATAGTTGTCGAGAAAATCTTGCCTCGACTGTACCTACTCATCCCGATTCTGTTTGTTATCTTTTCCATATTCCAAGGTGCATCTCTCATGCGTACCGCTCTACGCGGTACGACCATCGCAATATTTATCAGTTTCTTCAGCAGCACCTACAGGCTCAATTTCCACAGACTTTTCGAGATACTGACCAAGGCAAGCATGCAGATCGCAAAAGTCGCCGTGCCTACTGCGGCAGCCGGAGTTGTTATTGGAATCGTAATCCATTCCGGCTTCGCGCAAAGGCTCTCGAACCTTATGGGAGCGGTCGGTGGTGGTGGTACCATTTTTCCGGCGCTGCTACTTGCAATGATAGGTTGTGTACTCCTCGGTATGGCGCTACCAACGGTTGCAGCCTACATAATTTCTGCGATCCTCTTTGCTCCGGCCTTAACCCGCCTGGGTATACCTCCACTCGCAGCGCATATGTTCCTATTCTATTTTGGTGTAATTGCGCAGATCACTCCACCGGTTTGTCTGGCGTCGTTTACAGCCGCTGGCATCGCGGAAGCGGATACCTGGAAAACGGCTTGGACAGCGTTCTTTTACGCACTAGTTACGTTTCTGATCCCCTACGTATTTGTATATAAGAATGAGCTCCTGCTAATGGGAGGTCCCATGGAGACAATAGTATCTACGGGGACGTTGCTGATCGGCACACTATTCTTGGTAGCAAGCGTAAGCAGTTACCTCTTCGTCCCCATATACAGCTGGATTCCGCGAATTTTGCTGCTAACTACGGCCATACTCACTATTGTTCCGGAAACAGCAACCTCGGTACTGGGCATTAGTGGCGGACTTGCAATAGTCGTTTACTACTTCATCCAGCACCGAAAGCTCGCGGTTGCCGACGCTCCGGTTGAGCCATCCACACCGTAGTCGGGCCCATGTTTTTGCAGTTTTGAGCCGGATCTTCCTCTGGGGAGATCCGGCGATTTCTGGCCTTCCGCTTGTGCGTCAGATGTTGGCGTTCTGTGCTGAACCCGTTTCCTGAGCCGATCCAGACATACGCTCTGCGAAATCCAGCGCGGCCTTCAGGCTTGCCGAAGAAGCCCGCCCCTGCCACGCAATGTCGAATGCAGTACCGTGATCAACCGACGTTCGGATAATTGGCAAACCTAAAGTAACATTAACTCCCTGCTCAAAGTCCAAAAGTTTCATGGGTATATGCCCTTGGTCGTGGTACATACAAACAACGGCGTCATAGTCTCCCCGCACGGCCCCTAAAAAGACGGTATCCGGTGCTTCTGGACCCGATACCGTGATTCCTTCCCGACGAGCCCGTTCGATAGCGGGTAAGATTTCACGCTCATCCTCGGTTCCAAATAGACCGTGTTCTCCAGCATGGGGATTCAGACCCGCTACAGCGATTCGTGGCTCGTGGATCCATCCGCGGAGCGCATCATTGGTAAGGCAAATCACCGCATGAACACGATCTCGAACCACCCTTCGTGCTGCCTCCACAATTGCCACATGGGTGCTTACGTGTGTCACGATCAGACGCGACGAAGCAAGCATCATAGTGAAATTTGTCTCTCCACAGATCTCCGCGATGAATTCGGTATGACCAGAAAAACCTGGTATCGACAGTTGAGTTGCTTCTTTGTTGATTGGGAGTGTCGTTAACGATGTACACTCTCCTCGCAATGCCATCCGCGTGGCTGTGGCGACGTACTCTGCGGCAGCAGCCCCTGTATCTTTGGATATCGTTCCAGGGGCAATTTGCTCCGGCGAAAGAAGTTTGAGGTCCAGAACGTTCAGGGCGTCCTCACGACACTCCTCAGGTTTGCCTATACGGTTTAGATTGATATCGAGGTTCAGTCGTTTAAGACATAGCTCCAATACCGAGGCGTCGCCGACTACAAAGGCCCCGGTAGGGAGTTCCTTTTTGAGGAATGCGGTCAACGCAATCTCTGGACCAATTCCGTTCGCGTCTCCCATTGTGATAGCTATCATGTTGATCTACTCCTTGTACTATTACGTATCCGATCGACAAGATCAGCACCTCCGAACCCACCGGCCTTGGTTACAAGCGGCGGCGAGACGGTAGCTGCATCAACCGTACTTACGACGATTCCAGGAAAAAGTTCCGTCACGGGATATAGTGCGGAGACACCCATACTGTTCATTATTCCAAGTACCGTGTCCCCGCCAAAGACTACCAACCCGCCCGGCATAACCTTTCGAACTACGCTGTTAATGACCTGACCAAACACCATCGGCAGCATCTCATGAAGCGGATATTCCACCTGAAGCTCTTGCGCCGAACACCAGCGGATAAACGCATCTTTCCAGTCGGTCAGTTCCGATCGATTGAGAATGGTCCGCAAACACACGTTCTTTCCGTCCTCGAGTTGAGCGACAATTTTCGTGGCTATTTCCGCTTCGGAGGGCAATTCGTTCAATACTATATCGACGAAACCGGACTCGATGGCTTGTTCTGTCTGCCGGAGTGCGACCGGGTTCAAACTGCCATTTACCAGCAGAAGCGGTCCAGGCAAGGTGACGTTGGCTCTTTCTGAGGTCGGGCCAGCGAACAGATGCGACGCCAACCCAGCGCTTCCCACAGGTATAACGGTCCGGGAATGTTCCCGCCAGACAGATGCTATCAATTCCAGATCGGCCTCGGTCGCGGCATCAGCTACAGCGACCGAGGTATTCCGCGGCGTATTGGCTCGTGCCTTAGTTTCATTGTGTAGCGACGCCGATATGGCCCACTGGTGCAGGGATCGTGGATCAACAACCGAGGGGTCAAGGGCGTCGTGCCGGAGAATCGCGGGAATATACGCGTTTTGAGCTGGGTTCAACGGATCACGAGCAAAATCGGTCTGATCAAGCGGTATTCCATGAACCAAGCAGATTCCGTCTTGAGTGGTTCTGCCTTGAGAGGGAAACGCCGGTGCAACGAGGAAGGAACGCTCGGGAAAAACCGATGCCAGCGCCGCGATCTCCTCGGAGATATTCCCCCTGAGGGTGGAGTCTACCTTCTTGAAAATCAAGGGATCT
>REEM01000136.1 GCA_007695055.1 Spirochaetaceae bacterium | reverse complement strand
GGGACTCATGAATGGGTAGAGTTCCTCGGCCACGGTGTCTTCCTCTATTTGTTTGACAATGTCCGGAAGTCCAGGGGTGGCCGACTTGGTCGGTGCCACAATGTCACGCGTAACCGCCTCCGGCAGGTCATGGAACAAGGCGCCAAAGAAGTTGTTGTAGCGCCGCGCCGGGCAGGCCCCCAGCTGCACCGAGAATAGCAGTGAAAAAACCGCCACCATAAGGGAGTGTCCCAAGACCGATGTTTGCGGTATGCGCGGGGTGCGGCTCCAGCGAGCCTGGTAGCGCAACCTGTCTACCACCCCAATGAGTCGATACAGATCCAGCTCCATAATGAGCCTGCGCATGCCAACAAAGTCCAGAAAGGGTTCAAGACGCTCGCGCAGGTCGGTCTCTATCTCAGGCAGCCGCGGGTCGTGGGCGTTCACCGGGCGGGCTATCTGAAACTCCCTATAACTGCTGTAGACCTTAGCTGCCTCAAGAATCTTATAGGCTTCATTGTCCACAGCGCCGCCATCTTCATGGTCTATGAAGTAGGCCCGCATGCGCTCGGTCAGGCCGTAGGGTTCAAGCAGCGGCTCCAGCTTGGCCGCCACCCACTCGTTCAGGCGCCGGTACTCCTCCGGGTGTCGGCTCCGAATGCGGCGGTGCACCGTAGCCTTAATGTCCGAAAGCGCCGTCTTACGCAGCAGTTCAAACACCCCGCCGTAAATGATGGTGTCCCAGTCCACCTCGCGTCCGTGCTCCTCTTCTATGGTGCCCAAGAAAAAGGCCAGCATCATGGCAAAGGCACGATGGTCCATCTCGGTGAACTCCATGGGACGCACCAGGTCGTTCCAACGCGTCACCGAAAACGCACCAAAAAGATACTCGGCAAACTGTTTATCTATCATGGCTGGAAGTGTACGACCGCTGGGGTAGGTGGTCAATCATGCGCAGTCCTAGCGAGACAAAAGGCAGGAAGTCTTCCCGGTTCTCGGTGGCAAGTGCTGCGTTGGAGAGGATTGAGACAGCCGCATTCATGGCGTCAACCCGCTGCCTTCTGTTGCGCCCACACACGTTGTACAGGCGAGCGGCTTCCTGTGCATGATCCGCAGTGAAGGGAATGATTCTGTCTTGCAGCGTAGCGAGCACAAGCGCCGTGCCTTCTTCATCTACCGGGCCGGTCATGAACTCATACCAGCAGACCGAGGATGTCACGAGCGGCGTTCGGAGTTCAAGCCACTCCGATACCTGCGCCGCGGGCGTAGTCCCCTGCACCAACATGCGAATGAGATAGTTGGTATCAAGCAGGATCATTGCCCACGACCCCAGTCAGCCCGCTCAGCAGCTATGCGGCCCAAGAAGCCCTCCGCCTCGTCACTGCTTAGGTGACCGGCCTCCTGATAAGAGCCGAGTCGCTCACGGAGACGCGAGGTATTGGTGCGGTCTTGTTCCACAGCCAAACGCACAGAGCGACGCACGACCTCCGCCTGTGACACACGCCACTGCCCCGCAAGCTGCTGAAGAAGTCTCAGCGTCTCCTCGTCAAGGGCAAAACTGGTACGATGCTTTGCAGATAACATACCATAATTATGTGTGGTAACTTTTCAGAAGTCAAGCCTTATGTTGGGTAGTAGTGCTGGCGCATTCACCCGCCCACCTGCGATGATGCTCGTGTAAGCGCCTGTATTGAACTGTCGCAATACTCCGGCGACTCGGTGAGGAAATCTAACACAACCGAGGTATCAACGGCGCTGATCATTCGTCTCTGATCTTTGCAAGGAACTCATCTGTACTCAAATTCCCAATACTCGCGGTTCCCTTGAGCCTTTCAAGAGTACGGCCAAGATCTTGCTTCCGAAGCACAATGCCGTCCGCGCTCTCATGGACCTCCAACTCCATTCCGGGCTGAATACCATACCGGTCTCTCACCGACTTGGGAATGGTAACCTGGCCACGCTCACCTACTTTCGTATTCATATTATTACGATATGTACAGCTCAGACCTATGTCAAGCATATGTGCAGGGCGGCACCGTTCAGGCTTGCCGCAACTCCTGAATACCTCTACATTTAGGTATTGTGTATTGCTCAACCAACACCGCACATCACCGTAACTGGAGATGTGGTTGAGGCACATCACGGCAGTCTGCACCCTCTTGCTTGTAACGCTGTTGCCCGCTGCCCTTGTGGCCGAGACCGTAGATCAGACCAAGACCTCGGCCCGATATATCCCCACAATAGATTTGCGCCAACATGACTTTGTCCTTGACGGACTTGCCCGCATAGACGGTGACTGGGCCATGTACTGGGGCCAGCTGCTGGAGCCAGCACAGCTTGAGCACGAGCTGGCAGCGACCCCCCCAGGACTCTTCCCCATGCCCGGCACCTGGAACTCCTTTGAGCTAAATGGCGACGCGCTCAGCGGCCCCGGATACGCAACCTTTGCGGTGCGGGTTCTCCTGCCCCCAGAGCTCGACCGCGGGGCGCTGCGCATTGAGCCTGCATCTACATCGTACCGACTCTGGATCAACGGCCGTGAGGCTGCGGCCAACGGCATTCCCGGCACAAGCGCGGCAACCACCACCCCGGCGCGCGCTATTCGCAACCCCGTCTTTGAGACCGCGGATGGCGGCATCGACCTACTTCTCCAGGTTGCAAACTTTGACCACCGCGTTGGGGGCATGTGGCGTCCTATCTGGATTGGCAGAGCAGATGAGATTGCCGCACATGACATTATTGACGTTAGTTATGACCTGCTCATGCTGGGAATCTGCCTGGCCTTTGCTGCATACAATCTGCTGATCTATCTCGCTGGTAGCCGGAGGTCGGCTGCACCACTCTTGTTTGCTGGCTTCTTTCTCTCGGTCGCCATTCGTGCACCTACCCTTGGCGCGGTGTTGCTGACCCGCGTCCTTCCCGGCTTCCCGTGGCACGCTGTCATTTTCATTGAATACATGACCGGGCACCTGATCATTGCGTTCTTCTGCAGCGCCCTGCAGCTCGCCTACCCCAGAATTCTGGGTCGATATTTTCGCTTGGCGGTTATTGCGCTCATGGGCGCGTTCGCGCTCTTCCTTGTCATAGCGGGTGTCACGCGCTACTCGCTCATTATTAATGCCTTCCTGGTTGCTGTTCTGGCACTCCTGGCATATCCGACGCTGCGTCTCACAACTGCAGCGGCAACGGGACACGGGCAGGCTAAGTTTGGCATTTTGGCCACGCTTGTTGTTCTAGGAATTGTCCTGAGTGAGTGGGCTCACTTCTCTGAGTTGGTGCTTTCGCGCGACGCCACTCCCATAGGCTTTCTACTCGGCCTTCTCTCTGCCCCACCGGCCGCCCGCGCCGCTACCCACCTGGCGCTGACCGCGGTCACAGTACTGTTAGTGTTGGCAGCCGCCAGCCTGCTGCTGTACAAGGTCTCGGACGGCCTCTTTGGTGTTGCCGCGCGAGAGGCCGCAGCAGCCGGTATGGGCTTCAAGACCAATGGAAAGCCCCGGGGCGATCTCGACCCGCCAGAACCCTTAACCGCAGAGGCCGGTCATGCAGCGTTCCGAGCTCGCCATAATCTAACCACCCGTGAGGCTGAAATAGCCGCCCATGCCGCCGAGGGCCTGAGCAACAAAGAGATTGCCGCCGTGCTCTATATCTCAGAGGCCACCGTGCGCACCCACATCTACCGCATCTTCAAAAAAACCAACTCACAAAACCGCACCGAACTCAGCAAGGCTTACTACGACGCCGCATCTCGGCAGCCTACCTGACCCGAAATATACGACGAATTACGTACATCCGTAGCGCTACCTAAGCGATATTGTTAGGTTTATCGGTCGGTGGAGCCCTAAGCCAAACCGGCCGACCTCGTGCACACGGAGGTCCGCATGCCGCGTTTTCATCTTTCTTGCCGCAAAACTGCGACCCTATTCGTACTGGGACTCATTGCTGCATTGGCCACGGGCTGCACAATGTCTATGTCGCAGCCAGCTCCCACCGGTTTGGCTCTCCAAGCACGAATACCAGCCGAACTCATTGACTCACTTATGGCGGCCGCTGCAGATGGGCAAGTAAGCTCGCAGGAACTTCAGCAGATTACCTACAATGTTGTACTTGTGGACGATGTCGAACTCTCAAACGGCGGGTCTGCCAGATCCCGCCTGAAATCGGATATTGAGGCCGACTCACCCGAGGCAGCCGGTGGTGCAGAGTACCTTACGCGTATTGTAAGCTGGAGTCCGGGGCAGGTGGCGTCTCTTGAGGTCAATAGCCTTAACCCAGATGCCAGATATCTCATAGTGGTCAAGGCCAGACTTTCCTTCTCAGCCAGTGCCCCACAAGAAGTGTTTGGATTTACCCGAGTACAAACGCGTGCCGGGACCACAGCCGCTGCTCAGGTGCTTATGGAGGCCTCACCCGCACCCCTTGTTGCAGCCCTATTGAACTGGTACGGCATTGCGGTGCAATTGGAGGCAACGCTGCTCGGCGGCCCGGCATTGTCCAACCTACCACCCCTCATTACAAATCAACAAGACATAAGTTTCATCGCAACGGCCGAGCCTGGTGTGACCTTTATCTATAGTGCAACTGGCCCCACCACCATTGAAGATACCGAAATAGAGGACACCGACCTCAGCGGCAGCGAAACCATAGAGTTGAACGAGCTGCAAGAGGGTGTGTATACCATCTCGGTGCGCTACCGCGACACGGACGGCATAGAGAGCGAACCGACAGTCTTCGTTGTAGAAATTGACCTGACGG
>REEM01000123.1 GCA_007695055.1 Spirochaetaceae bacterium | reverse complement strand
AGTCCTGCAACCAGATGGATCATAAAACACGGCACACGCAGCTTGCGTAAATGAGGGTCGGCCGCGTGGCGCTCAGTGGCCGCAGATTAACCCCACACGACAGAGGCCGCTACAGTGGTATGACCGGGACGCAGATGGTGACATCGAAATGGTGTCCGGTGCTCCCGTCAATCTCGGCCTCTGGCTCGCTGTCGCGGTAGCGTTCGTAGCAGAGCCCGTCGGCTGGCTGGTAGCCACTCTCCGGCATCCACACACCAAACACCCAGTTCCAAGCACCGGCAAACTGCTGGGCGTTGAGCCGAAACTCCGCTTCTGCGTAGCGGCCCGCAGGCAAGGTGAGTTTGCCTACCTCGCCCGAGACCTCCTGCTCTGCCGGAACCGGAATGCAGCAGCTAATGCGGAGCTTTTCCGGGGCAACCGAGTCTGGGTCATCGTGATAGATAATTACGGTCTCGGTCTCTCCCCGTTGAATGAGGTCTCGCGGGCCTGCCCAGGCAAAGAGCTTGCCGAAGAGCTTCTGAAACAAGAGCTCGTCTCCAAAGTAGGGGCCGGTGTGGCGTACGTAGGCGAGGGTGAGTTCGGGGCGTTCCAGAACCTGCACAGTGCGCGCCGCAAGGGGCGCCGTTTCTAAGTGGGACATATCATTCCTCCTAAGTGAGTTGGACATGACCCCAGAGTAACCGTCTGCCGACGCGTGTGCTGTGCCGTCCTTGCTATCCATTGTGCTCAGATTGCGAAATGCGGTGGGGCTTACTCTCCAGGCCACGCGAAAGGCCCGTGAAAAGGCGGCGGTGTCTGTGAAACCACACTCGTACGCGATATCGGTTACTGGACGAGAGCGCTGTGAAAGTAGCAGGCGAGCTGCCTTCTCTAAACGCAGTCGCTGTATAAATTGCCCCGGCGTTTCCCCAACCTGAGCATAGAAGATCCGGTGGAAATGATACCGTGAGAAACACGCCACCTTCGCTACGCGCTCCAAGGGAAGAGGTTCGGAGATGTGGGACTCGATGTAGTCCATGGCCCGGTTCACCCGCCGCCTGTACTCTGTGCCGCGCTCGTTCATAGCACCGAATTATACCCCGTTATCTGCCTCCCGTGCGGGGTTACTCCTCAAGCAGCGAGGTGAGCCCCATCATCTGCAGCAGGCCTGGGGCCGCCATTTGCGAGAACCAGTAGGCCATGGCTGCTGCCGAGTCTCGCGGACTGCGCATAATCCAGCGCCCCGCCAGTTCCACCAGGGCCCCCGAGAGATATGCAGCGACGTACTCGGCGTCCAAGGGTTCGTGCTTCTGTGTGTCGCCGGACTCACGCAGTGTTCGCAGTACCGAATGGTGCATTCTGGAAATCTCGGAGACGCGAGCAGTAATGGCAAGCCGAAGCGGCGCGCTGTGAGGAGTCTCAAATATCTTCTGATACAGGCGCTCGTGACGCTCAAGATGCGCAAAAAACGAGTAGCTGAGCGGGTGCCCCTTGAGCAGCAGCGTTTCCGGATTCAGGGTGACAGTATCGTCCAGGAGCTCCGGGTGCTCGCGAGCGAAACACTGCTCAATATGCGCAGCTATGGGCTCCCATGCCTGTTGGAACTGAAGGTAGAACGTTGAGCGGCTGACACCGGCTTCCGAACACAGGCGCGCCACCGAAAGGCTCTCCCAACCGCCAGTTTGCAGAATCTGCACTGCGGCTGCACTTAGGAGTTCACGGCTTCTCTCAATACGTGGGTCAATTCCGGACATCTGTACGATATCGTACATGTGTTCAGGATCTTTTTCAAGCGTTTGGGTAGCGTTTTGGCCATGACAACAATAATGCAAATGAGCGAGTACCTCCTGAGGGTACTCCCGGGTCTGGTTTTGGTGGCGGTGGTGATGTATGGTATGCGGCCAACCGCCGCGGCGCGGGTTGCACTGTACCTGCTGGCGTTTGTGCTGCTGCGCGACGCGCTGACGCCGCTTGGGCTGTGGCGCTTTGGGGTGCATGACGGTGTGTTCTGGATTCGTCTCTCGGATGATCCGTGGTTCCTGGTCTTGTTTGGGCTCAGTGCTGCCGCCATGGCAACCGCGGTGTACGCCGCAGACAAGGAGAACCGCCACGGGGTGGTGTTGCTACGGGCAGGGGTCTTGAAAGGCGCTGTGGCTGGCCTGCTTGGCTTTGCCCTGGTGGTGCTGCCGTTGGTACTGCTATACCGCATGGTGCCGTTGGAGCACCGCGGAGGTGCGGTGGAGGCCGGGCTTCTGCTCGCAACTCTGGTGTTTGCACTGCTTGGCAACTTCCTGGAAGAGCTGCTGTTCCGCGGTTACGTCCTGGCCGGTCTGACCCGGCACGCACCAAGGGCCGTCGTTCGCACGCGGCTTGGCCGTATCATGACGCCCGGTGTTCAGTCAGGATTCGTCTTTGCCCTATGTCATGTGTTTCTGGCAACAACGGTTAGCTCGGCGGGCGCCCCGCTGCTTCTGTTTACGCTGTGGGAAGGAATCATCGCTGGAGTTGTTGGGGAGCGTTACGGAGTTATACCGGCTACAATCACGCATGGAGGAGCAATTTTTCTGCTCAGTTCGGGGCTGGTTTAGGCGTGCTTGATCCGTTTCGATAGTGGGAGTGCTCAAGAAGCCGAAGTGAAGGCCAGGCGAATCCGGAAAACTGGGCGGCGCTGCGCAGCAGCCCTGGGCAATGTAGAACATGTTTCGATGTTCCCCCCAACCGCTGTATATTCAGTTCATGGAAAATCGAATCTTTCTTGCGCTGATTTGGTTGTGTGTAGCTTTGGCCGTCTCGGCTGAGGCGCCATTGCCACAGCTGACACCGGCGCGGTGGGTGTATACTTTACAGAGAGTGGGAACGGGAGATGAGCTGATGAAAAAAATCACTGAGAACGACGAAATGATTTCGGAGACCGAACGCCGCTACCAAGATTTTGTTTCAGATCCAGCAGCTCGCCGTGCAGCGCTCGAGCGTGATGTCTGGATCCGTGACCGCGGCCAGATGATCCGTGATGCCAGGGAGGAAGGCCTGGAAAAGGGCCGGGAGGAAGGCCTGGAAGAGGGCGAACAGAGGAAAGCGCGGCACATTGCCGAGCGGCTGATCGAAAACGGTTTGGATGATAGCTTGATTCAGAAAACCACAGGTCTGTCGGCGGCGGAGCTGAATACACTACGCAACAAACCGGTCTAGCTGTTTTACGCAATTTCTTGACCAGAATTCAGACTTAGTCCATAATCTAGTCATGATAGTGAACATTCATGAAGCCAAGACCCAGTTCTCAAAACTCGTTGCGCGTGCGCTCGCCGGGGAAGACGTTGTTGTAGCTAAGAACGGGAAGCCGCTTATTCGGTTGCAACCGCTCTCAGCGCCTTCGGGAACACGCACTCCGGGCTTGTCTCGTTCCAAGGTCACCATTGCACCGGACTTTGATGAACCTTTACCTATTGAGTATCAACACGAGTTTGAGGCGTGAAGCTCCTCTTTGATACCCACGCGTTCTTGTGGTGGACATCCAGTCCGGAACGTTTACCAAGCACGGTTGTTGAACAGCTGTGTTCTCCGCAAAGCGAGCTGTACCTGAGTGCAGCCTCGGCCTGGGAGGTGCGAATCAAGGAACAGCTCAATAGACTGAGTCTGTCCGAGCCGTGGCAGAATATCGTAGACCGAGAAGTAGCGCATAACGGTCTCCAGCTTCTGCCGATATCATTCTTCCACACCAACCACTTGCTCCACCTGCAACCTCTCCACAAAGATCCCTTTGATCGCATGCTCATGGCCCAGTCCCTGGCCGAAGAGATGTTCCTTGTCTCTGGGGATACCTGGATTCGCAGCTATCCAAAGATTCGTGTGCTCTGGAGCTGACCGAGCACTCGCTGGGGTAGAACGCCTTGGCAATGAAGAACATGTTTCGATCTTCCCCCAACCGCGGTATATTCATTCCATGAAAAAACACGTCTTCCTTGCGCTGATCTGGTTGTGCATAGCGTTGGCCGTCTCGGCTGAGGCGCCTTGGCCACAGCTGACACCGGAGCAGTGGGCCACCCTGACCCCGCAGCAGCTCAAGGCAAAGCTATCCGACGGATACGATCTCCAACAACGTGATGGTGTGGGAATGACCGCACTCATGCGCGCAGTGCAACATACGCGTGACCCGGAGATTGTGACGATGTTGGTGAATGCAGGTTCACTGGTTGATGTCCGGGATGAAGGGCGTTGGACGCCGTTGATACGCGCGGCCCGTAGCAACCCGAATCCGGCAGTCCACGCGCTACTCATTGCCGCCGGTGCCGATGTCAACGCTCGCAACATGGCCGACTACACCGCGCTGATCTGGGCAGTTCGTGAGAACCCGAACCCGGAGGTGCTGGAGCTGTTGCTAGATGCGGGCGCCAATCCTGCCCTGCAAGGCGTTGACGGGCGCAGGGCGGTTGATTTTCTCCCGGACAACTCGGCACTCACCGGAAGCCGAGCGGCTATGCGGCTTATGAGTAGTGGGCCGTAGCCTCCGGTTATTCCCTGGTCCAGAGAGTTGATATCGGTACTGCATAGAGCCTCTCACCAAAACCGACAACCGCGTCACCGTCGTACAGTACCACGCCAGCCGCGAAGCCTTTCCCGACAGCCTGCCGTAGTTTTCGTAAGCCCGCGAAGTCATCACTCTTTACCGTTGAGGAGGCTTTGACCTCCACGCCCGCAACCTGCCGACCGGTCTCCATTACGATATCGACCTCAACTTGATCTTTGTCGCGGTAGTGGCTGAAGGTGACCTTATCCTCCCGCCAACTTGCCTGTCTTTGGAGCTCAAGGTATATGAAGGTTTCCAGAACCTGTCCAAACAAACCACGATCTTCCCACAACTCGTGCGCATCCAGTCCCAGTAGTCCGCACAGCAGTCCGGAATCGCCAATGTGCAGCTTGGGTGCCTTTACCAGCCGTTTGAGTCGGTTGTGGTGCCAAGCCGGTAACTCATCTACGAGGAAGATCTGCGAAAGAAGGGTGAGGTACTCGCGGATTGTCGGTCGGCTAATCTGAAACGGAGCGGCAAGTTCCGTTACGTTGACCAAGCGTGCTGTTTGACTTGCCGCGAGCGCCAATAGACGTGGAAGTGCGTGGAGAGCACTAATCCGCGCCAGGTCACGGATGTCTCGTTGAATGAGGGTATCGATGTAGTCTCGATACCAGGTTGCCCGGCGCTGTGGCTTCTCGCGGGCTATGGCAGCCGGATAGCCACCCGCAGCCACCCGTTCTGCAAGGGCCTTGCCTTGCCGTTTTCCAAATGCACCGGCCTTGAAGCTGGCTGTGAAGACTGTCTGAATGAAATCGGACCTGCCGGATTCGAGTTCCGTCTGGGCTAGCGGATGCAGGCGGAGGACTTCCATACGTCCCACCAGCGAGTCGGCAAGTTGGGGTAAGAGCAGAACATTGGCTGAGCCAGTCAGAATGAGCCGCCCCGGTTCTCTGTGTGAATCCACCGCCGCCTTAAGTGACGTGAACAGTTGTGGGACTCGTTGTACTTCATCAAGCACCGCGCGTTGTGGAAGATCTGCCACGAAACCAACAGGATCTGTTTGCGCTGCAGCCCGCTGGACGTCGTCATCAAAGGTAATATAACTGAACCCGTATTCCTCACCGACCATCTGTGCAAGGGTAGTTTTCCCGCATTGCCGGGGGCCATGAATGAGCGTTACCGGGGAGTCTTCTAAGGCCTCCAGCAGACGTGGGAGCAGGTACCGTGGATACAAGTGTTGCTCAGTCATATCGTCCAATTGTAAGCAATAGTCCGTCCAATAGCAAGCAATAGTCCGTCTAATCGTAGGACAACGAGCCTCCGAATGCACTGCAAAGATTCGCAGGGGTCTATGTGGCGAGAGTCTCCGAGGGATTCGGGCCGCAGCAACGAGCATTGGCGATTGACAGTTCCAGGCCGCGAATGTACTTTTGAAGAAGTGTAGTTCCGTCGAGAGAGTGCATTCCCAAGGAATGCCGCCGAAGGTGCAAGGGGGTGTCTCAAAATGAGGCGCTTCTGAATCTCTCAGGCCACAGGATCGATGGTACGGTAACGCTCTGGAGAGCCGACACGGGAAGCCGTGTCGCACCGAAGGGGAAGGCGTGAAGCGGTGGGCTTCACGACCGTAAATCTCTCAGGTACCAGGACAGGGCGCAATTCAGAAGGGAGACCTCATGAACCGTACCAGTCTGTACCAGTGGCATGCCGATGCTGGCGCCCGCTTTATCAATTTCTTTGAATGGGAAATGCCCCTCCATTACCGCGCCGGGACAATTCGCGAACATCTAGCAACCAGAAACTCCGCTGGCCTCTTTGATGTCTCACACATGGGGCGGCTCATTATACAGGGCCGCGACAGCGCGGCATGGCTTGAGCAGCAGGTGACAGCTCAGGTTACCGCACTCCCCAAAGGCATGAGCACCTATGCTCTGCTGTGTCGTGAAGACGGGGGAATCATTGACGACCTGTTCATATATCGCACCGGAGACGAGAGCTATCTGGTGGTGATTAACTCCTCGCGCAGGGAGCGGGATACTGCGTGGCTAACCGAACATCTTCCGGAGAAAAACAGCGGACGTGAGGTGCTGTTCCAGGATGTCTCGGCAGAACTGGACATGATTGCACTGCAGGGCCCGCGAGCCGAGTCAATTCTATCAGCATACCTTCCCGGCTTTCCCACCGAGCTGCCGCGCTTTGGCGTGACGGCCATTGCAACTCCGGAGGGGGAGTTCCTGGTAGGCCGCACCGGCTACACCGGCGAGGACGGGTTTGAACTCTTCCCCCCAGCCACGGCAACCGCAACAATCTGGCAGAAGCTTTTTGCGGCGGCAAAACAGATCAAGGTGGAGCTCCTTCCGGTTGGACTTGGTGCGCGGGACAGCCTGCGTCTGGAGTCTGGATTTGCGTTGTACGGCCACGAACTGACCGAGGACATTACTCCTGTTGAGGCGCGTCTGCTGTGGGCCTGTCACCTTGAGCATGAGTTCCGTGGCCGTGAGGCAATCCTTGTACGGAAAGAAGACGGGCCAGCACGTACGCTTCGCCGTCTTGTCATGGAACAGTCGGCAGTGCCTCGAGAGGGCTACCCCGTCCTTGATGAAAGCGGCACCGAGGTCGGCGTAGTTGTCTCCGGCGGCAAAGCGCCCTCGCTCGGGGCTTTCATTGCCAATGCCTACGTGGACAGGAGCGTTCCGGCCACGGCTCCGCTGCAGATACAGATCCACAACCGCACCGCCACGGCCCGACAGCACGCAGGCCCTGTCTACAAACCTCGCTATGAGAAGTTGCCTCCGGTGGACGAGCTCATGGACAGACACAGAGAGTATGCTGGCCGGCACATTGGCCCCAACGCCACCGAACAACACGAGATGCTCAGCTTCATTGGTGCAGCCTCCATGGAGGAGCTCATTGCAGAGACCATTCCGCGCGGCATACACCGGGCCGCCGCGCCGGTGCTTCCGCAGGCCCTAACAGAAGAGCAGTATCAAGCCTCGCTGAAAGGGATAGGCGCGCACAACAGCGTACTTCGCAGCCTCATTGGAATGGGTTACGCCGACACCATTACTCCCGCCATCATCCGGCGGATGATCCTGGAGAATCCCGGGTGGTACACCCAGTACACGCCGTATCAGGCCGAGATATCCCAGGGACGGCTTGAGGCGCTGCTGAACTTCCAGACCATGATAACCGACCTCACCGGGATGGAGATTGCAAACTCTTCAATGCTCGACGAGGCTACCGCCACAGCAGAGGCAATGGTCATGGCCCTGCGCGGGGGAAAACGGCGTTCCGGAACCGATGCTGCTCCGCGCGTATGGGTCAGCACCGACCTCCATCCTCAAATTATTGCGCATCTGCGTGTCCGGGCCGAACCGCTTTCCATTGAACTGGTAGAAGCTCCGGTGAAGGACTGGAAGCTTGAGCAGGGCGATGTCGCGGGCATTCTTGCGTACCCGGCGACCGACGGCCTTGTGCACGACCATCGCGGTACAGTGGAGGAGCTGCACGCCGTCTCTGCCCAGGCAATTGTTTCTGCAGACCTGCTGGCCCTGACCCTGTTGACCCCGCCCGGTGAGTGGGGAGCCGATATCGTGGTGGGCAACAGCCAGCGCTTTGGTGTGCCGCTTGGATACGGTGGGCCACATGCGGCCTTCCTGGCTACCCGAGAAAGCCATAAGCGGCTTATGCCCGGGCGGCTGATTGGTGTCAGCACCGACCGGCGTGGACGCCCGGCAATGCGGCTTGCACTCCAGACCCGCGAACAGCACATCCGACGCGACAAAGCTACCAGTAATATCTGCACCGCACAGGTGCTTTTGGCAATCATGGCATCTATGTATGCGGTGTACCACGGCCCGGAGGGACTGCGCCGTATTGCGCGCCGAGTCTCGTTGCTGACCGCAACCCTGAAAGAGATGCTGAAAGAGACCGGGCTCCCGGTTCTGGACGGCCCATCGTTCGACACGGTGCTCATCAAGACCAACGAGGTCACGCAGCAACGGCTGCTTGCCGCAGCACTCAAAGCGGGTTTCAACCTCCGGCCACATTCTAACGGGCACCTTGGAATTACTCTGGACGAGCGGAGCGATGTCGCCGAACTTTCGCGTCTTCTGGAGGCGCTGGGAGTTTCGCGTGGAGTGGACCGCCTAAGTAAACGGATGAGTGCCACCGTGTGGCGCCCTCCAGTGGCACTGGAACGCACCAGTCCTTACCTCACGCAGCGGGTGTTCAACACCTATCACAGCGAGACCTCACTGCTCCGCTACATCACCGAGCTCCAGAACAGGGATCTCTCACTTGCCCATTCAATGATTGCACTCGGAAGCTGCACCATGAAGTTGAATCCAGCAGCGGCCATGGAACCGGTCTCATGGCCGGAGTTTGCCGCTCTACACCCCTACGCACCGGCGTGGCAGGCGGGCGGCTACACCATAATTGCAGAAGAACTCTCTGCGTGGCTCAAGGACATTACCGGCTTCCACGGCTGCACGCTGCAGCCGAACAGCGGCGCGCATGGAGAGTTCACCGGGCTGCTGGTGATTCGCGCATGGCATCGCAGCCGTGGGGATCTGCAGCGAAGCATCTGTCTTGTGCCGGACTCCGCGCACGGGACCAACCCGGCCAGCGCGACGATAGCAGGTATGGAGGTTGTGGTGGTCAACAGTGCCGAGAACGGCGATATAGACCTGGAGGATCTGAAAGCAAAAGCGACAGAGCATAAGGATCGCCTGGCGGCCATGATGGTCACCTATCCCTCTACGCATGGTGTCTTTGAGGAGAAAATCCGCGACGCTATTGCGATTGTCCATGACAACGGCGGACAGGTGTACATGGACGGTGCGAACATGAATGCCCAGGTAGGAATTACCAGCCCCGGTGAGATTGGGGCCGATGTCTGCCACCTGAACCTGCACAAAACCTTTGCTATTCCCCACGGCGGCGGTGGGCCTGGAATTGGCCCGGTTCTCACGGCTGCGCACCTTACCCCGTTCCTGCCCGGCACACTCGCTGAGCCCGGCCCGACCGGAGTCATTGTCGGCGCCCCTCTGGGAAGCGCAGGGGTTCTTTCGATCGCGTATGGCTACATCGCCATGATGGGAAGCGACGGGCTGCGCCGCGCAACCGAGCAGGCAATTCTCAATGCAAACTACATCGCCACCCGCCTTGCCCCGCACATACCCATTGCCTTTACCGGCAGAACTGGACGGGTAGCGCATGAGTGCATTCTGGATTTCCGGGTTATGGAGAAAGAGACGGGAATAACCGTGGAGGACGTGGCCAAACGCTTAGCCGACTACGGCTTTCACGCGCCGACCATGTCGTGGCCGGTGCATGGGTCGCTCATGGTGGAGCCCACCGAGAGTGAGAACCGCGCGGAGCTTGACCGCTTCTGCGATGCAATGATCCGCATTGTTGGTGAGATTGACCAGATCCGACGTGGTGAGATGCCATTGGAATCAAGCCCCTTGCGCATGGCTCCGCACACCCTGGAAGACGTCACCGCAACGGAATGGGACCGGCCCTACACGCGCGAGGAAGGAGCCTACCCCGACCCGTGGACGCGGAGCAACAAGTTTTGGCCCGCCGTCGGCCGGGTGGACAACGTGGCGGGCGACCGCAATGTAGTGTGTAGCTGCGCACCCCTGGAAGCGTACCGCAGTGTGCCGTAGCGTGCCGTAGCGTGCCGTAAGACAGAAGCCCGGTGAGTGGGAGCAGCGCGGACTGCTGGACTGTACAGAGTCCAGGATTCCGTTATACTGCGACCACATTATGAATGAACGAGCAATTTTTCTTTTTTCCTGTCCCGACCAGCGTGGAATCGTCGCGGACGTGTCGAGGTTTATCTTTGAGGCCGGTGGCAACATTCTGGACTCGAGTCAACACAACGATATAGAAACCGACACCTTCTTTCTGCGGGTTGAGTGGGACACGACCAACCTTGTGTTCCCGCGCCAGGAAATTGCCAGTCGCTTCGCCGACATCGAACGGCGCTTTGACATGGACCTTCAGCTGCACCTTGAGCCCCGGCGAACAAAGATTGCAATCTTTGTGTCACAGCACCTGCACTGCCTCTACGATCTGGTGCTCAGCATGCGCGAGGGCGAGATAGAGGCCGATGTCTCGGCGGTCATAAGCAACCATGAGGCGGCTCGTGAGGTGACCGATGCATTCCAGCTGCCGTTCTACCATGTGCCGGTCAACGCCGGAAACAAGGTAGCGGCCGAACAGGCACAGCAGGAGATTCTGGAAAAGACCGGAACCGAGATGGTGGTGCTGGCGCGCTACATGCAGATTCTAAGCGACTCGTTCGCTACCCGCTGGTACGGGAAAGCCATTAACATACACCACAGCTTTCTTCCGGCCTTTGTAGGCGCCAAGCCGTATCACCAGGCCTTTGAGCGTGGAGTCAAGATTGTCGGCGCGACCAGCCACTACGTAACGCCCGAACTTGACCAGGGCCCTATCATAGAGCAGGACATTACCCGCATAAGCCACCGCGACCAGGTTGCCGACCTTGTCCGCAAGGGAAGAAACCTTGAACGGCTCGTTCTGCAGCAAGCGGTAAAACTGCACGTGGAGCACCGGGTGCTGATCTTTGGCAACAAGACCGTGGTGTTTTAGATCACCTGGCGAGTACGTCTTACTTCTTCTCGACAATCTTACCGGTGACGTATTTGTGGAGAATGCTCGTTACCAGAGTCTGATAGGGAATTCCCTCTTCAAGGGCCTTCGTCTTCAGAGCTTCCACGTCCCGTTTTGAGATTCTTATATTGATCCGGTAGTCCTTGAGAGCGGTTTCAGAAGCCGCCTTCACAACTCGGTCTTTCATGGAGTTTAGGTTGGAGGCGGAGGTCCATTCACCGGCTTCCACAGAGTTAATGAGATCTTTTTCTTCAGTCGTGTTCATTTCTCCTCTCCAGATTGTACTGTTGTGTGAGCCTTCTGCTTGGAAATAGTGTTTTCAAGAACAGATCACCGTTTGTCTCTTGAACGAACGGTACACATATGGCGTATCCTTCAATCTCAACAATAAGGAGCTTCTGGTTCCCGTATTTTTCAGTATTGGGATGAGCAAGAACGTCAAGAAGATGCCCCTCCTCGATGGCGACTACAATCCTCTCGAAGGAGAGCCCCCTTTCTGACTTAAGGAGTTCATTCTTCTCCACATTCCAACTGAAGCCCATATCTTATAAGTACCGCTGTGTGTGCCTATTGTCAACAGGCATCGCACCATGAGGCTAAAATGCAATCGATTAAAGCCACTATCATTATTCCCGAAAGCCAGCCGGTAGAAAAAATTCCCTCCCGGTTCATCTCTGCATCTATAGATACCTCCCTCCTGGTGGGGGGATTGTGGTGGGAGGGAAGTACAGGGACCCGGCGGGGGCTTGGAACAGAGCGGGTTGAGCCGGTGGATTTGCAGGACGTGAAACTGCGCAAGATGGCTTCCCATCTCCAGCTGGCCTATGTGAGGATTGGAGGGACCGAGGCGGATCAGCTGACCTACCGGATGAAGAAAAAGCACGTGGGGCGCAGCTCCGAGGAATCTCCCGAGGGGAGCTATTATCTGGACCGCGAGAGCTGGAAAGGGGTTGAGCAGTTTTGCCAGGATATCGGAGCGGAACTCTTCATGACCCTCAACGCCGGGCCGGAACGCCGGAAGGAAGATGACACCTGGAGGGGGAAGAATGCACGCTCACTCATCCGCTACAGCATAAAACGGGGCAAGTGCCGAACCATCTGGGAGCTTGGCAACGAGGTGAATGCCTACCCCTTTTTCCACGGCAGTGGTATCTCCCCGTTGCGTTACGCCGACGCTATTGGGAAGCTGGGAATGATCATGGAAAAGGAGGGAGGTGGTCTGGTGGCAGGCCCTGCCCTGGTAGTGTGGCCAATAGTCGGCGAAGTACTCCCTTTTCTCCGCCGCTTTCTGAAAGGCATGTCATCTCGAGGATACAACCTGGATATTCTTACCTGGCACTTCTACCCTCAACAATCCTTCCGCTGCCCCATTGCCACTCGTAGGGCCCGGCCCTATACCCTCCTCAATCCCCGCAACCTTGACGGACTCGGCAGAAATGCACGAAGAGTACGCAGACTCTGCCGCCGCTATCTTCCTGCTGCAGAACTGTGGTTGGGCGAGACTGGTCATGCTCAGTGTGGCGGAGAACCGGGGATTTCCGACCGCTTTATCTCAAGCCTCTGGTGGCTCGACACCCTGGGTCAAATGGCTTTATCGGGCCACTCGCAGGTGGTCCGCCAGGCCCTCATCGGCGGGGACTACGGTTTAATCAATTTTCGGACAGGAGAGCCCAATCCCGACTACTGGGCAACCCTTCTCTGGAACTCTCTTATGGGAGAGATGGTGTACCGGGTGAAGCAGCGGGGGCGGGGTAGCCAGAGACTGCGGGTCTATCTTCACAGTCATCCGCTGCGTCCCAAGGCTTTGACCCTCCTTGTCATTAACCTGGATCGAAAGCGGGAAGGGGTGCTTCAGCTGCCCAGTACCTTGTCCGGGCCGGAAGAGCAGTTCACTGTCACTGCTGAGTCTCTCTTTGGCTCAGAAGTTTATCTAAACGGAAGGGCGCTGGCCCTGGATCATAAGTTTAGGCTGCCTGATCTTTCGGGACTCATAGTGAGGTCCGTGGGGCAGCCAGAGGAAAACGAGGGAAGGCAGGTGGTTGTTCGAATAGCCTCCGGCTCATACGGTTTTTTCGTTGTGTCTACTACGGTTCCTTCGCGCACCCCTTAGTTCAGCCCTGCGCTTTCAATAAGCGTGCGGCTTGTTTCTGCAATGAACCCTGGCTTGTCCAGGTGAATGTAGTGCCCTGCATCAAGGAGGTAGTACTCGCCGGTGCTTGCCTCTGCAAACTCTATAAGGCTGCTTTTCCAGACATCGCCCCTTTCGTCTGAAATAAAGACATGAAAGGGCAGGCTCGGCAGCCCCTGATGTGAAACCACCTGCGAGTTTTCCGGGAGGGCGGCCACCTCGGCCCACATGTTCCTGGTGTGGGTGCGGCGCAGGAATATGGTCTCGGCGATCTGGGCATCTTCCGCGGTTAAGTGACCCTTGAGCATGGCCGGAAAGTTGGAGGCAAAGATATTGGGACCGGAACGCATGAGGCCGGTGCGGGCCAATACGGTTACCACTCGCGAGAGGGAAGCTCGGTTGCTGCTTTGTTGGTAGTACTCGGGAACAAGTGGGTCCAGGCCGATGATTGCGTGGAGTTCCTCCGGGTAGTGGTGTGCCCAGAACAGGGCTTCCAGTCCGGCTAAGGAGTGCGGAAACAGGACATAGGGTGGGGTTTCGCCAGCACCCTGCAACGCGGTGCGGGTTTCCTGCAGGACGGTCTCAAGATCTCTGGGGCTTGAGGTGATATCGCTCCACCCATACCCGGCCCGCTCTACCACAGCAACGCGGTACTCCGGTGAGAACTGCTCAAACAACACCTTGAAGTCGTAGTAAGGGGAGCTGGTGCCAAGACCGGAGAGAAACACCAGGGTAGGGCTGCGTTCTGCTGAACCGGCATTTTCCTGCGTGGCGCTACCGGTGGCAGCGGCTGGCGTGCCAGTTGGGCCCTCTGCAAAGACGTGCAGGGTGCCACCGTTTGACCCCGCCGCTATCAGCGTTCCGGGAGCCGGGTAGGCTACCTTTTCTTGTTCCACCAGCTGCCGGTGCTCAAGGTAGCTGCTTACAACAATAAAGGTGAGGCCCGCGAGTAGCAGTACCGGTACTCCGACCGCAATTCCGACAGCAATGCGCTTCATTTTCATCATTTCGCTCCTCTATAACTCTGGTCTCTCCCTTCTGTGACCTTAACGGATCTGGGACATGACCTCAAGTTTCGTCGCTGAGTAGAAACATTAGTTGCATAGTAAAGAAACGGGCATTACCTTTGCTCCATGAGGTACGCAAAGGTGCGCGTCGAGATCTCACGCCTCCTCCGTACGGTGTACACGCTTGGTGCGCTTGCCGTGCTGCTGAGTGCATGCGCAACAGCTCCGGCGCCAAGTGGGTTGCACGCGCCCAGTGGGTTGCAGGAGCTCAGTGGGTTGTCCGAGCCGCCACCTGAACTGGAAAGGTTTACAGGTGTGTATGCGGCGCGCGTGGCCGAGGGCTTACAGTCTGAACGGCGTTTACTGCTAATTCTGCGCCCCAATGCAACACTGCAACTCCAGACCGAGTACCTGTACGACCGCCAGACAATTACCGAGTACGGGGAGTGGGAGGTTCGAGATGCAGACACCGCGGAGGCTGTCATTCATGTGGCGGTTCTTGGTCGCACCGACGGGGCCTATGAGACTCCCGTATACATCACGCTTGTTCCTGAAGCAGAGGAAACAACTCTCCGAGCGCTCACCTACAACGAACAACGTTACGGAACCGAAGGTCTCCTGTTTGAGTGGATAGGCTACCGGTAGTTCATCACCGGGAGTTGCTACGAATCACACCAACATCGACCGCCTGCATTGAGTACAGACCCCACGCCAATCTAACCAATTTCTAACTTGGGTATTCACCACCGTGGCTTTACCTTACACCGCAAGACATACAAGGGAGGATTTGATGAAAAAGATAATTTCCATGGCGGTGCTACTGTGCTGCGCCGTCGGGTTTGCTTTTGCCGGAGGCGGCAGGGAGCAACGAGCGCAACAGGTGGTTGTGTACTCTCCGTTCAATGACGAGTTTATGCAGGCGCTGTCTGCACCCTTTACCGAGGAGACCGGAATTGAGGTGTTGAATGTGGTCATCTCCACCGGTGAGTCCTTGAGTCGGCTGCGTGCTGAACAACAGCGTCCTCAGGCCGATTTTTGGCTATCGGTACGTCCCGCTATTCTTCACGGCGCCTTTGAGGAAGGGCTTATTGAGGCATACAGTCCGGCTGCCGCCTCCGCCATCGCCCCCGCATTCCGTTACCCGGAAGAGCACATCACCGCAATTGGTACCTATCCGCTCGTTTTTTTCTACAACACCACAATGGTAAACGGAGCGGTACCGGCACCAAGCTCGGACTGGGCTGATCTTGTGCAGCCCGGAATGCGTGATCAGGTAGTAATGCCGCATCCGGCGACCTCGGGAACCGCCTACTCCGCAATTGCCACCATCTTGCAGCACGCAATCCAGTCCGGTGAAGGAGAAGATGTTGGGTGGAGTTATGTTGAACAGTTAAACGCGAGCGTTGCCCAGTTCACCCGCAGTGGACGCGCCCCGCAGACGCTGGTGGCGCAGGGTGAGTATCCTGTCGGCATAGGGTTCTACGACGCCGTGTGGCAGCTTCAGCAAGAAGGCTACCCAGTGGGTGTGGTGATTCCGGATCCGGTGTTTGCAGAGCCATACGGTGGGGCGGTTGTGGCAGGTGCACAGAATGCCGAGGCTGCGCGGCGCTACTTCGAGTATCTCTTGTCGCCGAGGGCGCAGTCGGCCTTGACCCGATTCGGAAACTACCCGGTCGTTGAGGGTGTTACTCCCCCTGAGGGTGGTGTCGCGGTTCCGAGTGAGCAGGTAATTGAGATCGATTTCCGCTGGTCTTCAGAGAACCGCAACCGAATTCTTGATACTTTCCAGGATATTACGCAGGCGGAACCGGCAGGCTGATGTCGAATGCCGCAGATCCCGGTTGAATCACAGGACACAAATATAGAGCGGCCGAGGCTTGTTAAAGCCTCGGTTCCGCGTATTCTCCGTGAGCCCATAGTCCCATTGACCATTGCCGGGATTGTGGTGGTAGTGGCAATGCTTATCATTCTGCCCGCAGCTACGATGCTGGTAGAGAGTGTTCGTGCTCCAGAGGGCGGGTTGACTATTGAGCGATATACTCGCTTCTTCGGCACCTCGTACTTTCGCGATACCTTGTTCAATACCTTGACAGTCTCCGGTTTGGCTACCGCAATCTCACTGCTTCTGGGCGTGTGCTTTGCGTATACCATCAACCGCACTGACGTTCCGCTGCGTGGATTCTTCACTGTTATTGTACTGGTGCCAATGTTGCTACCGGCCTTCCTTATTGCCTTTGCGCTTATCCTGTTGTTCGGCCGCAACGGAGTAGCCAATGTTTGGCTTCGCTCGTTGTTCGAGCTGGTGGGCTTCGCCGAACCCTTGTTCCAGTTCAACGTTTATGGCCCGTGGGGCGTCATCCTTGCCCAAACACTCTCCTTCTTTCCGATTGGCTTCCTCATGTTCTTGGCGGCGCTTTCTGCAGCCGACTCTCGTCTGGAGGACGCCGCCGCGGACTTGGGTGCAAGCTACTGGTACACACTCAGGCGAGTGACATTACCCTTGCTGGCGCCAGCTGCAGTGGCCGCCTCGCTCATGCTGTTCATGTTTCATGCAAGCGCGTTCGGGGCACCAGCGATACTGGGTGGTCGGGGACTATTTTTTGGTAACGCGAACATGCTTGCCCCCGAGGCAATAATCCAGACCTTAGGGGCTCGATCGGACTGGGGTATGGGAGCGACCTTGGCCGTCATTCTGGTCGTACCGTCTCTGTTCATGTATCTGCTTGGTGAATACGTGCTGCGGAATAAGAGTTACGTTACGGTGAGCGGCACGCCTACCGCGTTCCAGCCACGCGCCATACCCACTGCCGTGAAATGGGGGCTCTTTGTTGTTTGCTTTGCCTTCTCGCTGCTGATCATAAGCGTTGTGCTAGTGGTTCTGGCGGGTTCAATTACCCAAACCTGGGGGGTGAGCTATGCACTCACTCAGAGGCACTTCATAACGGCGCTCACCGCTTCGCGACGGTCAATAAGCAACAGCGTACAGCTGGCCTTCACAGGGGCCCTCTCGGCAGCGCTGTTTGGAATGCTTGCCGCGTATATCTACACCCGCAAGCCTTTTCCCGGTGTGCGGGTACTGGACTTCATCAGCATGATTCCCTATGCCCTGCCTGGAATGGTTATGGGTTTGGGTTTTGCTTTGGCCTTTAGCGGGAGAATCCCAGCACTGTTTATGGCTGGCACGAGTTCTATTATCGTTCTGAATCACTTCGTGCGGCGCATGCCCTATGGGATTCGCAGCGGTGTAGGCGCCCTCAAGCAGATAGACCCGTCCATAGAAGAAGCCGCAGCCGATCTTGGTGCAAACCCGGCGTACTCCTTTGTCAGAGTCACGCTTCCGTTGCTACGGGCCAGCTTCCTTGCCGCATTTGTCTTTGCCTTTATGAATATGATGACCGACATAACCGCAGTAATCTTCTTAGTCTCGCCTCGGTGGCGCCTATTGTCGGTTGATATCTTTAACGCAATTGATGCCGCTCGATACGGTACCGCGGCTGCTCTCTCTGTGATAATGATCAGTGTAACCCTCGCGGTACTGGGCGTGACCTGGATCGCCTCCGGCCGCAAGCTTGGAGTACTTCGGAAATGAATATGCCTACACACACACGCCTTCACGGTGAGGGCAAGCCTGTCTATGTGGAGAACCTCATAAAGCGCTTTGGTGATACCGTGGCCGTGGATAATATTTCGTTCACCGCGGCAGCTGGCCGCTTAACAACACTTCTTGGCCCATCCGGCTGCGGCAAGACCACAACCTTACGGGCGATTGGTGGTTTTCATGATGCGGACTCGGGCGATATACGCATTGGTGACCGCAGCGTCTTGAACCTTTCACCGCACCGCCGTCCAACATGCACCGTTTTTCAGTCCTATGCGCTCTTTCCGCATCTGAGCGTCTTTGAGAATGTCGCCTTTGGTCTGAAGGCAACGCGGGTACGCCGTTCAGAGATACCGGAGCGCGTCTCGGAGGCTCTGGCCATGGTAGGCTTGGAGGCGTTGGCACGTCGGCAAGCCGGACAACTCTCCGGAGGGCAGCAGCAACGGGTTGCGTTTGCGCGGGCTCTGGTCATGCGGCCGGAGGTGCTGCTGCTAGATGAGCCGCTTTCAAACCTTGATGCCAAATTACGAGTACAGATGCGTGGAGAGATCCGGAAGATCCAAGAAGAGGTTGGAGTGACCACTATCTACGTTACGCATGACCAGGAAGAGGCCATGAGTCTCTCTGATCGGATAATCGTGATGAATGAAGGCCGTATTGAGCAGCAAGGCCCGCCTCATGAAATCTATGAACGGCCCAAAACACGATTTGTGGCGGAGTTTATCGGCACCTCCAATCTAGTTCCGGTCACGGTGTGGGAAACGCACGGGAATCTAGTTGAGATCGAGGCATTCGGGGCACGCCTTGAAGTGCCCGCTCCCCCAGATTTCGGTAGTGATGCTGGCCAGCAAGCGCTCGCGGTGCTGCGTCCCGAGCACATACGTGTTGTCGCAGCTGGCGAGCCGGGCGCTATTGAGGCCGTCGTAGAGAGTTGTAGCTACCTTGGAGCGGCGGCGGCCTATTTGCTGCGAATGCCAGACGGTACCCTACTGCGATCGTCGGTCGCCGCGCCGCGGGGAGCCGCCCTCATTTCCGAGGGCGAACATAGCTCCGTCATTATTGACGCCGAGCGGCTGTACCTGCTTCCCTTCTCCAGTGGCGATTCATTGTGAGCAGCTGACCTGCTCATTCAGAGCCTCAAAACTCCATAAAACAACTTTCACATTGACAGCGGAAAAAAACCATGCTCTACTTACTTTTAGAAAGAAAATTAGGAGGTGGATATGAGCACAAAGCGCTCTATCGTTTTCTTTGTGGTGGTAGCCCTGCTTTTCGCATCGACATCGTTGTTTGCGGGTGGAAGAGCCGAAACTACTGGAGAGATCGTACTGACTTGGCCAAGCATCTGGGTAGGACAAGATTCTAAAGCAGATGTAATGGAAGAGATTGTAGCGGAATTCAACGAGATGCATGCTGGAAGCATTCGTGTTATTGTTGAGCCGCAACCCGACTATGACGGCTACGAGGACACAATTCGCACACGGCTTGCTGCGGGCCAGGCTCCGGATATTTTTACCTTTAAGTTGAGCCCAACTACCGCTGCATACTACGGCGGCAATCTCCTGATGGACTTCTCCGCTGAGCTGGCGCAGGGCTGGGGAGACAACTTCAATCAGGGTAACCTTCAGGCATCGACCATCGGCGGCGCAACCAAGTCTCTGCCCTACGAGATTGGGTTCACTCCAATTTGGTACAACCAGGACATCTTCAACGAAGCTGGCATTGATCGCTTTCCTGAGACCATGGATGAGTTCTGGGAAGCTGCGGACAAGCTCAAGGCAATAGGCGTGGTACCCACCAGCCAAATGACTGGAGGGACGAACTCCTGGACATCAATGCTGTGGTACACCCATTTCCTTGGCAGCTTCGGTGGCCCGGATGTTTGGGAGCGTGGGTTCGACGACCCTGCTTTTGAGCAGGCGGCAGCGGTTCTGAAGCGGCTCTACCAGGATGGGAACACTACCCGTGACGCAATTGGTGCAGATGCCGGTGTTTCCGGTGGGCATTACCAAGCGGGCCGAACCGCAATGTTCATTAACGGCGCATGGTATATCGGCAACATTCGTGACAACTCACCCGAGGTGTACCGCGCAACCCAGTTGGCACCGGCACCTAAGGCCGGTAACTATCACGGGCACCAGGTAGGCTGGTTGCACACCAACCTTGCAGCGGCTCACACAAATGACCCTGCACGCCGCGAAGCGGTCATTAAGTTCATGCAACACTTGACCAGCCCCGAGAATGCACGCCGAGTATCCTTGGCAGCAGGTTCACTCTTGGCGGTTGAGTTTGAGATTCCAGCCGATGTAGAACTTGATCCTCTGCAGCAGCAGTTCATCCAAGCAGGCAATGAAGCTGAGTTCCTCATTGACCACATGGAAGCATCCATGCCGGTTGATGTAGTGTATGAGCTGGGACAAGCTATTGGAGCCATGGTTCTGCAAGACCTTTCTCCTGCAGAGTTCGTTGACATGCTCCGAGCAGCACAATAGTTAAGCGCTAACAAAAACAGACAGGTTGCGTGGCCCCGGGTTTCCGGGGCCACTGCAACACATAGGAAGCATGTGCTCTATGAGAACGCAATTGTTCAAGAACAACAAGAATAAGGTCTGGATTGTTCTCTTCCTGCTCCCGGTTGGGCTGCTCATTACCGCCTTCTTTGTCTACCCAATAGTTTTCCTCATCATCTTGAGCTTCATGGAATGGAACGGCATACAGCCCATGTCATTTGTGGGCCTCCGCAACTTCACTGACATCTTTGCCAACTCGGTCTTTCAGACATCAATAAAGAATAATCTGATCTGGGCCTTTTCGGCCGCCTTTCTCCAGATTCCCCTTGCCCTGCTCCTGGCGCTTGTCCTTACCCGAGCACCACGAGGATGGCGATTCTTCCGCACCGCATACTTTCTCCCGAACGTAATTTCCCTGGTCGCGCTGGCCATGATGTGGTCGGCGCTCTACAACCCTGAGTTTGGCCTGGTTAACTACCTGCTTGAGGTCGTCGGTCTTGGGCACCTGGGCCGGAACTGGCTTGGTGAGATCAACACCGCGCTACCGGCATTGATCTTCTCCTACCAGATTTATGTCGGTTACTTCATGGTCATTATCCTTGCCGGAACGCTGTCTATCCCTAAGGAGTTCTACGAAGCAGCCGTCATAGACGGTGCGAGTGTGCTTCAGCAGGAGATCTACATTACGCTTCCGGCAATACGCGGGATAGTTGTTACCGCTGGGACCCTTGCGGTGGCCTTTGCGCTACGGCAGTTTGAAACAACCTTTCTCATGACCGCTGGTGGGCCCGCCAATCAGACACCGGTTCTTGGGCTCTTCATGTACCGGCGTATGGCAGGGCTGCAGTATGGTCGGGCCGCCGCGACCGGCGTGTTGTTGATTGTACTGGGCATTGTTGTACTCAGTGGACTGCAACGAGTCTTTGGCAAGTCGGACGCGGTTGCCGACAGTCAGCAGTAGGATTGAGGAGGAACTCATTGGACACAAACACCGTCATTAAAGATTCACTCAACGAGACTCCTTTCGCCATAGTTGTTGTTGCCAACCTGTTGAAATGGGTGTTGCTGATCGGCTATCTGTCGATTGCCCTCTTCCCTATGTTGTGGCTGGGAGTTTCCTCTTTCAAGACCAACTTTGAGATTGAGACCTCTCCCTTTGCCTTGCCCGCGGTCTGGCAGTTCCAGAACTATGTGAGCGCAATCTCGGTCTCCGGGCTACATCAGTTCTTTTTTAACTCAATCATTGTGGCCGCCATAGCGACCAGCTTCAACCTGCTGGTTACCTCAATGGGCTCCTTTGTGATTGCCCGTGAGAAGTTTGCTATGCGCAAAACGCTGTTCACCATCATCACCGCAGGTGTGCTGATACCTATTGTATCCTTTATGGTGCCGTACTACACCTTGATCACCAGGCTTGGAATCTATGATACATTGCTTGCCCTGATCATTACCTACGCGGCAATCAACATTCCCATATCGACCTTTCTCATTAGTAGTTTCATGACCAGCATTCCCAAGGAACTGGAAGACTCTGCAGAGATTGACGGCTGCAGTTTTGTGCAGCGCTACTGGAACATTATTATGCCGCTCTCTCGTCCCGGTTTGGTGACGGCGGGCACCTTCAGTTTCATCTATTGCTGGAACGAGTTCATCTACGCCTTGCTGCTTACGTCTTCCAGAAGCGCCCGTACGGTGCAGCTGGCGATTCGCTTTTTCACGAGTCAGTTTCGCACCGACTACGCTGGCATGTTCGCCGCAATTGTGCTGACCATGATCCCGACGATAGCGGTCTACATTTTCTTCCATGACAAGATTATTTCCGGATTGACTGCGGGAGCAGTCAAGGGCTAACGGATCCTGGATGCACGGCCGAGGTCGCAAGGCGACAGCGCACGGCACCACCGATCCGTGGTCGCGGGTAAACGCGTATAGACAACAGCTTGAGGCCGGACATAGCTACTGTAGTTCTTCTGGGGACGACAGCCGCCAGTGGGCCGACAGCCGCCAGTGGACCGCCAAGCCCGGGAGTCATGACGATGGCCCCCTCTGCGGCCTTTTCTTAGGGGGTATCGGCGCGCCGGTTGTTGGGCGCAATCTTGACGGAAGTTTTGCGCGTTGGCACCTGCAGAATGGCTACCACCTGAACCAAAATATAGAGCAGGCATTCTTTGCACTGCGCTGGGCTCCAGCGGGTGGAGCGGTAGCTGGCGGCGAAGCTGGTGCAGCTGGGCGTGGCCGTGGCCGCGAGCCGGGTGGCGGCACTGCACCCAAGGGGGGCGGGTACATGCGCCTCACCGACCAGGCCGAGCCCCAGTTCACGCGAGAGGTGCTGAGTCTCTTCCCGGTTATTCATGAGCACTACCATAGCAAGGCGCTCCCACTCCGGATTAACGGCAGCGATCGGGGCGGAGAAAATAATGAAGCAATTTACAGTACCGGAGAGCAGTGATGTGCTTGTAACGGGTGCAACGGGAGCAGTGGGTTCGTTTGCAGCAGCACT
>REEM01000176.1 GCA_007695055.1 Spirochaetaceae bacterium | reverse complement strand
GACCTGGACGCCGACACCTTGGAGCTGCTGGAAGACTTGCTGCTTGACTATAACGGGACCATTCTTCTTGTGAGCCATGACCGGGAGTTTCTGGACAATGTGGTGACCGACTGTCTTGTCCTGAGTGACGGCGGACGGGTTCAGGAGTATGTTGGAGGCTACAAGGACTATCGAGCCGAGGCGTCAAAGCGCCAGTCGCCGAACCCGGCGGCAGCGCAGGCCGGTGCGGGCAACGGTGGAAACTCAAACGGCGGTGCGAGTGCGGCCGAGCGTCGCCGTTCGGCCAAGGCCAAGAGCTCTGGGCCACGAAAACTGAGTTATCGTGAGCTTGAGGCGCTTGAACAGCTACCAAACACCATTGCCGAGCTTGAGGAGGAACAAGCAGCTATCCACACGCAACTGGCCGACCCGGAACTGTACCGTGGCAACCAGAACGGTGTTAGCCCTGCATCACTGGCGGCACGCTTAGAGGATATAGAAGGCGAACTGTCGTCGTGCTACGCACGGTGGGAGGAACTGGAACGGCTGGCCGCCGAGGCCCCGGGCTAAACCGGCCCGGCCGACGGTTCCCGCCACACCCCAAGCTAAACCGGCCTGAGCGCCGCTTGTACATTCGGCCCGCTCGCGGTTATAACACCGGTATGAGCGAAGAAGCAGCAATCATTGGTATCGTTACCGTTTCGGACAGGGCAAGTGGCGGCGTGTATGTGGACAAGGGTGGGCCAGCGGTATTTGACTGGCTCAATGAACGCATTACCACGCCGTGGACAGCGGTGCGTCGGGTAATTCCAGATGACCGGGAGGGCATTGAGGCGACCTTGCGTGAGCTTGCCGACGACAAGCACTGCTGCTTGGTGGTGACCACAGGCGGTACCGGTCCGGCCCCACGCGACCTCACACCGGAGGCGACCGAGGCGGTCTGTAATCGAATGATGCCCGGCTTTGGTGAGCTCATGCGTACCGAGTCCCTGAAGGTCGTGCCAACGGCTATTCTGTCACGTCAGACTGCAGGTATACGCGGGGCAACACTGATAGTGAATCTTCCGGGAAATCCGTCGGCCATTGCCGACTGCCTCAATGCGGTCTTTCCAGCTATCCCGTACTGTGTTGAGCTTCTTGCAGGCCCCTATATCGACACAGATCCGACACAACTCAGTTCGTTTCGTCCGCGTCATGCCCGGCGCCGAGAGGAAAGCTCGCCACCGGCCTCTGGCCCAAATCCATGTTGAAGAGCGTTGGAGATGAGTTCACTGAGCGCCAGGCCGCAGGGTACCGCGCATAATGCCGCTGACTAATTCGTCACAGCCTGGTTTTGACTCGGTTGTACTCTGACTTAAGCGAAGCATGCTCACCACGAGTTGCAGGTTGTTCTTCACGCGGTGGTGGAGTTCATGAAGAGCCTCCTTTCGCTGCTTGAAACTGATTTCAGTTTCAAGAAGTGCAGCCTCCATGGCTGGTAAAGGCAGTTCTTTGCCCTTTGGCGTAGCGTTTTAGCACGATGTACAGAAGTAGAGTAGTCGTGCCCACAAAAGTGAGGCCCCTTGTCGTTCAACATATGCTCCCTCTACTTGCCGGAACAAGCCTTAGCGACTACGAAGAGCGGCCTCGGCCGATAGGTCAAGAATTATGTTTCGCATATCACGTTCTCCGAAACGGTTAAGAGCGGTGCGTAGGCCTAACTGCGTTTCGCGAAATACCGAGGTTGTCTTGTAAGATACATAGGTGTGTGGATGTCCATTAAACATGATCTCACGGAAAAACCAACCGCCGTAAATATCGGTGTGCTTGCGGTCAAGAGACTCGGCAAGCTTCCAAAGCATGGTGAACTGGCCGCGCGAGGCAATTTCGTCAGTTATGAAGTAATGCAGTTCGTGCTCGTAGTCACTGCCGAATCCGAGCACACGGAACGAGAGTTCCTGACGAGTTCGAACATACGAGTTGTTGTTTGAGCAGAGTATTTCCGCGTCTACGAAACGACTGAGAAAATCTGGATGGGCCTCATAGTCCTGAGCAGCTGAAACAAAGCCATGCAGTGGGGTTGCAAAGAGTGTGTGCATGTGACCAGAGACCATGATTGCTCCATTGCCGTTCGGATCACCAACATATTGATCAACCAATACCGGTGTACCCATATTCTCCATTACAGCGGCTGGTAGCCGTGAGTTCTGCAAGAAGGTTAGCTCAGGCATGTTCGGTGGCGATACAGGTGCACTGCACTGGCTCTGTGCTGAAATCACCGGGGTCACAAAGAAGCCAAAGGTGAGTATAGAAAAACATAGGATTCCGTGGGGTAGTCTTAGCAAACTGGACGCTCCTCCTTGGCGTTATTACATTTGATCTAAGGTAAGGGGGTCAGCCACCATTTGCGGACCTTTCCTTATGAAGATAACGCTTAATGCGTTTAGTTCACAGCCAACGATAACCAGAAGGAGTTAAAGAATGGCACAACAGCGAAATCCTTTTCAAGAAGGCCTCTACGCAGGTCTTGGTATGGCGCTACGCACGAAAGAGCGGGTGGAAGAGTATGCCAAAAAAATAGCCAGCGAACACCAAATGAACGAAGAAGAAGGGAAGCGGTTCATGGACGATATGGTGAAGGAGTCAAAGGAAACGCGCACGCGACTTGACGAAATAGTTGAGCAGCGATTCCGAGCCTTCATTGAAGAGACCGGTCTACCCAAGAAAGAGGACATAGACAAGCTGACCAAGAAGATTAGCGACCTCGAGAAGAAGCTGGAACAGAAGTAAGCGTTTTAGGGGATACATACTATTCGTTTTGCAAAGCTGCGCCGGCGCGCGGTGGTCTCAAGATACGGAGAGATAATCTCGGTGCTTGCAAAATACGGCCTAGCCGAGTTTGTTAGCCACCGCCCGCTCCTACGCAAAATTTCTATCCCACTCACTCGTAGCGGAGGCCGTCTTAGGCCTCCGCGTCTCGTTAGAGAGAGCTTTGCGCAACGCCTTCGGCGTGCCCTTGAGGAGCTAGGGCCAAGCTTCGTCAAGCTTGGTCAGATACTCTCCGACCGCGCCGACCTGCTGCCTAAGCACGTGATCCATGAACTTCAAAAGCTGCAGGACTCAGTCCCGCCTATCTCCGCTGAGGAGGCTCGCAATCGTGTGCAGGAGGAACTAGGCCGTTCGGTAGATGAGCTCTTTCTCATGTTCTATGACGAGCCGGAAGGCGCGGCGTCTTTAGCGCAGGTGCACCGCGCCATTCTGCCGACCGGGCGAACTGTTGCGGTGAAAATTAAACGCCCAGGCATTGACGACCAAATTCGGGCCGATCTTGAAATCATGCGCACCTTGGCTCACTTTCTTGACAGCCGCGTAAAGTACTTTGAGGTAATGTCGGCTGTTGAGCTTGTTGAGGAGTTCTCGGTTCAGATCCTCAAAGAGCTGGACTTTGTTGAGGAGTTTCTCAACCTTAAGAAGTTTGCCGACGACTATGAAGACGACTCCACGGTAGCCGTCCCCTATGTGTATGAAGAGTTTACTACCCACGGCCTGCTGGTGCAGGAGTTCATGCATGCACAACGGGTTTCGGACGTTATCAGTGGTGACGACCCACGCTTTGACAAAAAACTCATTAACAAGCGAACCGCCGACTTTGTCATGGCCCAACTTTTCATCAACGGGTTCTTCCATGCCGATCCTCATCCGGGAAACTTTCTTGTGCTGGACGGGAACATTATTTGTTTCATCGATTTCGGCATGGTCTATTCGCTCAGACCACATGAACAAGACAACCTCAATCTCATGATGGCCGGGCTTTCCCGCTTTGACTCAACACTCGTTGCCCGTTCGTTGCTCAAACTTGGACGAGCCGACGCCAAGGTGGATACCGCAGTGTTCCAGTCGGCGGTGCATGACTATATCGAACTGTATCTTGACCGACCAATAGAATATGTGGACCTTCCGGCCGCGCTCATGGAGCTGCTGCAGATGGTGGTGAGTTATGGTGTGCGCCTCCCACCACGGCTCGTGTATGTGGCCAAGGTGCTTGGGAGCCTGCAGACAATTGGAAAGGGTCTTGATCCGGAGTTCAATCTGTTAGAGTACCTACGTGAGTTTGCGCCGCGGATCTGGGCAAATCAGTTTGGGTCAAAGCGAGCGGCCAACCGCGTCATTGACTCCGCCATGGCCTGGGGTGACGCATTTCTTGACGCCCCGGATCTCATCCAGAACGCGCGACGTTTTTTCCGCGACCGGCGTTTACAGGTTGATATGCCACAGGCCGACATACTCTCGGAGACCGTCGACCGTATAGGATTTCGGCTGTCCTTTGGGATGGTGCTCTCGGCACTCCTCATTGCATCGGCGCTCATGGTGCACGCCGATGTTGAACCCAAGGTGAACGGTGTCCCGCTTTTTGGCATTGTCGGATTTGCCATTGGCGGCGTGATGGGAATTGCGTTTCTATTTGTAGGAGTGTATAGCTTCTTCAAGCACTGGCAGCGGCACAGACGCCCGTAACCTATGTTACCGAACTCAATGCCAGGAGGCTGGGTGTGTGCTTCCTGCGCGTCTGTCGCGTCTGCCGCGTCTGTCGCGTCTGTCGCTTGGGGTGCGAGGCATCTGCCTTGGGCCTACCCTTGAAGCCAATCTTCGGTTACCCTGTAATTGATGCGTAATTTTTTGACATTCTCATTGTTTGGAGTGAACTATCATGGATAATCGACGCAAACGCAGTGCTGTGTACGCAATGTTCAGTACCCTTCTTCAGCGTCCAGACCGGCCAACCCATAAAGAGGTTCTTGAGGGCAGGCCAGGTGAGATATGGGCGCAGCTTTCC
>REEM01000226.1 GCA_007695055.1 Spirochaetaceae bacterium | reverse complement strand
AGTCTTCATGATGCTTCAGTATACAGCGTGGCGCGGTCAGCGTCGCGGTCGCGTTTGCGCCGACGGTTGCCCCGACCCCTGCGCTGGCCCCGCTCCCAAGCCCGGAAACAGCCCGAGCGACCAGCCAAAAGACAAATTCATTTCATGCTCTGACTCGTGTACGATAATACCACTTTTCTCGGATTATTGTACTTGACCTGGAGCGTTGACGCGAAACCCGAACTTTGTGCAGACTGCCGGTGGCAGCGCAAACGGTCTGCGGTCCGGTGGTGACAAGGAAACGAGGAAACGGGGAGCCGTGGGCGGTAGACGATAGCCCCCGCGGAATGAAGGAGCGCATATGCAACTGGATGGACTACACAGGTATCACTCACGGCGGTCGCCGGTGGTGGCGCGCGGGGGCATGGTGGCCTCCAGCCAGCCCTTGGCCAATGCGGCCGGGCTGCGGGTGCTGGATGCGGGGGGCAGCGCCGCCGACGCGGCGGTGGCGGTTGCGGCGGCGTTGCAGGTGACGCAGCCGTGCTCGACCGGGCTCGGGGGCGATGCCTTCTGGTTGTACTTTGACGCGGGGGAGCGGCGCGTGTACGCGGCAAACGGGTCGGGCCGCAGCCCGGTGGGGTTGTCGGTAGAGGCGGCGGTGGATGCGGCGCAGGCAGCACGGGCCGCGGCCGGAGCTACGGGCGCCGGTTCAGGCAAGGGCGGTCATGGGGCACACTCGGATAGGTTTCTGCGTTTGCCGCCTTTCCACGCCCACACCGTGACGGTGCCGGGGGCAGCTGGCGCCTGGGAGCTGCTGCTTGAGCGCTTTGGGCGGCTGCCGCGCGCGAGTGTTGTTGCGCCAGCTGTTCGGCTGGCGGCCGACGGGTTTCCGGTCGCACCTATCACCGCCGAATGGTGGACGCGCGGGGTGCACAGGCAGCTGGCGCACTTTCCGCACGGGCACGAGCTCATGGCTGGTGGCGCTGGCGCGGCTGGCGGCGGGAGCGCGGCGGGGGCCACCGGTGGTGGCAACAGCGTGCCGCGGGGGCCGGAGCCGGGTGAGACCATGCGGCTGCCGACGCTGGCCTGGAGCATTGAGCAGTTTGGGCTGTATGGTGCAGAGCCCTTTTACCGTGGCGAGATTGCGCGCCGCATTGTGGCGGCGGTGCAGGCCGAGGGTGGAGTGCTGAGCATGGAGGACCTGGCCGCGCACGAGACGCTCATGGTGGAGCCTATATCGCTTGAGTACCGCGGAAGCACGGTCTGGGAGTGCCCACCAAACGGGCAGGGCCTGGCCGCGCTTGTGGCACTGGGAGTGGTGGGCGAGTACGAGAAGAGCCGCGGCCAGGATGCGTCCTTGCACGTTATGATAGAGGCCATGCGCTTGGGCTTTGCCGCCGCGGCGCAGTATGTCGCAGACCCCGATATCGCCCCCGCTCCGGTTGCAGAGCTGCTCTCGCCGGGCGAGCTGCGCGTAAGGGCGCAGAGTATCTCGGACGGACATCGACTTGAGGTACTCCCCTCCCCGGCGCCCGGGGCAGGCGGCAACGACACGGTGTACTTTTGCACAGCAGACCGCGAGGGCAATGTGTGTTCCTTCATTAACAGCAACTTCATGGGGTTTGGCACCGGCATTGTGCCGGAGGGCTGCGGATTCTCGCTGCAGAACCGGGGGCACGGCTTTGTGCTTGACGCAGGCCACGCGAACAGCTACGCGCCGGGCAAACGCCCGTACCACACCATCATCCCCGGCATGATCACCGCCCCAGACGGCACCGTAACCGCGTTCGGCGTCATGGGTGGCATGATGCAACCGCAGGGGCACCTGCAGACCGCAGTAGCCCTGCTGCGCGACGACATCGACCCCCAGTCCGCCCTCGACCGCCCCCGCTTCCAGCTGAACGAGGGCGAAGCAGACGGCGAGGTGCTCTTGGAAGCCGCCGCTGGCCCCAGTGCCACGGCCCCCGACGCCCTAACGGCGCTCGGCCACACGGTTCGCGTCATTCCCGAGGAAGAGCGGGCAATCTTTGGCCTTGGCGCAATAATCCGCCGCACGCCGGACGGCACCCTCTGGGGCGCCAGTGACCCCCGCGGCGACGGCGCGGCAGCAGGCACCGTGTAGCGACATCAATCTAACTGCGGGCGGCTCCCGGCCGCCCGATGGTGGTGACCGTCCTTTCAGACGCATAATTCTCAATGTTTTACCTGCTCAGAAGAAGCAACAGAACAATTTCCTATGTAGTACTTCTTTGAGCGCTCTGCTTTAAGAGTGTATACTGTAGGAGGGAGAGCAATGATGGCACACGAATGGGTAGAAGATCTGGAGAAAGACCTGGCCGAGGCAGTTGAGGTGAAGAACCGTGACTCACTGCACCGGTACATGACTCGTCTGGCTGAGCAGTTCGGCAAGACGGGTGAGACTAGCCGCAGGGATTCGGAGCAGCCGTCAGGCACGCATTTTGGGGCTGAGATTAGCACTCTACTGACTGAGATCCGTGCCATAAACTCCCGCATTGAGACCATGCAGAAGACCATGGACAAGCGCTTTGAAGATCTGACCCACAACATGGACAAGCGCTTTGAAGCGGTCGACAAGCGGTTCGAAGAAATGCTGAGTTACATGGACAAACGCTTTGAAGCGGTCGACAAACGGTTTGAGGACATGCAGAAGAACATGGACAAACGGTTTGAAGACATGCAGAAGAGCATGGACAAGCGGTTCAATAGTATGCAAGCGCTTATGGTGCTTGGTTTCACGGTCCTGGCAACCATGATGACGGTTATTCGGCTGTTCGGTTAAACCTCGTAAGTCTTGTTTGGCGCCGAGATTGCCCCGACGGCGGGTGTATAATTGTGGAGTGGATGAGGAGGTTCTGAATGTACGCAGAAAAAATTATCGCTGAGACAGATCCCAGCGGCAACATTAAGGGACTTCCTTCGTTACCTGCAAATTCGCGTTTTGAAGTAATCTTTTTGCAGTTGGACAGCAACACCTCAGCTCACAAAAAGCCAAAGCGCACTCCGCATCCGGCTTTACGCGGGTCCGTTCAGTTCCACGGTGACGTCATTGACACAGTCGCTGAGTCCGACTGGGACTTGCCACACCTGAATAGCACACTCCCGTAACGGTTTACGCACACTCCGCTATCGCTTTACTTTGGGCGGCGGCGTGGATACTTTAGGGGCGGAGTTGGCCGGAACATGAGTGGGGTGGTCAACATGAGACAGCATCGACATGGGTCGATATATGAAGGAGCAGCGTATGTTGAGTGAAGGAAGCAAGGCACCGGAGTTTAGTCTGCCGAACGAGGCGGGCGAGCAGATATCGCTTTCATCTTTGAAGGGCCAGAAGGTTGTGTTGTATTTTTATCCAAAGGACGATACTCCCGGCTGCACCAAGGAGGCCTGTGGCTTCCGCGACAACTACAAGCTCTTTACCTCAAAGGGCGCGGTCGTGGTGGGCATTAGCGCCGACGGAGAGAAGTCGCACGCCAAGTTCAAGGAAAAGTACGAACTCCCCTTCCACCTGCTCGCCGACCCGGAGAAGCAGGCCATTAACGCCTACGGCGCCTGGGGCGAGAAAAAGATGTACGGCAAAACCTACGAAGGCGTCATGCGCTACACCTACATCATTAACGAGGACGGCGTCATAAGCCACGTGTTCCCCAAGGTCAAACCCGAGGAGCACGCGCTTGAGGTGCTCGAGGCTATTGGCTAGCCCAGGTCGATATTGGAGCTCGTGCGCGGTTCGATGTAGCTAATTGCGGCTGTGCCGTGGGTTGTAGGGGACGAGCAGCTCAAGAGAGATTGTCTCGTCCGCCAGTCCTTCACCGAAGACGTGGATAATTGGCTCTTCAAGGGGGCTGTCGCAACGGTCTGTTAGTTCTGCTTCGCTAAAGGCAGTATCACTATTTCGAACCACCAGACAGTGAGTATAATATCTGAGTGAATCTTCAGGTTTCCTTTCCAAGATGTAGCTAACACGAACTGTCACCTCATCGTTGGCAGCAAATACTGTGGGCATGGTAAACTCCATCCGCAGCGCTTCGGGGTCATTCGGGGCCACCACACCCTGAACCGTCAAGACGTCACCGGAATTCAGATTTCCGCTATTGGTTGTACTTAGAATACTCGAGGGGAGTGTTAGCTCCAGCTCAACCGGTTCCGCAGTAGCAGAGTTTGCCGAAACCGCAATTTCTACCTCATATTGCTGAGGCTCCACAGAACTGTCGACACCAATTCCCCAGAACTCACAGCCCATGAGCACCAGCAGAAACGCTGCTGGCGCCAGAATCATACCGAGGCGACCACGCATCATTTCACCACCATCACTTTGCGGTACTCATCTAAGTCCGGGCCAACCACGCGAATGAAGTATATTCCGCGGCTAACAATGCGCCCGCCGCGGTTGCGCCCGTCCCAGGTAACACTGTACTCGCCAGCCTCTTGACGCCCACGTTGCAGATTTTGAATAAGGTCTCCGGCCAGGTTGAACACGTTAATGGTAATGACGCCGCCACTGTCCAGAACGTAGTTGAGGTTAGCGACATCGCCCAACTCTGGGTTAATGACGTTGTTGGTGATGGTCACTCCGCCACGCTGGCTAGTGATGTTGCGCAGTTCGAACTTGTACGGCTCAACACTGCGGTACCAGTCGGAGGCATTGGGGCGGGCTACGCGGGCGGCAAACAGAGGCACTCCGCTTGGAGGCTCCAGACGAAAAACGAATTCAAGATCCGTTCGATCTCGTGTCTTGGTGCTCGACTCAGGAATAACATAATCTCGTAGACGTCCGCTCACCAGAGGAGAAGGATATGTTTCAGGGCCACCTGAACGCACATT
>REEM01000070.1 GCA_007695055.1 Spirochaetaceae bacterium | reverse complement strand
CATCGACTCCGGCATCGACTCCGGCATCGACTCCGGCATCGACTCCGGCATCGACCCCACTTCCGACTCGGGTGGCCACCCCGGCAGGGACTCTGAAACAGCTCCGCACCTCGCGGGTTTTGTTGCGGCTTTTGGCTCGGAACGCGGTTGGACCGAGAAAGAACGTCGTCGCCTGCAGGAGTCTCACTTCACCTTTCGCGGCCTGGGCCCACGTATACTCAGAAGCGAAACAGCAGCGGTTTGTGGTACCATGGTACTGCTTGAGGCCCTGACTTTCTTTGCATAAGTTTTACTGCATGGTATACTCACCCGAATCAAGGAGCCTTTGTAGATGAAGAGAATCCTCGTTATTGACGATGACGAGATTAGTCTCGCTATCGTTAAAAAAGTACTTTCAGAAACGGGTTTTGAGGTAGAGACTTTCTCGTCTTCAGCAGAAGCGTGGGAGCACTACGAGCCTGAACATTACGACCTTATCCTCTCAGACTACTTCATGCCCGAAATCAATGGTGATGAGTTACTGAAGAAGGTGCGCAAGAATGATGATGTAACGCCCTTTGTATTCCTGACCTCGAATACTGACGTAAAGATTGCAATTGAACTTGTGAAGTCAGGCGCTGACGACCATATTGTCAAACCTATTGTGGCAGAAGAGCTGGTTTTCCGGGTTAACAAGAACCTGAAGGAACGTGAGAATCTGCGCATGATCGAGGAGGCTGAGAAAGAGAAGGCCCTGCTTGATCTGGAACATCAGAAGCTGGTGAACTGGCGCACGCTCTATGCAAGCAAAGACATCACGCAGACCGAACAGATGATTGCATTATTGTCGCGCACCATAAATCAGTCTGGGGGTTTTCTGTGGCTTGAGCTCCTTAAGTCGGATCTCCAGGAGCTTGATGACAAGAGTTTTCGGATCTCTAAAGACCTCGTTGACATGATTGTTAGCTCTGCCGAAGGTCAAAAGAGTATTTTTGACTACATCACCTTCATAAGCCAACTTGACGATCTTGTTATGCATCCACAGGAGTATGATATTGCCCGCTTTGTGAAGGAGATGAACGGGTTGCTCAAGACCGAGGTCGGGAAAATTGCCCCAAAATATTCGCGGAAAATCATTATTTCCACTCCTTCCCAGCATTTGCCCTCCGGTAAAGTATCAGTAGACCCTGACTACTTCCCAAAGATTCTGCGGGAGTTACTCATAAATGCCGTGAAATTCTCACCTGAGGACTCAAGAATCTTGACTACTTTTGAGCTGAATACAACGGAGAAGGGGAACAATCTTGACTTCACCATACGTAATGCGCCCAAAGAGATCAGTGTAAAGGCTCCTGACGGCTCCCCCATTCGTGGAATTCCCTATGACTACTCAGAGTTGGTTTTTGATTTGTTCTACACGATTGAGTCGTTTCCGGTATATCTTGAGGAGGAGGAATGGAGCGATGGTACAGGACTGTATGTTGCTCGGAAACTTTTGCGTAGCCAGAATTGTTGGATCAAGGCCGCAAATGGAATAGACTATACCGGTAGCTCGCCAGAGAGCTTTGTTAGATTCACCATAACCTTACCCTTTACACTCACTTAAGGAGTACCCCATGGCAGACAAGATATTAATCGTCGACGACTCGGTTTCGATGCGACAAATGACCAACATGATCCTCGGTGGCGCCGGATATGAAGTGGTGCAGGCGGTTGACGGCAAGGACGGACTTGCCAAAATGAGCACCGACATCAAGGTTGTGATCACTGACTACAACATGCCGAACATGAACGGCATAGAGTTCATTAAGGCCGTAAGATCCGGGACCGTGAACAAGTCAGTGCCCATTCTTATGGTAACCACCGAGTCCGAAGACTCGAAAAAGCAGGAAGGAAAAAGCGCAGGCGCAACCGGATGGATTACGAAACCGTTCGACAAAGATACACTTCTGCAAACCATAAAGAAGGTAGCGGATCCACTTGGCTTCTAAGTTGCCCATAACAAAACATACAAGAATCACCTAACGGAAGTGCCATGATGCGTACGGAGTTTCACGCCACAAAAAAACCTGCCCAATTAGACATAGAGGGCGACCTATCCTTTGCGCATGTGAGCGATCTACATGCAGCCTTGTTGACTGCGTGTGATGCGGTAGACGAGTTGGTGGTCTCGCTTGACAAGGTGACCAGCATCGATGCCGCCGGGCTGCAGCTGCTATTTGCGGTGTGTCGGTATGCTGACAAGAGCAAAAAGCTTGTGCAGATCGTTCCGGGAGCGGCTTCAGAGCGCATTGACCGCATCTTGGAGTTTTCCGGACTCACCTCGCCTAACTGCCTTGCTGGAGATATCGCTCAATGAATGAACTCGGAAGTCCTCTCGAAACCTTTCGTGAGGAAGCTCGTGAGCTTTTGGAGCAGCTTGAACAGAACCTCATGCAGCTTGAAGAGCATCCGGGGGATCACGACTCAATAGATGGGGCATTTCGCGCCCTCCACACAATTAAAGGTTCCGGCAACATGTTTGACCTCGACGACTTGGTGGGCTTTACCCACATCGTAGAGGCAGTGTTCGTCCGTGTCCGAGACGGGAAGTTGCCGGTTAGCAGAGAGTTGATAGACCTTTCTCTCCAGGCACGAGATCATATTTCCCGTTTGCTTATCGAGGCAGAAAGTGGGTCCCGGGACACCGCGACTTCCGAACGATCACGACTGCTCTCTATGGCATTTGAGGCGCACTTAGGTGATGAGGCGCTTGGGGCTTCCGGTCGGCGTTCCGACGAGCAGGATGCGGCAGCTCCTAAGGATAGCGAGCATCAGCCGGAGGGTGAATGCACCTACCGCATTGAGTTTACTCCAGCTGCGGACTCCTTCCTCACTGGTGCGAATCCGCTCCTCATTCTCAATGAACTTGCTGAACTTGGAACCATACTCAAGATTGGATACTGCGAAGCCATTCCCGACCTCAAAGAGATAGAGCCTGAGCACTGTTACTTGCGATGGGTAATTCTGCTCACCACAGATCATGGTGAGAACGAGGTGCGTGACATCTTCATTTTTGTGGAAGGTAGTGCCGAGATCAAGATCGATGTCATAGATGAAGTAGATCCCTTGATCGGTGAGTCGGGATACAAACGGCTCGGTGAGATTCTTGTGGACCGTGGTGAGATTGAACGCAAGGATCTTGAGTCGGCTGTCAGCTCCAAGAGTTATATAGGTGAGGTGCTGGTCAAGAAGGGCTTTGTGAGCGAGGAGCAGATCAATAGCGCGCTCAAGGAGCAGAACTACGTTCGGGATATACGCGAGAACCGACGAACGGTGGAAACCAGTACAACAATCAAGGTGAAGGTAGAGAAGCTGGACGAGCTAGTGAACCTTGTAGGTGAGTTCGTCACCATGCATGCTGGTATCGCAATGGTTGCCGACCGTAAGAATGATCAGGACTTTCGGGCAGCTGCTGAGCAAATGGAAGGGCTAATACGGCAGGTGCGTGATCTCTCCATTGAGCTCCACATGGTACCGGTGGAAATACTCTTTTCCGGATACAGGCGCCTTGTGCGTGATCTCTCGGAGGATCTGTCAAAGCAGGTGCAGCTCAAGCTGGAGGGCACCGAGACCGAGCTCGACAAAAATGTTATTGACTCACTCAAAGACCCTCTGTTGCACATAATCCGCAATAGTATAGATCACGGAATTGAGTCTCCCGAAGTTCGAAAAAGAAAAGGGAAGCCTCCTACAGGCACATTGAGACTCTCGGCGTACTATTCGGGCGCAAGTGTTGTGATTCAGGTGGTGGACGACGGGGCCGGAATGGATGTTGAGCGCATACGCCAGAAAGGTATTGAGAGAGGCGTTATCGACAACTCGGATCGGTACTCGGAGCAGGACATCTTACAGCTCATTTTTGCGCCAGGCTTTTCCACCAACGAAGAAGCTACCAACGTATCGGGTCGTGGTGTTGGTATGGATGTAGTTCGGCGCAATATTGAGGCAATTGGCGGCAGTATTCGTATTCAAACCGAGAAGGACGTCGGAACGACACTCTCAATTCGAATTCCGCTTACCCTGGCAATTGTAGACGGGCTCCTGTCACGAATTGGAGACTCGCTCTATCTCATAAATCTGTCTTATATTGTTGAGTGCCTTGACCTCAAAGATGTTCGCACTGCTGGAAATGGCGGTGACATGATTGATTTTCGTGGCGAGATTGTTCCCTTCCTTGATCTGCGGAGTTACTTTGGCGTCGAGGGTGTGGCTGGCGAGCATCCGCAGTTGGTTGTCGTGGCCATAGAAGAAAAGAAGATCGGGCTGGTTGTAGATGCCCTGCTAGACAAGTACCAGTCGGTCATCAAGAGTCTCGGCAAGATCTATGAGCGAGTAGAAGGTATTTCCGGAGCTATTATTTTAGGTGACGGCAAACCGGCTCTTATGCTGGATGTGGATCGACTGGTAAAGGTCACGCGTGATGAGGTAAAGAAGTGAGTGCCGTTTCCAAACATGATGGCGAGACTGTTGAGACTGTTGAGACTCTTGGTGCAACCGCTGCCGCTCAGGCGGAGGCAGCAGATACTGAGAAATACCTGGTGTTTTCGGTGGCGGAGGAAAAGTACGCGGTTGAGGTTGTTCGGGTGGAAGAGGTCATTGAGGCTTACGGTATTACGGCTGTTCCCCGCACTCCGAGTTACCTGCTTGGTATCATAAACCTCCGGGGCCGCATTGTTCCGGTTCTCTGTGTGCGCCGACGATTCGGGTTTGAGGCTGCCGTCACCACAACCGACACACGGCTGGTTGTGCTGCAGGTTCGTCTTGGTGAGGAGTTGGTTTCCTTGGGAGCAGTGCTTGATGCGGTGCACGGTGTAGTTGATATATCGCCCTCGGACATTGAGAAGCGCCCCTCTCTAGGCAATAGTGGGGATCAACACATTGCCGTCACCTCTATAGCAAAGTTCGAGAACGAACTTCTGCTCGTTCTCGACGCCGACCGGCTCCTCACCAAGGAATACCTTGACGACAGCTACCAGCACCTTGGCCAGACAGGCCAGACAGGTCAGACAGCTGTTGGATAATAATCCTCCTGCCGTTGCATCAACAACGGTTTTTTCCTACTATGGGACAATGTGCCGGAACCTACTACCCTTAAGCTTGGTTGGGCTACGAGTGTTTATGGTTGGAATCAAGGGTTCCGGCATGACGGCGCTTGCAGAACTGTTCAAGCATATGGGAGCCCTGCCGCAAGGCTCAGACACGCACGAAACCTTCTACACCGACGCAATTCTCACCGAGCTGGGCATCCCCATCTGTGAGGGCTTTGACAAGGCAAATCTTCCGGCGCAGTGTGACCTGGTGGTCTACTCGGCGGCATACGACCCGGCAACGCACCCTGAACTCCTCGCGGCAACCGAGCGAGGACTGCCTATGCTCACCTACCCAGAAGCCTTAGGTGAGCTCTCCCGTCGTGTACCTTCGGTTGGGGTTTCCGGCGTTCACGGAAAGACCACCACAACAGCTATGGCAGGTGAACTTATTCGCATGGGCAAGTTGCCTGGCAATGTACTTGTTGGCAGTGCTTCGCTCGGCTTTGGCGGCCGGCAGGTATATACCGGGGGTGACCGTTTTCTGGTGGCAGAAACCTGTGAGTACAGGCGACACTTCCTCTCTTTTACGCCCACCGTACTGGTACTCACCGGGGTAGAGGCAGACCACCTTGACTACTACCATGACTACGAAGACATTCGCAACGCCTTTGTGGAATATACAGAGCGCATTACTGAGGGTGGAAGTCTCATCTACTGTGCAGATAATGCGGGTGCCTGTGAGGTAGCGGCCGCGGTTGCCTCCCTGCGCCCAGACGTGAAACGCATTCCCTACGGGCATAGCGCCGAGGGTGGATTCCGCATTTATGAGATTTCTTACGAGGAAGGAAAGCAGGTGTTTCGGCTCGAAGGTGTGGCCGAGCCCTTTGAGCTACCGGTTCCAGGGCGGCATAATCAGCTCAATGCGGCGGCGGCGTTTGCAGCGGTAGATGAACTGAGCCGCGCAGTTGGCCTGCGAGCTCTCAGCGCAGAGACCGCTACATCTGCCCTTGCCGCGTTTCGTGGCACCAAGCGCCGCGCCGAACTCCGGGGGGAGTACCAGGGGGTGTTGTTCATGGACGACTACGGGCACCATCCAACCGCAATCGCTGGAACCCTGGAAGGTCTGCGTGACTTTTATCCCGGGCGGCGCCTTGTTGTTGACTTCATGTCCCACACCTTTAGCCGCACCGAGGCGCTGCTACAGGACTTTGCCCACTGTTTTGCGGCCGCCGACCTCGTCATCCTTCACAGAATCTATGCATCTGCTCGCGAGCAGTATGACGGCTCGGTAGACGGGCATACGCTGTTCCGTGCCGTTTCGGCTCAGCATTCTGCGGTTCAGTATTTTGAGGAACCGCTCGATGCGGTGCCATACTTGCGTAGTACCCTGCAACCCGGTGATTTATTCGTAACCCTTGGTGCCGGGGATAACTGGCGCATAATTGATACACTCTTAGATCTGCCTGAGTTTAGTAGGTGAGGAGCCCCTGATGCGAAGCATGACGGCCTATGCCATTGACGAAGGAATGAATGAACGCTTCTCGGTAAGTCTTGAAATGAAGTCGGTAAACAACAGATACCTTGACGTGGCCTGTAACCTGCCGTCCTTTCTGGCGCCGCTTGAGACGGAGCTCCGGGGAGTTGTGTCGAACAAAGTTTCACGTGGGCGTGTAGATCTGACGGTGCGGGTGCGTGAGCTGCAAAGTGAGATTGAGGTCAATGTTGACGCGGTCAACGCAGAAAAGTATGTTTCGGCACTTCAACGCTTGGCAGACCTTGCCGGAATTAAGGCCGAGCTCCGGGTTGAGCACCTGCTAGGGTTTGAGGGCCTCTTTAGCGTTGAAAAGAAGCGCGACCCAGAAATGTACAAACCGGCGATCATGGAGGCCCTCAACCGGGCCTTGCAAACCTTTCTTGAACAGGCCGAACGGGAAGGGGAGAAGACTCAGCTCGATATCTTCACGCAGCTGGAACGCATAGAGAGACACCTATCACTCATTGAAGAGCAGGCACCGCGGTTGCAGCAGCGCATTCGCGAACAGCTTATGCTTCGGTTTACCGAGATGCTCGGTGACGGTGTAGACGAGAGCCGCGTGTACGCAGAAACGGCCGTACAGTTGGTCAAACATTCAATTAATGAAGAGATCGTCCGCATGAGAGCTCATTTTGGCGGATTCCGATCTATGGTAGCCGAGGGTGGCCCTATGGGCAAGAAACTGGACTTCCTGTGCCAGGAACTCAATAGAGAGATCAACACCATTGGATCCAAGAGTTTCCTGTATGAAATTGCCGAGGCGGTGATAGAGATCAAGGACGCTATTGAGAACATGCGGGAGCAGTTGCGAAATGTCGAGTAAAGGAAACGGAGAGCTGCGAATTGCCGTGTCCGGTAAGAGCGGCTGCGGAAACTCGACCGTGAGTCGCATTGTTGCCGAGAGTCTTGGACTGCGTCTTGTGAACTACACCTTTCACAGTATTGCCGACGAGCGAGGCATCCCGTTTGAAGAGGTGTGTCGGCTTGCAGAGGAAGACTCGAGCTGGGATCGGCATCTTGACCGCCGCCAAATTGAACTTGCCATGGAGCAACCCTGTGTACTGGGGTCGCGCTTAGCGGTCTGGTTGCTTCATAGCGCTACCCTGAAGGTGTATCTGACGGCCTCTATTGAGGAGCGCGCGCGTCGCATTCAGGAACGAGAGGGTGGCGCGCTTGACGAGGTTCTCCAGAAGACACTTGACCGCGACCGTAAAGATCGTGAGCGGTACATGCGACTCTACAATATCGACAACAACGAGTTTGGCTTTGTCGACCTCATCATCAATACGGAACACCACAACCAAGACGAAGTTGCCAATCTGATCATAGCTGAGGTAAGTGACACGAACGTGTAGGGCGTGCCGGGTGCGTAGCCTGCCTATGCCAGAGCCAGTCTATCCCAGTATTGGAATAATGGCTAACAGCACACCAGCGGCAACGGCAGATCCAAGTACCCCAGCAACATTCGGCCCCATTGCGTGCATAAGCAGATAGTTCCCGTGGTCTTCCTCACGACCAAGACGTGCCGCTACGCGGGCCGCCATAGGAACAGCCGACACACCGGCGGCGCCGATGAGTGGGTTAATTTTGTTGCCCGGTAGCATGTTCAGGAGTTTCGCCAACAACACACCCGCCGCAGTCCCTATAGCAAAAGCACCAAGGCCAAGTAGTACGATCCCAAGGGTCTCAGGCCGCAGAAACTCGCTCGCTCCAAGCCGTGAACCCACGGCAAGACCGAGGAGTATGGTTACAATGTTAATCATCTCATTGCCAGCTGCCCGAGCTAAGCGCTCGGTGACGCCGCTCTCACGTAGGAGGTTGCCGAACATAAGTGCCCCTATCAGCGGAGCAGCGGTCGGCAAAAGCAAAACACACAAAGCCAGTGCCGCTAAGGGAAAGAGAATGCGCTCAAGGCGCGAAACCTGGCGCAGTTGTTTCATGCGTATTCCACGTTCAGCCTTGGTGGTGAGCAGGCGGACTATTGGTGGTTGAATGATAGGAACCAGCGCCATATAGGTATAGGCGGCAACAGCAACTGCACCCAGAAGTCGAGGTGAGAGTTGTGAGGCTATGAAAATGGCGGTTGGGCCGTCTGCACCGCCAATGATAGCAATTGCACCTGCATCGGCCAGGGTGAATCCAAACCCGAAAAACTCGGTAAGTATAGCGGTACCAATAACCGTAGAAAAGATACCAAACTGTGCAGCCGCGCCAAGGAGCGCTGTTTTGGGGTTGGCAATGAGGGGGCCAAAATCAGTCATTGAACCGATTCCAATGAAGATAAGCACTGGGAAAAGGCCGGAGGCAATGCCAAAGCCGTAGATCTGACCCAAGAAGCCGCCAAACTCGGTTGTAATTTCGAGTGTCAGCGGATCAATGACCTCTCGCGTGGCACTGGCAATGCCAGCAATCGGAACATTTGCAAGAATGCCGCCGAAACCAATGGGAATGAGCAGTAGCGGTTCAAACTCTTTGCGGATAGCCAGATAAATGAGAACACTGGACACCGCGATCATGAACAGGCTCCCGATATCCATAGCGGCAATTCCGGTAGCGAGCCAAACTTCGTGTAGCGTCTGTACAAACATGCGGTTACTCCGGTTGCCTAATGCGTGATTCGTAACAAGACCGAGTCGGCGGCAACCTGATCCCCGGTTTCTACAAATACATCGGTCACAATGCCACGAACCGGCGATTCAACCGGAGTCTCCATCTTCATGGCCTCCAGAACAATTATCTCATCCCCTTTGTTGACCGAGGCTCCGGGTGCTACCGACATTCGTAATACCAGCCCGGACATGGGTGCCTTGAGATCTAATGTGGCCTTGAACTCATCGGCCCCGTCGGTACGCATTGCAGCGGTGGTATCTGGTGGGAGTTCACCGGCCGAACTGTGGCCACCAGCAACCGGGTGTGAACCAGCAGGCCCAGGGGCGCCAGCCTGTATAGCTACCTGGTACTCCTGGCCATTCACCAGCGCGGTCTGACCCTTGAGGTCAATCTCGTAGCGGTGGCTGTTAATGGTTACGCTGTAGCGGCCGGAATGATTGCCAACCGGCACACGTTCACCATGCGCGCCGCCAGACTCACGAGCAGTCGAGCCTTCGGAACCGTTCTTGCGCACGCCGAGCCGACCCTTTCCTGCCAGAAATGCAATGCCTTTTTCTTTACAGGTTGCAGCAATGAAAATGTTCTCTTCGGAAATAGGAATGTCGTTGTCAGTGAGGGCGCTGCGTGCCGCCTCCATGCCTTTCTTTGGGTCGCGTTCGTTTATATCAAGTGGACTCTCGGTGGTCGGTTCAAGTCCTAGCTGTTCGCTTGCCAGCTTTACAACCTCGGGATCCGGTGGGACGGGTGTTTTCCCGTAGTACCCAAGCACCATCTTGCCGTAGCCCTCTGCAATACGTTTCCATGGGCCAAGCATGACGTTGTTGAAAGCCTGCTGGAAATAGAACTGCGAAACCGGCGTTACCGAGGTGCCGAATCCGCCACGGCTAATGACCTCTCCCATGTTGCGAATAACCTCGTCAAAGCGGTGCAGGAGGTTGTTGTCCCGCAACATCTGGGTGTTTGCAGTCAGTGCGCCACCCGGCATTGGACTGAAAGGAATAACCGGTTCAACCGCTATTGCCTCGGGGGGCACAAAGTACTCGCTCATACACTCGCGAAATACTTCCTCAGCCTCAATCACCTTTTGAATATTTATACCAAGGTCATACTCGGTGCCGCGGAGCGCATGCCACATAGTGACTATGTCCGGTTGGCAGGTGCCACCAGAAACCGGCGCCATTGAAAGGTCTATCTGATCTACTCCAGCGTCAAGGGCTGCCATGTACTGGGAAATGCTCACCCCCGCAGTCTCATGGGTGTGAAAGGTTATGTGCACATCTTTACCGAGCATCTCACGGGCACCCTTGATGGTGTCGTATACTTTGCTGGGTACCGAGGTTCCAGAGGCGTCCTTAAAACATACAGAGTCGAATGGTATTTCGGCGTCGAGTATCTGCCTGAGCATCTGCAGGTAGAACTCCGCGGTGTGTGCGCCCTCAACATCCGGTGGTAACTCCATAAGTGTGACACAAACCTCATGCTTCAGACCCGCCTCACTAATGCAGCGGCCGCTATAGACCAGGTTCTCTACATCGTTAAGCGCGTCGAAGTTCCGCACCGTTGTAATACTGTGTTTCTTGAAGAGCTCTGCATGAAGCTTGATAATATCTCGCGGTTGGGAGTCGAGGCCAACAACATTTATGCCACGAGCAAGTGTCTGAAGGTTGGCCTCTGGCCCAGCGGCTGCTCGAACCGAGTCATGCATGGCAAACGCATCTTCGTTGCAATAGAAGTACAGAGACTGGAAACGCGCTCCACCGCCAATTTCATGATGCATGATGCCTGCGTGGCGCGCCGCCTCAACCGCGGGCAGGAAGTCTTCGGTGAACACGCGTGCCCCAAACACCGACTGGAAACCGTCTCTGAATCCGGTATTCATGAACTTTATGAGTTTTTTCATGCTGTGCTTCCCTTTGTATCTGAGTGTATACGTCTACTCTGAGCGTGGGCAAGTGCGACCGCCAGAGCAATCTCCGGTTCACCCATACTCGGGGGGTAATGTGGTGGAAACAGAAACTGTGATGTTAAGCTTACTCCGGTGAGCGTAAGTACCAGCAAGCCAAGGAAAACAAACACCACCAGCATGCCAATAAGGGCGATAGTAAGGGTTGCTGCTAACAAGCGAGTCACCTCCAAGTATGGGATTGTTTCCAGATGGGCGGCCGGAACGGTTCGTATTTATATACATAATCCCTATCCCTGTCCAGGGGCTTTACCAGCAGCGAAGGAATCGTTATCATGAAAAATCAAGCGGAAATCTTCGTACGCATGCGCAGGAGAAACTCAATATGATCATTCCTTTACGGGAACTAGAGAACCACCACGGAAACGTGTACGAGACTACATCGGCAGCTATACGTCGAGCATTTCAAATTACCGTTACTGGTGACGACGAACTGGATGTCAATGAGGGAAAGGTGGTGTCTACGGCCATACACCAGGTGCTTACCAAGAAAGTTCAGTTCCAGATCGAGGACTAAGGAAGCCGCATGAGCGGCCCAACCATTTCAGCATCGACTCCGGCATCAAACCCGGAGTCTTTACCACCCTTTCTCTGCGTTTTTGGGCCCACTGGGACCGGTAAGACCGAGATCCTGCTCAGGGCTTTTGCCGGACGGGCTGAGGTCATTAGTGCAGACTCAATGCAGGTGTATAAGCAGCTGAACATTGGTACTGCCAAACCTCCCCCCAGAGTACTACGTGAACTACCACATCATCTCATAGATACACTCAGTCTGCATGAGGCATACGATGCTGGCAGCTTTGTCAGGCAAACTGAACAGTTGCTTCCCGAGATAGCCGCCCGTGGAAAAATTCCCATTGTTTCGGGGGGTACGGGGTTCTACATCCGGGCGCTGCTATACGGGCTTCCAGAAGCTCCGCCTTCAGATCCGGAGCACCGTCAGCGTCTAGAGGCGCGGCTTGCACAGGCCGGTGCAGAGCCATTACGGAAGGAACTTGAACAGGTTGACCCTGTTTCGGCAGCCAAGATCAACGTGGCAGATCACTATCGTCTCGTACGGGCACTTGAGGTGTACTCTAGTTCCGGTCGTCCCCGGTCAAGTTATGGTGTGCCGGAAAGCATACGTCCCGGTTTACGGGCAATTGTAGTGAACCTGAACCGCCCTAGACCTGAGTTATATGCCCGCATTAATGCCAGGGTAGAGACTATGCTTGAGGCCGGTCTTGCTGAGGAGGTGTTAGGACTGGCTCGGGCCGGTTACAGCACGCGGCACGCAGGAATTCGCAGTATTGGTTACAAGGAGTTTTTCGACGCACTCGAGGAGGGTGTTCTGACCCCCGAGTCCCTCCAGAGTGCCGGTGTGTCTGAGAGTACGGCCGTGAAAGAGGTTGTCCGCCTCATTCAGCGCAATAGCCGACACTACGCAAAACGACAAATGTTGTTTTTTCGTAGCATAGGTGAGGCCATTGGCATTCACGCCGACGACCTTCAGTCCCTAGTGAGAGTCGCAAGCTCATTTTTTTCGGACACCGACAGGCCTTGACAGTAGACGGTCGAATAAGCATACTGAGCGCTCATCTTTCACCTGTTGCCTAAGGAGTAGACTAAGAGTGCCGTGTGGACGTAAGCGTAAGCGTAAAAAGATAGCAACTCACAAGCGTAAGAAAAAACTCAGAAAGAACCGACACAAGAAGAAGGCTCGATAACGGGCGTGTAGGGTTCATCGTGGCCCTCAACTATGAAAGATAAGGCTGTCATACCACATTGGTAGGCAGCCGCTTTCAGTCCGCTACCGGTCACCAGATCCGGTGTTTAGCCTGCCAGCAGGTTCGTATGACTATTATTCCACTACCTCGTATGAGAACCCTTCCCATTGGTCCTGTTCCCTTGGTCATGGGCATACTCAACTGCACGCCAGACTCTTTTTACCCTGGCGGACGTGCTGAGTCCTGTGCGGTTGCGGTGAAGCAGGCTCGTGAAATGATTAGCTCCGGCGCCGACATCCTGGATATAGGCGGGGAATCGAGCCGCCCTGGGAGTGCTTCTGTATCCCTGAGCACCGAACTTGATCGGGTGCTTCCCGTCCTCGAAGAAATCCGCACATTTTCCGATATTCCAATCTCGGTGGACACTCGTAAATCCGAGGTAGCACGGCGTGCATTGCTCGCCGGGGCAGACATAATAAACGACATCTCAGCGCTGCATGAAGACCCGGAGAAGGCCGACATTGCTGCCGAACATGGGGCGGCTCTCGTTCTCATGCATATGCGCGGCACTCCTGCAACCATGCAGGTTGCTCCGTTCTATGAAGATCCAGTGGGTGAGATACTCGAGGAGTTGGAAGCTGCGGTTGAAGTTGCCTGCAAGGCTGGTGTACCGATGAACAGCATTATTCTTGATCCAGGCATTGGTTTTGCCAAACGGCTACAAGACAATATTGCGGTTCTCAGGGGTATTCCACGACTCCGAGCCTCTGGCTTTCCTATTCTCATTGGGCACTCCCGGAAATCCTTTCTTGGTGCACTGCTAGCGGACGAACACGGTCAAGCGCGACCCGTAGAAGCACGGTTGGCTGGCGGTCTGGCGGTCTCATTGCATGCCGCATCCCATGGAGCGGAGATATTGAGAGTTCATGACGTCGCCGAAACTGTCGATGCTCTAAGAGTAGGACTGTTTTTGTCCTCCCCGGGGGAGAGCGATAGGTGAATTGGTTTACCGACATTTGGCTGCTGCGCGGTTACGTGCTGCCAGCGCTCGATATCTTGTTACTCGCGTTTTTATTCTACAAGGGGTATCAGATCCTTGTGCAGACTCGTGCGGTACAGCTTGTGCGTGGAGGAGTATTCGTCGGTCTTACCTATGCGACCGCGTACGTCTTTGATCTCCGTACGCTGTTATGGTTACTCAATATTGTTGCCCCCAGCCTCGTCATAGGAATTGCAATCATTTTCCAGCCCGAGCTGAGGAAGATTTTTACGCGTATTGGACAGGGGCGGTGGTTACAGTTTACCGAGACATCCAAGACCAACCAACTCGACGCGGTAGTCCAGGCCGCCGAGGTCCTTTCGGTTCGCAAGAGGGGTGCACTCATAGCCTTTGTTCGTCAAGTTGGGCAGAAGGGCGTTATTGAAACCGGCACGCGGCTTGATTCAGACATATCGAGCCAACTTCTCCTATCAATATTTGGTTTTGATACAGCCCTCCATGACGGCGCGGTATTTATTGAGGGCAGTAAGATGGTAGCAGCTGGTTGCTTGCTCCCTCTTTCGGACCAGGTCGATATTCGCAGAAGCTTTGGCACACGACACAGAGCTGCGCTGGGCTTGGTTGAGGAGTCCGACGCGGTAGTGCTGGTAGTGTCCGAGGAAACTGGGGCAGTTTCGCTTGCCTATGACGGCAACCTCTACTACGACCTTGGTACTGACGAAGTGCGTGCACGTTTAATGGATCTCCTGAATATCGCTGGTATAAGTGATCTGCAGCAGGAGGAGGTGACCGCCTTTGAAGATTAGCGTGTTACTCTCTCGTGCTCGCAAGAACTGGCCCGCAAAGGTGCTGTCAATTGCGGCTGCGGTGGTGCTGGTGCTGTTCCATAACTACTCTCGTCTTGAAAGCCGTGACCTAAGTGTACCGTTGAGGCTTGAACTGCCAAGTGGCTATGTTCCGGCAGCGCCGTTCGCCGACCGTGTACGTTTGACCCTTCGGGGTGAGGCAGACGAGATTTTCCGCATCTCTGAACAAGACCTTGATGTATTTGCCGACCTGAGCGGCCAGACATCCGAGGGTGCCTTCCGTGTTCCGGTGCAGGTGCAGAAGCTTGGCACCGCAATAGGAATTGATCCGCTTGAAATAGGAATTGATCCAATGCACGTCATGGTGCGCCTTGGCCAACAGATCACTCGCGAGGTCGATATAGTCCCAAACCTCTCGGGATATCCACCACCAGGATACCAACTGGGGAGCTATGCAATAAGCCCAGCACAGGTTGCAGTGACCGGTCCTCGCGAGCGTGTTGCAGGTATAGAATCCATACAAACCGAAGAGATAAATGTTGCAGGCCGTACCGAGTCCTTTGTCATGCAGGTCCGCCTCTCGCGGCCGAGCCCCTTGGTGAGCATTCCGGGAGGTGAGATAGTTGAGTTCCGCGCATCAATTGAAGAGTCGGTAGTGCTCACGACCTTTGACCAGGTGGAGGTTGTCATTCTGAACCTTGCTCCGGCACTACAAATTGAGTCTGAACCGGAAACCGGTTTCATTCGCCTGCAAGGTGGCGGGCAGGAACTGGAGGGGCTTTCGCCCTCTGACATGCAACTCATTGTTGACGCGTCTGACATTGATTCTCCCGGTACCTACGAGCTTTCGACCAGGCCGGTACTCCCCGCTGGGTTTCTGGTTCTGCGTTATGAACCTATGTTTGTCGAGCTGAGCGTAACGGAGTAGGGCAAAGTGATTCACGGAATTGGTATTGACGTAGTTGAGGTTGCTCGGATGCAGGTCTGGCTCGACAAGCCCGACATTCTTAACCGTTACTTCTTCCCGGCCGAGCTCGCCGATATTCGTTCGCGTGGCGACTCGGCTGTTTTGTCCTTGGCTGCACGCTTTGCGGCCAAGGAGGCTTATGGCAAGGCCTTGGGTACAGGGATGCGCGGCATTCGTCTTAAGGATATACAGGTACAGAATGACGAACACGGTAAGCCCGAGATGCTCCTACATGGTACCGCTGCCGATGCGCTGCGGCGCTCCGGTGCGTGGCGGGTGCATCTTTCTATGAGTCATGAACGCGAACACGCCCTTGCAATGGTGGTGATTGAGACTCGTGAGCAGTGACCACAGACATGAAGCATGACGGGACTGCCTAAGGAGAAGAGGCGATGGACGGCGAGTCAAGTATTACATTTTTCCAGAAGACCGCAACGAAATGTCCAGTATGCGACAAAGAGTTCTTCCGGGAAGAAATGCGCACAGGGCGAGGACGGCTTATTGCTGGCAAGCTCACCCATGAACTTCGACGCACATACGAACCTTCTCAGAAGTATGGTGCAATTCACCCGCTGATATATCCGGTGGTTGTGTGTCCTCATTGTTACTATGCTTCCTTTGCGCCGGACTTTGCGGCGATAAAGCCCGAAGCGGCCGAGCTGCTTCATCAGAAATACAACGAACGCCGAGAGCAGGTAGAGAATATTCTCCCACCACTCGACTTCACCTCACCCCGGCAACTCAAAGAGGGATTGGCCTCGTACTATCTTGCCACCCTGTGTTATGAACATGCCCATAAAGATGTCTCGCCGACCTTCAAGAAAGGCTTGTGCTGTCTGCGGGCGGCATGGGTTGCCAACGATATGCACAAAAAACACCCCAATGACAACTACGACTATCTCGCACGCGTATTCTATAGGAAGGCACGGTTCTTCTACGCGCATGCAATTGAGATGGAGCAGACCGGCAAGGAAAAACTGTCGTCGGGTGGACATCTAGGGCCGGATCTTGACAAAAACTACGGTTATGACGGTGTGCTCTATGTAACCGGCATGCTGGAGTACAGATACGGGCCAACCACGGACTCGGAAAAACGTCAGGTCGCGTTGAATCGTGCAAAGCGCACCATTGCTAGAATTTTTGGCATGGGTCGGGCATCTAAAGATAAACCGGCTGCCATTCTGGATAACGCGCGCGATGTATATGAACAGATTGCCAAGGAGTTAGGGTCCACCGATACCGACCCTGAGAATCCTGATGCATGAACGCAACCTATTGCTGACGTTGTCTTATGACGGTACCGACTTTAGCGGTTGGCAGGTGCAGTCATCTGGGCGTACGGTTCAAGGTGTACTAGAAAAGGCCTTGAGCAAACGCCATGGAGTTCGCACCACCGTTATTCCGGCTGGCCGTACCGATACCGGGGTGCATGCGGTGGGACAACGTGCTGGCTTTCGTTCCCGAGTACACTCCATTCCGCTTCAGAAGTATCCAGCTGCCATTAACTCGTTGTTGCCGAGAGATGTTCGCGTGACCGGCTGTACTGAAGTCTCAGAAGATTTCCATGCCCGCTATGATGCCCTTTCGCGTGAATATCGATACTATATCCTTCCTGCAACGCTTGCGGATCCATGTTACGATCGCTACGCGTGGGGGTTATCCCAGAGTTTGGATCTGCGTAGCATGAACCGCTTAGCAGGTATGGTGGTTGGTGAGCACGACTATGCAGGGTTTGCGGTACGAACAGCCGAGGTAAAGAGTACCGTTAGGCGCGTGATCTCGGCTGGCTTCTATCCCGAAGGTAGGTTCGTGGTATTTCGCATTGTGGCGACCGGTTTTTTGTGGCGAATGGTACGTTCATTGGTGGGTTCAATTGTGACTATGCATCAGGAGCACAGTGATTTGTTTGTAGAAACCTTGCAGAATGGCGTACGTCCTTTGAGCTTGGAGTCTGCTCCGGCTCGAGGCCTATTCTTTCATAGGGTGCGGTATGAACATGAGTCATGAGTTTGCACGTGAGTTTCGTGAACTTGTCAATCTTGCGGAGGACTTTGTATACGGGCCGTATCGGCAGCAACGTGAGCCCGTGCCTGAGCAGGAGCTCGACCGTGACCGCGGCGCGGTCCGTCGTCTGCTGGAGCAGGAGATCCTGGCGTGCAACCTCTGCCCCCTCAGCGGTGGACGCACCCAGGCCGTTCCAGGGGTGGGGGTGCTTGATCCGCTGGTTATGGTTATAGGCGAAGGCCCAGGGGCCGAGGAAGACCGCCTGGGTGAACCCTTTGTTGGTCCGGCTGGCCGCTATCTTGACGACTGGCTCCGGGCCATAGGTCTCTCACGCGAAGATAACGTGTACATCACCAACGTGGTGAAGTGTAGACCTCCTGGAAATCGTGACCCGGAGCCCGCTGAGATTCAGGCCTGCCGCCCCTATCTTGAGCGCCAGATTCAACTGGTACATCCACGCGTCATTCTTGCTGCCGGTCGAATTGCCGCGCAGTTCTTGACCGGCTCTGAGTTGGGTATAGGGAAACTTCGAGGGCGCGAGCACAGCTGTTACGGACTGCCCATGGTTGCTACGTATCACCCCAGCGGGGTGTTGCGCAACCCGGACTGGCGTCGGCCGGTATGGGAAGATCTGAAGCTGCTCCGTTCCATTCTAGACCGATGAGCTTGTGCCGGTGAGCCCCTACATAGAACTTGTCTTTAATCTTCCGCTCAACTCACGTTTCACCTACACCATACCGGACAGTATCCCAACTCCGTCACTTGGCAGTCGTGTCATGGCGCCTTTTGGCCGCCGCAAGCTTCCCGGTTTTGTGGTTGGGTTCCCAACTGCCGCGCCGGTCGGGATTAAGCAGTTGCGCGACATTGAACGCGTGATAGATGCCACCCCCTTGTTTGATGACAGCTTTCTAGAACTTGCGCTATGGGTTTCCGAGATGTACCACTGCAGCCTTGGAGAGGCTCTGAGCGCCATGACACCCACCGGGCGTAGTGAGCGTGAAGCACCAGGTCTTGGCCCGGACGACGAAGCCTACCGTGTGGTGCCTGACCAGCTTTCAGTCGACCAGGCCGAGGCGCTCAAGGCTGTCACCACAGGAATGCCCGGGCTCTATTATCTTGACGGAATTACCGGATCTGGGAAGACAGAGGTGTTCCTGCGAGTAGCCGAGTTCGTGCTTGCTCGGGGACAGAGCTTGATCTACCTGGTGCCGGAGATTGCATTGACCCATCAGGTGGTGGACACCCTGCGGGCACGGCTCTCGGTGCCCTGTGCCGTGCTCCATTCGCGACTGACGCCATCACAACGACTGGGCGAGTGGAACCGAATTCGAGGCGGAGAAGCACGCGTTGTTATTGGGGCCCGGAGTGCGGTGTTTGCGCCGCTGCAGGATCTTGGCCTCATAGTACTGGATGAGGAGCACGAGTCGGGATACAAGAGTAGCTCCGCCCCCCGCTACCACGCGCGACAGGTGGCAATGAAGAGGTGTGCGCGGGCGGGTGCGTATCTGCTTATGGGAAGCGCAACGCCTTCAGTTGAGGCCTGGTATCTTATGGAGCAGGGGCGAATTCAGCGGCTCGAACTTCGGGGCCGTGTAGCTGGTGGCAAGCTTCCCGACATCGACCTTATTCCTCTGAAAGGGAGCGACAAGGCGCTTTCAAAACAGTTGGTTGATGAGATTAGGGAGACACACTCGGCAGGCAAACAGAGCATTCTCTTTCTTAACCGGCGAGGTTTTGCCTATTTCTTCCACTGCCGCAGTTGTGGTTATGAAATGAAGTGCCGCAGCTGTTCGGTGAACCTGACCTACCACAAACAGGCTGGCCGTATGGTATGTCACTACTGCGGCTATAAGACCCAACCTATACATGTGTGCCCTGAGTGTGGCTCGCTTGATCTTGGCTACTCCGGCTTTGGAACTGAACGCGTTGAGGAGGAGTTGGCCGCCCATTTCCCCGACCTCCGTATTGGAAGACTCGACAGTGACTCAGTGAGAGTCAAAGGGAGTCTGGAGGAAACCATAACCGCATTTCGTAAAGGTGAGCTCGACATTCTTCTTGGTACTCAAATGGTTGCTAAGGGGCTTAACTTTCCTGGGGTACGACTGGTTGGGATTGTTATGGCAGATACTGGCTTGCAGATGCCTGACTTTCGCGCCGCCGAACGCTGCTTTGGCCTCATTGTACAGGTTGCGGGGCGCGCTGGGCGCTTTGTCCCCGACGGTCGAGTGCTGGTGCAGAGTTTCAGACCCGAGCACGCTGCCGTTAGACTTGCAGTGGAAGGAAACCGAGAGGAGTTCTACCGGTCGGAACTAGAGACACGACGCATTTTGGGTTTCCCACCCTTTTCTCGGCTGATTCGCATAGTTGTACGTGGCAAGAAACCAAACCTGGTGCGCACGACTGCCGAGTCGGTAGCCACTTCCTTACGCACGCAACTGCAGGAGCAAAGGGTTGGAGAACTCCTAGGCCCAGCCGACTGCCCCCTGGCAGTAATCTCGGGAAACCTGCGGGTGCAGTTGCTCATTCGTTGTGGGAGTTTCGACCGGGTACAAGGGCTCTTGAGCCTGTTTTTGTCCCATTTTGAGGCACCCCGAGGCCTGCACCTTGAGATTGATGTAGACCCGAGCGCCCTGCTCTAAGCTGCGGTGTTCTCAACATTGACCCCGACTCCACTTTCCGGGTAGTGTTAGGAGAGTACTGTAATGGAAAAGAATAACACAAACCAAACACCGGACATCTCTATTCCACCATCCAATCTCGGCACTTTGGACGATATAGAAATTGTGTACTACCCGGATGAGGTGCTACAACAAACCGCAGCCGCAGTCAAGGACATGGACGACTCGCTGCGGGTAACTATAGACCGCATGGTGTTCCTTATGCGCCAAGCGCGTGGAATTGGCCTTGCTGCACCGCAGGTCGGCATTCTTGAACGGTTCTTTGTGGTGCAGGTAGACAACGACCCGGTTCACGTATTCGTGAACCCAAGTATCGTCGGTACCTCCCACGAAACAGGGGTGTACGAAGAAGGCTGCCTGAGCATACCAGGACTGTACGCAGACGTGAAACGCCCGAACGAGATACAGGTACAGGCATGGAACCAGAATGGCCGGCCCTTTACTCTCAACGCAGACGGCATGCTGGCCCGCGTCATTCTCCATGAGCTTGATCACTTGAACGGCGTGCTCTTTCTGGACCACCTCAGTGATCGGAAGCGAGACAAGCTCCTGCAGAAGTACCGCAAACCAGAGGACTCTACGCGGTGAAGGTACTCTTTGCCGGTACCCCCGAGATTGCTCTTCCTTCCCTGCGCGCAGTTGCCCAAGCTCATGAAGTGACAGCCGTCCTAACGGCACCGGATCGGCCTGTCGGTCGAGGTCGACGAATGCAGGCCTCGCCGGTTGCCGAATGCGCGGTCGAACTTGGGCTCAAGGTGCTTCGTTTTGAGAAGCTGAACGGCTCGGCACGTGAAGAAATTGCTCAGTTGGGCTCAGAAATTCTGGTCTGTGTGGCTTACGGTAAGATTTTTGGCCCGAAGTTCCTTGCTCTCTTTCCTCGTGGTGGAGTGAATCTTCATCCTTCTCTGCTACCGAAGTATCGTGGCCCCTCACCAATTGCGGCGGCTCTTCTGGCCGGAGACTCCCTCACCGGCGTGAGCATTCAGCGCCTGGCACTTGAGATGGATGCTGGTGATATATTGGCACGCAGTGAGATTCCCCTTGACGGGACCGAAACCGCGGCCTCGCTTACCGAACGTGCGGCAAAGCATGGCGCCGAGCTGCTCGTCCAAACCTTGAACGCTATTGAAGCTGGCAATGAGCAGGCCGAGGTGCAGGCGCACCATCAGGCCAGTTATTGTGGCCTCGTCAAGAAGCAAGACGGTCTTCTTAACTGGGACAGGTCAGCGCTTGAACTGGACCGCTTAGTGCGGGCCTTCTCCCCATGGCCCGGGGCTTTTACTATCTTTGACGGCAAAGAGTTAAAGCTTCATGAAACCGCTATACCAACGGAGCTTGATCAAGACGTAGCCATGGAAAGCACTCAGGCTGGGAAGGTGCTCGGAGTGGACAACCGACATGGAATTCTGGTACAAACTGGGGACGGTGTACTCGCACTCCGGCGTCTTCAACTCCCTGGTCGTAAGGCGCTTGACTGGGCTACATTTCTTAACGGAACCCCCAACTTTCTTGGAAGCGTTCTCGGAGGAACAATTAGGTGAATCGCATTACCGAAACATTCAAAAGTATGATGCCGAACCACACCGACCAACAGGACATCAAGTACTTTAAGATTCTCATGTACTCCTTCATCGGAATAATTCTCATAACCTTTGTCGCCGGTGCCATTACCTTTCTCATGTCCTTGCGTGGTGCCGAGGACACGCTGGTACCGGAGGTACGGGGACAGGAGCTGGTAGAAGCCCTCGTTGAGCTGCAGCGGCGTGAGCTCTATCCACTGATCGAAGCCCGTTTTGACTCCGACCCCGCTACTCGAGGTTCCATTCTTGATCAAAGCCCGGCCGCGGGTTCGGTAGTGAAGGCTGGGCAACGTGTGCAGTTGGTGGTAAGTCAAGGGGCTATTGTGGACCGGGTTGACGACTTTATTGGGCGACCGGTTGAGGAAGTACGCGACGAGCTGCAGGCGCTTTTCTCTACCTTTGACGCACTGCTGCGAATATCGAACGTTACCTACGTTTTCCATCAGTCCGATCCTGGAATAATTGTAGAACAAGACCCAGCGCCAGGTGTTGATCTGAGCGGCCCAACGGATCTTAATCTCATAGTCAGTCGGGGAGCGCGTGATGAACCTATACGGGCGAGCTCGTACGTCGGCCTGCAGTACACAGAAGCGCTTCAGCGCATTGGACGAGTTGGGATTCCATTCGAGTTCCGTCTCATAGACCCTGCTCCTGGTCGAACTCCCGGCGTAGTTCAGCGACAGCAACCCGTGGCTGGCTCCGAGCTTGAGGCCGGTGAGGCCTTGGTGCTTGAACTGGTACCTCCGCAGAATGTGCCTGAGGGACTCGTCTTCGGCGTATTTCGGCATGAGTTACCGCGTTATCCGGTTTCAGTCGAGCTGAACCTGGATGTCATATCAGCTACGGGCGAGCGTCGGCGTTTAACAACAATGCTGCATCCGGGTGGAAGAGTAACGGTGCCGTATCTCGAGGAGCTAGGCTCAACCCTCGTTCTATCGCGTTACGCAACCGAGCTCACTCGTTCAATCGCCGAGCCTGTTGATTCAGACTAACTGCCGGAGTGGGGGCGCAGCCCCTACGGCGCAAAATGTGTCCGGAACGAGATAATCGTTGGGACAAACCCGGGTTTCTGTGATACCTTAACCACTGTCATAAACCAAGACCGGAGCGAGCGGGCGTCGTATAACGGCATTACCCGAGCTTCCCAAGCTCGTGACGAGGGTTCG